>CAXTMA010000054.1:11497-18793 GCA_964245015.1 uncultured Beijerinckiaceae bacterium | reverse complement strand
TGCCGGCGCCGACCATGGCGAGACCGCGGCCGAACTCGCTGAAGGCCATCGTTTCGCGGGCGGTCAGCCGATCAACCGCGCGCGCCACGCCGAGCACGGCGCCGGCGAGGTCGGGCGCGGCGAGGTGCACCGTCGCGCCGCCGCCGCTCTCCGGGGAGAAGGACGCGCGCGACAGCATGCGCTGCACGTCGTGGGTCGAGATCGCGCCCGACAGGCCGGGGGTGAAGAGTTCGGGGCCGCGTTCACCGACGAGGTAGGTCTTGCCACCCGTCACGGGGCCACCGGCGGCACGGGCGCCGGCGATCGGCATGCCTGGGCGTCTGTGCGGACCGGCTTTGCCTTCGTCCTTATTGCCGAAAAGCCAATCTGCCAGGGCCTGCCCGACGGAGGCCTGTGAGGTGATGTCCTCGCCGGTGTGGGCGTCCTTCGTCTGGCTGAGTTCGGTGAGGCCGACCGTGGCCGCAACGATCGGGATAGATTTGACGACGGCTCCCGCCAAGCTCGGCAAGGCTGCTGCAGCAGCGGGCGCCGCCTTGCCGGCAAGGTCGGCAACTCCTTTTCCGTTCATCACAACTGCGGCTTCGGTCAGGGCGGCCGCCGCGGTATCGAGCGCCGCAGCGGAGCCGGTCAGCGCCGTAGCCGACGTTCCCAGCCCGAAACCGTTCATGACTTTGTAGGCGAGGTACCCCGAGGCGGCGAGGCCGCCGACCGAGGCCGCCCCCGCCGCGGTCACCGCGAGGGTGGGATGGTCCTTCGCCTTGATCGCGAGATAGTTGATGCCGTCGGCGAGCGTGAACAGAGCCTTGCCCGCGGCGCCCATCGCCGGCGACGTCGCATTGGCTTCGAGGTTGCCGAGCGCCTTCGTGAATGCGTCCAAGCCGACGGCGGCAAGTTCGCGGTTCTGGTTGGCGGCGGCAAGGCCCGACGCCTGACCAAATCCCGTGGCGTGGTTCTCGAACGATGCGCGCTGGGTGATCAGCTTGGCGATGATGTCGCTCTCGCCGCCCGTGAACACCTTCGTGATCCAGGCGAGCTGCTTCTCCTCGGTCTTGAGGCCCTTCTTCTCCAAGGCTGGCAGTAGGACCTGATAAACCCAGAGGTCGAGGTCGGTTGATGCCAGTTCGGCGCCGTGAACGCCCTTGTGCCCGGCCTTGATGCCCTTTGCCTCCCCGGTGCGCGTGTATTCGACGTCGCGCCGGTCGATCAGGCCCATGCGGACCATCTCTTTGAGGGGGATATGCTTGTTCTGGAAGCCGGCGACGATATCCTTCTGCGTGCGGAAGTAATCGTTGGCAGCGGTCGAGCCGCCCATTTCCTGCGACAGGCTCAGGCCGGTGGTCATCAGGAAGCGATCGGAAACCTTGACGCCAGCCGACTTCAGGTACTTGTCGAACTCGTAGATCTGCTCCGGGTTGATCGTCTTTCCCATCACCTGGATGGCCTTGACGTAGGCGTCGATCAGCTTGGCGAAGCGCTTGGGATCCTGCGCGGCGCCGATCGACTCGGCACCCTTGACCAGCATGCCGAGGCCCTCGCTCAAGCCGCCGGTGCGGTCGGCGGCGTCGAGCACGGACTTGGCCTGCGCCAGCACGGTAGTGATCGGGCCGACCTCTTCGGGATCCTTGAGGACGGAGCGCGCCTCTTTGGCGAGGTCCATGATCGCCGTCTGGGCGACGTTGCCGAAGCGCGCCGATAGGGCGAGCGCCTGATCCTCGATCGCCTTACGCATCTCGGGGCCGACGCCGGCCTGCGCCAGCGTCATGCGGGTGTGCTGGAGTTCGGCGCCCTTCTCGATCGAGCTCTCGGTGGCGCGCACCACCCCGTGCGCGCTGACCGCGCCCGCTGCGGCGCCGGCCACCATATGCCCGATCCCACCGCGCTTGATCGCCTCGGTGCGCTGGTGCGCCGCCTTCTCGGCCTGCGCGACCTGCGCGTCGAGCAGGCGGCGCTGGTCGCGCGCTTCCTTCTCCGCGAGCGCGAGCTTCTTGGCCCTTTCCCGTTCGGCGATGCGCACGACCTCGTCGGCGGTCGCCTTTTCCAGGGCCTGCCGCTGCTTGACCTGCGCGACCTCGGCCGCCATCACCACGCGCTCGACGGCGAGCGCCTCCTTCTCCCACCGCTTGAGATCGTCGATCTGGACCTTGGTCAGGTCGTGGTCGGCCGTGCCGACCAGCCCGCGCTGGACCTTGTAGCGTTGCCAGGACGCACTCAGCTCGTCGACGTGCTGGGCGCCGGCGCCGATCTTTGTCAGGTCGGCCTGCATCTTGTCGCTGAGGCCGGACCTGGCGAGCGAGGTCCGCAGCGCATCGGCGTGCTTCTGCACCTTGTCGAGTGCTTCGGCGACGCGCGGCCCGTTCTTGGTCGCGTCCTCGATCAAGCTGATCTTGAGCGCCGACGAGATCACGGTCATGTCACGGCTCCAGATCGCGGCGCAGTCGCATCGACGTCACGACCTCGTCGAGGAAGGCATCCCAGGGCAGCGCATCGAGCTCGGCCATCGTCCAGCCGGCGACGCGGCCGACGAATTGCCGCCAGTATCGCCAGTCGTCCGGCCCGATCAGGCCGCCGCCGCCGTCCGCCGACGGAACCTCGCGGGCAAAAAACCGGTCGAGATCTCCTCGAGGGCGAAGCGGTCGTCGTCGTCGAGCGCCTCCCAGGCCGCGTCGGACAGCTCGTGGTCGCCGTGGAAGAACAGCGGGAAGCGCCATTCCTTTGCAGGATCGCTGCGCATGCGATCGACGAAGGCGGCGACCTCGCCCGCGATCAGGCGCTTCAGCGTGATCACCTTGTACTCGACGTCGTCGATCGCGAACGGGTACTCGAGGTCGTAGTGCGTGACCCGCGGCTTGTCGGTGAGCCAGCGCGCGGCCGGCGCGGGCTCGGTTGCCGATACGGCCGGCGGCGGCGGCTGCAGGCCGGCGAGGGCGACGGCCATCGCGTCCGGTGACAGGCCAGGCGGGACGCTGTTGATATCCATGGGTGTCGGACCTGCGTGGGGTTGAGAACGGGAAGGAGTTCAGGACGACCGAACCGCCGCGACCGGCGGCCCAGGAAGTCGGTTGGTCTTACGTGCCGGTCGAGCCAGGGCTGGCCGAAGCGCTCGCCGCCGGGATCGACAGGTTGGTGATCTCGTCCTGGTTCTGCACCTTGCCCTGGACGCGCCAAAGGCTGGTCTGCCAGTCCCAGTAGAACATCTCCTGGCTGCCGAAGTATTCCTCGTAGTGCGTGATCTCCTTGATCTCGTGGTCGACCTCGAGCAGGTCGCCGCGCTTCATCTCGGGACGCGCCATCTTGGTGATGCGGCCCCACATCTTCGCCATCACCATGGTGGCGGCGCCGGTGGCCTTGGAGCGCACGTTGGCATAGGCGGTGTAGGGGTACTTGACCCGGCCGTTGATGCCGAACTGCTCGATCGTCTGCGGATCCCAGCCGGTCAGCTTGAAGGAGCACATCAGCTCTTTCATCCCGAGGCCGCCGATGTCGAGCGCGCCCCACGAACCGCCGGCATGGTGCTGCGCGGTCAGCTCCTCCATTTCCGGCAGCTTCAGGTTCTTGATGATGAGGTGCTTGGTGTTGTCCGGGCCGGCGTCGCCGACGAACAGGTTGAAGGCTTCGGAAACATAAAGGTCCGACATGGCGGGGGATCCTCGGTGATCTCAGGGGGAGCGGCAGGGGCGCCGCTGCGGAGCGGGGCAGCGGCGGCGCGGCGTCAGGCGTTGACGGTGCTGGTCGCCGAGGCGAGCGAGACCAGCTCGGCGGTAAGCGCGCCGGCGTCGAGGGCGCGGTTGATCGTGATCTGGCAGATCGGCGCTGCTTCCTCGGAGTTGTCGTAGACGGTGAACTTGCCGGCCCGCAGCGCGGCCACGCTGTTGTCGCTCGCCTTGAAGCCGATCTGGTACCCGACCTCGCCATCGTTGGGCATGTCCACCATCACCTGGGTCATCGTGGTGAGCACGGCCTGCACGCTCTGAACGGAGATGTTGTTCTTGCCGAGCAGGGTGCGGATCGTCTTGATCAGGGTGAGGTCGATGAAGTCCCGGCCGCGCGTCTTGTTGTAGAAGTTCAGGTTGGTGTCGGGATTGCAGTTGTTCACCGACACGGCGACGAAGCCGGACGAGTCGAGCGAGGTGTCGCTGGCGTCGCCGCGCACGGTGACGCCGACGCCGGCGGCCAGCAGCTCCTGGCCGTCGGTGGCGCCGTCGGTGAGGCTGAAGCTGTCGAAGCGCTTCAGGCCGAGCGCGCCCTGCACGGGGGTGTTGGCCCAGGCGTAGAAAGGGTAGCCGCTGTGCTGGAAGTCGGTGCGCACGGCGAGGCCGAGCGAGCGGGCGGCGCCGTCGATGTAGGCCGTGCCCTGGCCGGAGGCGACGATCTCCCAGTCATCCTGGGCGATGCAGCGCTTGTCGTTGAGCAGGGTGCGCCAGTTCAGGGCGTCCTGCTTGGACCCGCCGGGTCCGCCGACGATGTAGTGCGCGAGCAGACTGGCCGCGACCGCCGGCAGTGCGGCGCAGACCGGGTTGGCGAGCTGCTGCAGGGTGAGCGTCGCCGTGGCGCCGGCGCCGGCGCCGCCGTTGGAGTCGGCGATCGCCACAGTCACGGTGGTGCCCGGCGGGAAGGCGCCCGGGCTCGTCAGGTTGAGCCCGGTGATCTCGCCGCCGGGCGGCGCCGACAGGGTCACGGTGGGCGCCGAGGTGTAGCCGGTGCCCTCGTTGTCCATCACGATCGCGGTGACGATGCCGTTGGCCACCACGGCGTGCGCCGCGGCGCCGGTGCCGCCGCCGCCGGCGAAGGTCACGCTCGGCGCGGTGGGATAGTCCTGGCCGCCGTTGTCGATGGCGACGCCGGTGATCTCGCCGTCGGCCTCGACGGCATGCGCCACCGCCTGCACGCCGACGTTGGAGGCGGTGGCGGTGGCCACGGCGCCAAAGCCGGCCGGGCTGAAGGTGACCACCGGGCTCTTGTAGCCGCTGCCCTGCGCGCCGATGGCCAGCGCCTGGGCGGCAGAGGCCGTCCAGCCGGTGTAGCCCGGCGCGCCGAGCAGGCGCGGGGTGACGTTGCAGGTTTGCGGCGCCTTGGGCAGGGCGTAGAGGCCGGTGCCGGCGTTCGGGTCGCCGACGATGTTGGCGATGGTGCCGGCGACGTTCTCGGTGACGCCGTCGGGTTCGAACGCCATCGCCACGCGCACGATCACGATCTGCGCGGACACTTCCAGGTCGGCGAGCTGGGCGTTGATGCGCCCCACCGCCCGATAGAGCGGCCCGGTGCCCATTGCGGCGAGCACGGTGGGATCGCCGGAGTTGACCGACACGGCGGTGTTGAGCGGGAACACCGCGGCGTTGGCGTCCTGCGAGGGCAGAACGAGGCCGATGATCGAGAAGTCGCTGATCACCGGGGTCGGGGCGTCGGTGTCCTGCTCGTTGATGACGAAACCGAAGAAGGGCGAGGTCACGGGGCGTTCTCCTGGCCGGCGCGCGGCGGTTGCGGGAAAAGGAAAGGCCGCCCGGAGGCGGCCCTGGATGGCGGGCGGATCGAAGCGGTGGACCGGCGGATCAGCTCGTCGGCAGGGCCGGCCAGGTGATTGCGGCGAAGGCGGCCTTCGCCGACGCGAGGTCGGATGCAGCGGCGATCGCCGCCTTGCCCGTCACACGCGCCTTCCGGATTGCGGCGCCCAACGCCGTCCAGGCGGCGGACTGCACCATCACGGCGCGGGCGACGCCGAGAACGTCGGTTGCGACCGCGTTGGTGCTGGGGTCGATGTCGATGCCGACGCTCGCCGCCAGCATCGGGTACAGCGCCGGCGTCGCCGCAGCGGTCGCGGCAAGAGCCGCCTGCGCCTCGGCTTTCAGCTCCCCGTACTCCATCGCCTGGCCGGCGCCGGGCGTGAGCACCACGATGCGGAGCTTCTCGGCCTGCGCGTCGACGGCGACGCAGAGCGCCCCCTGCGCGGCGGCGAGGACCACGGCGTCGGGGATCTTCATCGCGGACAGGAAATCGGGAGCGACGTCATGGAACGTCGAACCCTGGTAGGTCAGGCTGAGGAGCATGGCTCAAGGATCTCCGAAGGAGCGCGAAGCGGGGGATCGCGACCGGGGGGCGCGACCGGACGCGCTCAGGCCGACAGCAGGTTGGACTGGAAGGTGTAGCCGTAGGCGTTGGGGTTCTGGCCCGCGGGGACGCCCGACACGATTCGGCCCGACGCGTTCGGGCCGAGCGAGCCGGAGAACCACAGGGACGAGCGGGCGCCGTCCACGCCCGCGCAGAAGCTGGCCAGGCTGGTGTCGTCCGGCGCGTCGAGGCTGCAGGAGGAAAGCTGTGCCGTCGCGCCCTGCAGGATGTTGTGGGCCTTCTGGCCGATCGCCGAGACGGGGTCCCCCATGACGATCGAGACGTACTGGTAGCGAATGTAGGCCGCCGCCACCGTGAACCCCGCGACCGTCCTGCCCAGCCCGGGGACCGGACTGTTGGCCGCCTCGGAGAGAAAGGTGAGCTTCCTCGTGTACGCGCTGAAGGTGCCGCCCGTCGCGCTGTTGCCTTTTTGGATGCCGTAGATCGTGATCGGGGCATACAGGTTGCTATAGTTGCTGACGACGACATCCCCCAGGAGGTAGATCGTCGTGAAGCCGTCGCGCGGCAGCTTCAACAGCACCGCATCGAGGGTCCTCATCGGGTTGTTGAGGTCGGGGCCGGCGTTGCTGTCGTTGCCGTTCACCGGATCGACGAAGAACGCGGTCGACGGCGGCGCGTTGACGAAGTTGTTGATCACGGTGGTGGCGGCGGTCTGGGCCGCCGTCGCCTTGGTGGCGATATCGGCCTCGAGCGCGTTTACCGCGAGCGTGGCCGCGTTCAGGGCCGCGGTGGCGTCATTCAGGGAGTCGACGACGGTTCCGGTCACGGGGCTGTTCCCTCAGTTTCCCGCGATGAAGCGGCGATGGATTGCGTTCACCCGCCCGGCGAAGCCGTTGGCCTGGACGGCGAGCAGTTCGGCGAGCACGCCGAACGTCGAGGGGATGCTCGGGCCCGACACGGTGACGGCGATCGAGCCCGGCGGCACCTGCTGCAGGAACAGGTCGAAGGCGAGCTGGATGTCGCTGAGACCGGTCTTCGCCGCGAGCGGGAACTGCGGCGAGCTCCAGATGGCGAAGAGCACGCCCGTGCTGGTGTAGAAGCCGATCTCCCAGACGACGTAGTTCGCCGGGGCGGAGGAGGACGGGATGACGCCCTCGACGGAAAAGGCGTTCTGGCCCAGCGGCGCGCCCGACAGGATCGGGACCCGGATCACCTCGCTCTGCAACGCGGTCT
>CAXTMA010000054.1:0-11487 GCA_964245015.1 uncultured Beijerinckiaceae bacterium | reverse complement strand
GCTTCGGCGGCAAGCTGTTCCTGCGCGCCGACGCGGTCTGCGCGGCGCTCGGCGTGTAGCCGCCGCCGACCCCGTTGGTGAGCACGCCCTGGCCGACGCCGATCTGCGTCAGTTCCACCGCGAGGCCGTTGCCGACGGCGCAGGCCGCCGCCAGGCCGGCGTTGGTGATGACCGGCAGAAGGGCGTCGCTCATGGGGCAGCCTTGAAGTTGAAGCCGACGGCGACGCGCACCCGGGCCACCGCGGCGGCGGCGAGCCCGATCGTGGCGGCAAGGTCGCGGCCGTGGCGCGGTGCGAGGGCGACGGCGGTGCGCGAGCGGGCGACGGCGACGGGGGCGACCCCGAGCGTCGCCTGGAGATCACGGGCATTGCGCGGCACCATCGCCACCGCCGTGCGCGACCGGGCCACGGCGACGGGTGCCAGGCCGAGCGTCGCCGGCAGCTTCGCCGCGACCGTGAGGTCGAAGGCCCGCGATTCCGGCTTCGTCCCCATGACCGTGGCGAAGATGATCCTTTGCAGCCGGGCGTTGAGCAGCGGCCCGTCGTAGAGCCGCCCTCGGGCGTAGGCGGTGACATGGAACGTGTAGGGTACGCCCTGCGGGGCGAGCTGCCACCATTCGGTGAGCGTGGCGTCGACGTTGAGCGCGGCCAGCGCCGTCTTCACCGCGTAGGGCGTGCCGCAGTGCCGGTGCACCTCCGGCGCTGCCTCCAGCACGGCCCGCTTGACCGCGTCGGACCACAGCGCATCCCAGGCGACGACCCGGCGTTCGTAGGCGAGCGCGGGCAGGTAGGCTGCCGGCGCGTCGGCGATCGAGCGCGCGGTGATGATCTGGGTGACGTCGACGTCGGCGATCGCCGCGTCCGCGCCCTCGATCGCCCGCTCGGGCGGCGTCGGCTCGGGGACGAGGTCCTGCCGGGCTTTGGGGTCAGTCATCCGACACCACCACGGATAGCGTGATGCCGCCGGCGACGAGCTGCGTCGTGTCGTTGCCCACGGCCGTGATCACCGGGTCGCCCGGGGCGCAATACGGGGCGACGAAGGCCGGTCCGTTGGCGCCCGGTACCGGAGCGACGCCGTTCTGATCGCTCCAGCCGGTCAGGGCGACTTCGCCCACCACCGGCCGGCCGTTGATGCCGGGCACCTTGCAGGCGGCGGTGACATCCTGCGCGAGGACTTGGCCGCCCGGGCGGTGGGCGAAGTCGGCTGCGGCTCGGACACGGGCGTAGGCGGCGTTGAGGACCGAGATCTGGTCGGTGCCGCGCCGGACCGGCAGGATGGCGTTGATCGCGTAGGGCTGCACGGTGGCGGCCGTCACCACCACGAAGTCGGCGATCGGGCGGCGGTCGTCGGCCGACAGCGCGGCGCCCACCGCCGCCAGCAGCGCCGCCGGCGCGGTGCCGTCGCCGTTGGTCGCGGCCGATGCAGCCACCGTCGCCAGGATCGCGACCTGCACCTCGCCGAGCGGCACGAACGGGTTGCCCGGCGTGCCGCCGTAGCTCATTGGCCCGTACACCGCGACCGCGGCGGTGCCGTCGACGGCGAGGGTGAAGAACAGGTAGGCGCCGCGCGGGCCGCAGGTCGACAGGGCGTCCGGCGCCAGCGCGATGCGGGCGCGGTAGCTGTTGTCGCTTTCCATCACCGCCGGCGTCGCGCCGCTCGCCGGCGCAACCACCTTGCGCGCCACCGGCGGGTCCTGGGTGGCGCCGAGGTTGTCGAGGTAGGCACCGTAGGACGTCGGCAGCAGCACCGCGGCGATCGCGTCGTCGATCGACTGCGCGACGGCGAGCGTGCGGTACGAGAAGGCCTGTCCGGTGATGGCGTAGGTGTCGGTCTGCAGGCTGCCGACGTTGTAGGGGATGCCGACGGCGTTGAGCCGGGCGGTGAGGTCCGCCATGTAGGCGGCGTAGTATTGCTCGAAGGTCAGCGCAGTCTTCGGCAACGCCGGCAGTGTGGCGAGGTCGATGGGCGTGAAGCGTCCCATGGAGCCTCCCGGTCGCCTGGCGACGCTGCGGTCAGAGACGGCGAGGTGCCGTCAGAGATAGATGCGCCGCACGCCCGTGGTGGTGTCGCCGCTAAGGGCGTAGGGGCGGTAGTCGGCCAGGATCGCCATCGCGATCCGGCCGGCGCGCAGGAACGGCGTCGAATTGGGCGGGGCGGGGTACAGCACCTGCACGATCGCCAGGCGCGGCTCCCACAGGTAGACGGCCAGGCTGATCGCCTGGGTGAACACGGCCAGCGTCGCCGGCACCAGCTGTCGGCCGAGCAGGCCTGGAACGGCAGCGCCAAAGGTGCGCCGCATCACCCGAGAGCCGAGCCGCGTGGTGAGAATGGTGCGGAACGCCTGTCGGACGTGGTCGAGGTCGGACAGCGGCAGGCCGGTCGCGCGGTCGATGCCGGTCGAGGTGGGCATGTCAGTTCGCCGGCGGGTCGGTGTTGGCGCCGCCGCGCTGGATGCCGCCGTGGATGTGATCGGCGCCGATGTCCTTGCCGTTGTGGGTGATCTTGCCGCCGGTGACCGCCACGCCGCTGCTGGTCACCGCCACGGTCACGCCGCCGCACACGATCTGGTGGCCGTTGCCGTCCTGGGTCACCGTCGCTCCAGCGGTCTTGCGCACGTGGCTGTCCTTGTTCAGCGTGGTGCTGACGTTGCCGAGCTTGTCGACGTGGTCCGTCTTGCTGGTCGAGGGCGCCTGGTAGTTCTGCGAAGGGCCGTAGGGCATCGCCACCGCGTTCTCGAAGTTGCCGTCGGGCGCGATCGACAGCATCGTCTGGCCGATCGTCAGCGGCGTGTGGATGGCGCGGTCGCCGGCGTGCTGGGTGTGGGGCTGCCAGGGGCCCTTCACCGGCTGGCCGTCCTCGTCGACGCCATGTTCCATCCGAAAGCGCGGCTTCTTCGGGTCGGAATAGTCGACGTCCGTCACCTTGCCCATGCGATGGGTGCGCTCGACGATGCCGCGAAGGTGCGAGATCTGCTCGTAGAGCTCGGCGATGTGGTGCTCGACGTGGTCGCTCATGCTGCTGCACCCGCCGGGCCGGGGATCACCACCTCGTCGCCGTCCGGCCCGTTCACCGTGACCGCGACCTCGCCGATCTCCGAGCCGCGCACGATCGGCAGGATGTCGACCGCCTGCGCGGCGTAGGCCGACAGACCGAGGTCGATGCGGTCGCGTTCGTCCTGCGTCAGAGCCGTCGGCCCGGCGATCTCGCTCGCCAGCCAGTCGGCCAGCGGCGCCACCGAGCGCGGCGAGGTGTCCGTGCGCATCAGGGCGATCAGCCTAGCCCAGGGTCCCGCCGGCGGCGCGCCCGGGATAGGATCGTAAAGGGTCTCGCACTCGAGCGTGATCTGCCGCGCGGTGACCCGCACCTCGTCGGACTCCAGCAGGTAGGATCCGTCGGCGAGCGTCCGCGTCCTGGTGACCAGCTCGCCCCACAGCGCCGACCAGGGCTCGGCTTGGCCGACCAGGGCGGACAGGATGCGCCGACCCACCACGTCGAGGAGCGTGTCGGCGCCTTCTTCCCGCGTGTCCAAGGTGAGCGGGGCGCCGCCGAAGGTCACGGTGAAGGTGGTCGGCAGGTAGATCTGGACGTACAGCGACACCCGCGGGTCGCCGGACAGCAGCTCGTTGCCCTCGAAACCGTCATTGTTGGCGACGGTGTACACGGCCACCACCGGGACGGCCTTGTCGAGCAGGTCGAGCGCGTTTGCCGGCGAGTCGGCGACGATCATGCCCGACCAGATCGCGGCGCGGATCGCCTGTACGGTGCACTGGCGGACCGCGAAGGAGGCGAGGCTCATGTGGCGACCTGCGGCAAGGGTTCGAGGTGCGCGACCGTTCGGTCGGTACCGAACGGATCGGTGCCGGCAACCTTGAGCGCCAAGCCGCCCTGGTCGAGCAGCAGGACGCGATCACCCCTGGCGAGCGCGTAGGGCAGCGCCGAGGTCATGAACTTCACCGTGTGCGAGGTGAGGCGCAGCTTGGCGTCGTGTCCGGAGGTGTTGCCGGTACCCTGCTGGCGGGCGTCCTTCGGCACCGCGGTGACGGGCGCGCGGAACTCCACCGTCGGCCGGCTGGGATCGGGTGCGCCGGCGACGTAGCCGCCGGGCGTGTACGGCACGATCCGGACGCGCTCGCCCGCCTGGCGGTCGACGGCGGCGTGCAGTCGGGCCAGGCGGTCGGGGCGCATCGGATCAGAGAGTCGGCTGCGGGGCCGCCACGGTGACGGCCGGCATCGGGATGCTCGCGTAGCCGCCGCGGAGCGCTTCGGGTCGAGAGCACCAGGAAATGGCGTTCATCTGAACTTCCATGTCGAGGCCCTTGCCGTTCGGCTTCATCCACTGCTTGGCGTAGCGCGGCAGACCCTTGGTGTTGACCGTCTCCAGGTAGTCGGCCGGCCCGAAGCGGGTCATGAACATGCCGGGGACGCGGGGGACGAAGCGGATCTCGGCCGGGCCGATGAAGCCGACCGGCGAGTTGCCGACCTGCGGCGCGGCCGAGGCGGCGGCGCGGCGGCCGGTGCGGTAGCGCATGAAGTTGACGCCGCCGTAGGAGAACTGCTGGAGGTAGGCGTTCTCGCGCAGCGCGGCGGCAGCCGGGGTGTTGAGGAAGGTCGAACGGTATTCCGCGTTCTGCAGGGCGGCCTCGAAGAAATCCGGGCCACACCAGGCGTCGATGCCGTCGACCACCAGCTCCTCGTCGAGCGAGTCCTCCATCGAGCGTTGCACAGCCGCGCAGTATTGGCGGAACGGGAACGAAGCCGTCGCGAAGTCGAAAAAGACAGGAGCGGGAGTGGTGAGCTTGTACTCTTGGTAGAGGTCGTAGATCACGCCTCCGAACTTGTCGACGACGAGACCCTTCAAGGCACCGCAACGCTGGTGCTCCAGCGTGGCGTCGAGCGCGCGGGTGTGCTTCAGCGTCTTCGCCGCGATGACATCCTCGAGTGCTACGACCTGGTCGGAGCGGCCGCTCTCGTCGACGATCCCTTCCTTGCCGAAGGCTCGGATTCCCTGGACCTCGTCGGCGATGACGCTGTCGTCGCGCTGGTAGTGCGGGATGCGCAGGTCGCGGATGTTGCGCTTCTCGTTGTCGGTGGTCTCACCGGAGCCGCCGCGCGGGGTCGGCGCGACCAGCGACAGGTCGCCGTGCCTCTCCTCGATGGCGACGTGCAGCGTGGTGACACCGTCGGACTCGAACAGACCGGACTTGCCGATCTGGCCGGGAACGTAGGGCTGCTTGTTCACGAGGTCGGTAAGGCCGACGACGCTGAAGGCGCGATCGGACTGGGCTTCGGCGAAGATGTTGTTCATGGTTTGAGGTGTCCCGTGGTCGACGAGGGGCGGGAAGCGGGCGGCGGTACCGCGGCCAGGATCAGCGGATGACGATGCCGAGCGCTTGCAGCGCGGCTGTCGCGGCGGCGAGGTTGGCCGGCGTGCCGGAGACCGCCGGATCCCAGGTGAGGCGAAGGCCGTAGACCTCGCTCTCGCGGGCGGTGATCGCGGCGGGGATATCGGAGGCCGTCGCGTTGACGTAGGCGTAATTGATGCCGGCCGGGATCTGGCTGCCGTCGGTGGCAGCTTCCGTCTGCGGCACGAACTTGCCGCTCGCCGTGATCTTGCCGAGAACCTGGCCGGGGATGACGATGCCGGCGCCGGCGGCGATCATCACGTTGTCGCGCGAGCGCATCCAGTTGGCTTCGGACTTGATGTATTCGCCGGTGTGGCGGCCCTCGACGATGTCGACGGTGGGCGGGAAATAGGCGGAGTTGGCCATGGTGCGGCTCCAAACGGGTGAGGGCCGGGCGGAGCCGGCGCGGTGGCGGAATGCAGCGCGGTGGGGACGGCGTCAGCCGACCTTGTTGCGCCCGGCGTAGATCGCGTTGGCATCGATCACGATGGCGGCCGGCTTGGGCCTGTCGGTGCCGCTGGTGTGGATCGCGACCTGGGCGGCGGCGGCGCGCTCGGCGAGGCTGCCGGTTGCCGTCTTGCCGGACGCCTTCAGCGCCGCATCGGCGGTCTCGACCGTCAGCTCGGTGTCGTAGGCGAAATGCGCGGCGAGGCCTTCGCGTCCCTTGGCGTCGGGCGAGCCGACGATTGCCTTGATGCGGGCGCGCTCGGCGGTGGCGCCGGCCTTCTTGCCCTCGTCGAGACCGGCGGCATGCCCTTCGGCCTTGCCGGCCACATGACCCTCGGCGCGGCCGGTGGCGCGTGCGACGTCGAGATCGGCCTGGGTGAAGTCGGTCATGGCGGAGGCTCTCCTGCTGGCTGGCGTCCGGCGTCCGCCGGCGTTGCGGGTCATCTCGTCGTAGAGGGCGTCGAAGGTGGCGAGATCGTCGACGAGGCCGGCGGCTTTCGCCTCGCGGCCGGTGAAGATGGCGGCCTCGGTGTCGCGGGCGGCATCGGCGCTGAAGCGCGCGCCGCGGCCGGCTGCAACCGCCTGCACGAAGTCCTCGCGCATCGCATCGACTTCGGACTTCAGACGGTCCCTGGTGCCGGCATCAAGCGGCGCGTAGGCGTTGCCGTCGACCTTGCGATCGCCGGAGAAGATGAAGGTCGGCGTGATGCCGGCGCGGTCGAGCGCGCGGGAATAGTCGGCGTGCATCATGACGACGCCGATCGAGCCGGTGATGCCGGACGGGATCGAGACGATGCGGCCGGCGCCGCTGGCGATGAGGTAGCCGGCGGACGCGGCGATGTTGTTGACGAAGGCAGTGACGGGCTTTGCCGCATTGATCTCGCGGACCAGCGCGGCCAGCTCGAAGGCGCCGGTGGCCTCGCCGCCGCCGGTGTTCTCGTCGATGACGATGCTTGTCGTCTTCTTATCGCTGGCGGCGGCGCGGAGCTGCGCGGCGATGCCCTCGTAGGAGGTCAGGCCCGAGCTGGCGCCAATCCAGGCGCCGCGGTTGACCAGGCTCCCGGTGACGGTGACGATCCCGACGCCGTTCTCGGTGCGAAAGAAAGGCAGGCCGGCGCCGTCATCGGTCGTGGCACGCTTGCCGACGAAGCGCGAGGCCAGCGGCTCCGGGCGCTCGGTGAGCTCGAGCCCGAGTTCCGGCGCTTCCAGGTCGAGATCGAGGCCGAGGCGACCGGCGAGCACGCCTGCAATGACGTCGAGCTTCTGCGGCAGGATCAGCAGCGGTCGCCCGCAGATCTTCGCCGCAACGTGCTCGAGCCTGGCTGCGGCGCGCGTCATGGCCAGCGCCTGGGATAAAAGGGCGAGCAGGGCCCGCGCTTGTGGCGAGCGGTGATGGCGAAGCGCTTGGCGCTGACCGGGCGACCGGCGTTCTTGGCCGCGCACTCGTCGATCGCGTCCTGCATCTCGCTTTGCAGCACGTCCAGCTTCGAAGGCTGGAACTTCACCAGTTCCTCCGCCTGATCGGTGCGGGTGCGGATCTCGATTTCCTGGCCGCCCGAGAGCAAGGTGTAATAGGCCGTGGTCAGCGCCTGAGCGCGGGCGCAAGGGTCGGTCCAGTCGATCGGGGCGGCGATCGGCGCCGGGGTAGAAGCATCGATCACTTGGACTTGCCTCCATCCTTGCCCTTGTCGCCAGCGCCGCTGTCGCCGCCGGTTTCCTCGTCGTCGAGCTCGTCCTCGTTGATGACCGTGGAGCCCGACAGCAGCGGCTCCGGCAGGCCGAGCAGCTCGCGGCGCTTCTTCTCCTCGGCGAGCTGGTGGTAGACGTCCTCCCAGTCCTCGCCATCCTCGGCGCAGATCCGCTCGTCGGTCATAACGCCCATGCGCTTCTTCTTCTCGCAGGCGCTGGCGTGCTTGAGGTCGTCGGCCTGCGGCTTCGCCGGGCCTCGCCACACCGCGCGGCAGGCGGCCTCGCGGTTGACGACGAAGGCTTCCAGGCCACCGGGGAACGGCACGGTGCCGACCTCGATCGCCTCCTCCAGCCAGCAACCGTAGGCGGCCTGGTAGAAAGGCGCCGCAATGTGCTTGCGCCGGTACAGCATGATCGGCCAGCGCACCGTCGTGGAGATCCGCGCACCGGTATAGGTGACGCCGTTGTAGTTGCCCGTCATCTCCTCGACGGTGTGGCCGGCGCCGACTGCGATCTCGCGCAGCATCATGTTGGCCTGCGGCTCGAAGACCGAGGTCATCTCGGCGCCGGTCTTGAGGTCGAGCTTCTCGCCGGGGAACAGGTGGACGATCTTGACCGGCCCGTTCAGGTCGAAACTGGTGTTGTCGTACCAGTCGTCCCGCGCGGCCAGAAGGGCTTCGACGTTGCCACCGGCGCCCTGCTCCTCGGGATCCTGGAAGGCCTGCATCACCTCCATCGTCAGCTTTTCCGACGTGATGGTCGCGGAGATCAGCGCCCGTTGCAGCTCCGCCGAGAGATTGCTGTTGGTGATGAGGTCGAACTGGCGGACGCGCTGCAGCACCGGCGTGAACGGCGACAGGCCGCGCATCTGCCCGATGTCGCCGTCGAAGATGTGGGTGACGTAGGGCCGATTGAGACCGTCACGGGCCCGCAGCTCTACAACGTTGCCGCTTTCGAGGATCGGCGTCGGCAACCGGAAGCGGTAGGACAACGGCAGGCCGTTGCCATCGATGCGGATGCCCTGGAAGATGGCGATGCCGTCGCATTCCTGGGTCAGCCGGTGCGCGGGCACCAGCTGCATCTTCGTGCGGGTGCGCGACTGCGGACGGTCGATCCAACGTGTCAGCGCCGCGATCTCGCCAGCGCCGTAGTAGCTGCCGATCCCCGAGCGCGCCTGCTGGTGCAGGTTCCACTTGCCGGCGGCGTCGCATTCCAACGGGTTGTTGCCCCAAGCCTCGAACGCCGGCTTGACCACCGCCGCCCAGGTCTTGGCATAGTCCTGCGTCCAGCCAAGCGTCGCATAGTCGGGCTTCGGGGCGAGTTGCAGGCCCTCGCCGAGGATCGAGGCCTTGCCCTGCAGAACCATGCCGGCGAGCCAGCCGGAGTTGTGGATCATCTCGATCGTGCGCGCGGTGGCGAGCCAGTACGCCGAGCGGACGTCCTCGCGGGCGTCGCGCAGCCACGGCATCCACGACGAGAACAGGGACGCGCGTTCGCCGCGCATGTACTCCGAGGAGGCGCGCGGCCGGCTGGCCGGGAGCGCCGGCGCCGCCGCGGCGATCGCGCCGGCGAGCCAGTTCTTGAGGCCCATGCCAATCCTTCCGGCGATCTATCGATTGAAGCGGCGCGCCCAGTCGCCGATGCTGCGCCGAGGCGGCACATCGCTCCGAGGCTCGGATCGCGGGATCACCGGCCCCGGATGGATCGGACGCGATGCCAGAGTCTCGGCAGCGGTCGAGCGCTGCTTTTCCCGACGCTCGGCCCGACGCTCGGCAGCCCGATCGGCGGCGGCGGCGCCGAGATATTCGGCATTTACCTTGAAGGCGGCCGCCTGCAGCATCGCCTCGCAGTCGAGGGCGTGGTTGTCCTTCTGCCGCTTGACCCAGGTCGGCTTGCCGGAGGCGCCGATCACGCGGGTTTCGGCGACGAGCTGGCGGCAGTAATCCTCGTCGACGTCGGCGTTAAGGTGCAGGCAGCCCGGTGCGTCGGCGGTCAGGCCGAGGCGCTCGTGCACCGTTGCCTTCCAGTGGCCGGCATCGAGCAGAAGGAGGCGCAGGCCGAACTTCTTCGACGAGCCGTCCTCCGGCTTCACCTCAATCGCGGACTCGACCAGCGGCTTGATGCGTGGTCCCGTGCCTTTGCTGGCGAACACGAAGCGGCGGTGCTTCCGGCAGAACTCGTAAACCCGGTTCAGCGGCAGCCAGGTCTTCTCGCCGGGCCGGAACCCGGAGTCGACGAAGGCGATCTTGATCAGCTGACCGTCGATCGGCGTCATCAGCAGCACCGAGAGCTGCTGCCACACCTCGACCTGCGCGGTCGGCCCCCACAGCGCGCCACGGCGCACCAGCCAGGACGTGCCGTTGGCGCCGAAGCCGCGGATCACGAAGATCAGGCAGTTCTTCTGCACGTCGACGGCGGCGAGCAGAAACACCACGCCGTGCGGCACCGTACCTTCGGCATGACCGACCCGCTTGGCAGTGATCGCCGCGTGGTCGGGCGCATCGCCGGCGGCCTGGATCGCCACCTCGCCGAAGGCGGCGTTGACCGCCGTCTGGACCTTGGGCGCCTCGTTGGTCGCCACCGCTTCCAGGTAGCGTTCCGCGCGGGCTCCGAAGCTCTTGAAGGGTGAGCACAGCCCCGACACCCACAGCGACAGAATGCCGACGTCCGCCGGTGAGCCCGACTTGCGGCCGTGGCGGTCGATTCGCTCGCCGGGCGCGATGAACTCGCCGCGGGCATTCATCTCCTTCTTATGCGCCTCGAAAATGCGCTTTTCACAGCGCGGGCATTCGAGCCAGCTGTCGCGCCCGGCCTGAGCCGGGGTGGCATCGGGCGGAAAGCGAAGGCGGTCGCGGCGCGGCACGAAGTATTCGCCGCAGTGCGGGCATGGCCAGCACCAGTGATGCCGGGTGCCGCGCTGCCAGACGCGCCAGATCGGCGAGGTGACATCCTCTTCGTCGGCGACACCCCAGAAGTGCAGCCCGCTGTCGGGGTCAAGTTCGGGCTCGACCAGACCTTGCGACGGCGTCGAGGTCAGGCCGGCGGAAAAGTCGGCGTAGGTCTCGCCGCGCGCCTCGATCAGTCCCCACACGTCGCCCTGGTCCCGCAGGTTCTTCAGCATGTCGTCGTATTCGTCGACGAGCACGAGGCCGGCCGGCGACGACTTGAGCGATGTGGGCGAGCGCGCGGTGCCGAGCCGCAGCGTGACGCCGGCGACGCGCTTCAAGGTCTTTTTCTGGCAGCGGCCGTCGAGGCCGCCTGTGACTTTTTCCCCCAGCTCCTCGGCCTGGGTGAACAAGTCCCGCAACCGCGGCTCGAACTGATCCTTGTTGAACTCGGCGCTGGGGCCGACGTAGAGGATCGGCACCGGCCGGTTGTCGAGGCGCTCGCCGAGGATGTCGAGAAAGGTCTCGGTCTTGCCGCTCTGCGCGGCCGTGACCAGCACCGTGATCATCTTGGTTCGGCTCGCCACCGCGCGGCCGAACGGGATCGCGTAGGGCGTCAGTTGCGGGTTACGCGGGCCGGGAACGCCGGTCTCAGGACCGTAAATGCGGCATCTGCCCCAGTCGTCAGGGTTCTCCGTCTTCCACGGCATCCAGCACGGGACGACCGCTTTGTAGAGCCGCAACCGTTGCGTCGAACTTTGCGCGGCAACGATCGAAGGCACCATTGATCAGGCTCCCGATTTCGGCCCGCAGCTCAAGGTCGCGCGTGACGCCCGCCGGCACCGAGCCGATGTCGAGGCGCAGCGCGGTGAAGATCTCGGTGAAGGTGACCTCGACGGTGTCGAAATCGACGAGTTCGTGCATCTCCTTGGCGATCTCGATTTCGAGCTTCCGCTGCCGCAGCTCTTCGGTGCGCTTCGCCCCTTCCGTCTTGCTGGAGCGGCGGGCATCGTCCTTCAGCCAGCGGACGTAGCCCTGGCAGGCGGCGCGCAGGTCGAAGAGGC
>CAXTMA010000053.1:0-19014 GCA_964245015.1 uncultured Beijerinckiaceae bacterium | reverse complement strand
AGATGAACACGATCACCATGGTCACGATCGACAGGGCGAGCGTGATGTTGATGAAATGGCGCTGCGGCAGGATGATCGGCGCGCCGCCGGAAACGCGGGCGAGCACCGGATTGGCCCACTTGCGGCCGTCGAGCTTCAGGAAGGCGATCACGGAGCCGGAGAAGGTGATGGCGCCGATGGCGAGGCCGAGCGACATTTCGATCGTCGAAGCGCCGTGGATGTTGCCGGGCTCGCCGATGCCGAAAGCCTGCGGGGCGTAGGCGGCGCCGGCGGCGACGAAGACGGCGGCGAGGCCGACCAGCGCGTGGAACAGGGCCACCAGCTGCGGCATGTCCGTCATCTTGATGGTGCGGGCGCGCCACGCCCCGATGGCACCGCCGAGGCCGATGCCGGCGATCACGAAGAACCAGGACCCGAAGCCGGCGGGCGGCCGGTAGGCCAGCGTGGTCAGCACGGCGAGGCCCATGCCGGCCATGCCCAGGCGGTTGCCCTGGCGCGAGCTCGCCGGCGAAGACAGGCCGCGCAGCGACAGGATGAAGAGGATGCCCGCGATCAGGTAAAGGAACGCGGCGAGGTTCGCACTCATCTAGGCTGAGCCCTTTTTCTTGTACATGCCGAGCATGCGCTCGGTGACGAGGAAGCCGCCGAAGATGTTCACGGAGGCGAGCACCAGAGCGATGAAGCCGAAGAACTTGGCCCAGATCGGCCCGTCGTTGCCGTAGCCCGAGGCGTCGACGCCGACCGACAGCAGGGCTCCGACCACGATCACGGAGGAAATGGCGTTGGTGACGCTCATCAGCGGCGTGTGCAGCGCCGGCGTCACCGACCACACCACGTAGAAGCCGATGAAGCAGGCCAGGGCGAGGATCGCGAGGCGGAACACGAAGGGGTCGATAACGCCACCCGTGGCGGCATGAGCCACCACCGCGCCGACGTCGGCTCCGGCCGCCGCGCCGCCGCCCCCGCCGGGAGGAGCCATGTGGGCGATCTGGTTGGCGTAGGCCTGCGCCTGATCGGCGGCATGGCGGGCAGCGTCGGCCGCCGCCTGGGCGCGTTCGAGGAGGGTGGCTGGGGTGTCAGCGGCCATGGATCACATCTCTTGGGAAAACATACGGACTCAGGCTGCCCTGCCCGAATTGGCGGCCTCGGACGAGGCTTGGGCGTGCGTCGCCTGATCGGGCCTGACCTGATCGAGGCCTGCCTGATCGGGGCCCGCCTGATCGGGGCCCGCCTGATCGGCGGCCGGCGTGGGCGTGGTTGGCTTGTCGGTTGCGCCGCCGGTCAGGTTGGGATGGACGAGCTTGCCGTCCCTCGTCAGCAGGGTCGCCTTGACGATCTCGTCATCCCACGGGATCGCGAAGCCCTTGCTGTCCTTGTCGATGAAGGTTTCCACGAAGGCGAACAGGTTCTTGGCGTAAAGCGAGGACGCGGTGGCCGGCACCTTGCCGGCGACGTTGAGCGAGCCGACGATCTTGACGCCGTTGTCGGTGAGGGTGGTTTCGCCGGGCACCGTCATCTCGCAGTTGCCGCCGCGCTCGGCGGCGAGGTCGATGATGACCGAGCCTGGCTTCATCGCCTTGACCATGTCGGCCGAAACGAGCCTGGGCGCCGGCCGGCCGGGGATCAGGGCGGTGGTGATGACGATGTCCTGCTTGGCGATGTGGCCCTTCACCAACTCACGCTGGCGCTCCTGGTATTGCGCGCTCATTTCCTTGGCGTAGCCGCCCGAGGTTTCCGCCTGCTTGAACTCCTCGTCCTCGACGGCGACGAACTTGGCGCCGAGCGACTCGACCTGCTCCTTGGTGGCGGGGCGCACGTCCGTCGCGGTCACGATGCAGCCGAGGCGCCGCGCCGTGGCGATCGCCTGCAGGCCGGCGACGCCGACGCCCATGATGAACGTCTTGGCGGCCGGCACCGTGCCGGCGGCCGTCATCATCATCGGCATCGCGCGCCCGTATTCGGCGGCCGCGTCCACCACCGCCCGATAGCCGGCGATGTTGGCCTGCGACGACAGCACGTCCATCACCTGGGCGCGGGTGATGCGCGGCATGAACTCCATCGCGAAGGCGCTGGCGCCCACCTCCGCAAGCGAGCGCATGGCGTCCTCGTGGCCGTAAGGATCCATCACCGCGACAACGGCGGCGCCCTTCTTCAATCCTTCGAGGTCGGCGGCGCTGGGGCGGCGAACCCGTAGCACCACGTCGGCGTCGCGCACGGTGTCGGGCGCGGAGTGGGCGATGGTGGCGCCCATCGCCTCATAGGCGTTGTCGTAGAACCCCGATGCGCGGCCGGCACCGGATTGCACCACCACGTCGACGTTCAGGGCCTTGAAGCGCTTCACGGTGTCGGGGGTGGCGGCGACCCGATGCTCGGACGGGTCGCTTTCCGCGGGAACGGCGATACGCATGTCAATCTCCGGCCATGACGGCCCCGCCGATCAAGGCTTCCGTCAGAATGTCAGGTGGAAGGGTGCGAGGAGCCGGCTCAGCCCCACATCACGGCAAGAAAGATCACCACGCACACGGCACCGACCGTGATGAACTTCATCAGCCGCAGGAACAGGGCGTAGGTCGCCTCGTGCTCGGCATAGTCCATGTCCGAATGCCCGCCGGAGTCCAACGTGTCGGCCATCGTCCTCGGTGTCCCTCTGCCCGGCCTGCCGCCCGGCGCGATCGGCGCCAGCAACGCAATGCCGCGCGGTTGTCCCCGCGCGCGCCACCGTGTGCATGTCGTGCAGCAATTGCAACGATCGAGCTTGCTTGGCAAGTGGCCGAAGGCGGGAAACGAATGGCGGAAGGCCGGAAACGGTCGGTCGGGAGCCGGAAAGGCGCAACCGATCGAGGTGGTGCGGGCCGTCAGTTCGGGACGCGGCCCCCGGTGCCCGCCGACACGAGCCCGACCTTCGCCAGCGCCGCGCCCTGCCGGGCGGCGAGCGCATCGATGTCGAAGTCGGTGATCAGCTCCTCGTAAAGGCGATGGAAGTTCAGCTTGGCGTCGAGATGGAGGAACACGCTGCCGAGCCCGATCGCCGCCCGGTCCATGAACACGAACTCGCGCGGCACGGTGACCGGCCCTTTGGTCTTCAGCGCCTGGTGCAGCAGGAAGGCTTCGCGGCGGCCGTACTGGCCCGGCGCCACGCCGTCGGCCACCGTTCGTACCCGGTCGGTGAGCAGCGGCGCGTAGATGAAGCGTGCCCAGATGTTGAGCGTCTCGATGAGGTCCTTGGACAGGTTGCTGAAGCCCCACTGCTCGTAGGCGTGCACCACGCGCGCTTCGTCGTCGTTGACGAAGCCGCGGTAAAGGTCGACGACGCCGGCGGCGAAGCGCGGCGGGAAGATGCGGATGCAGCCGTAGTCCAGCAGGTTGATGCCGGCCGGCTCGCCTTCGCCGGGTCCGTTCCCCCCTTCGCGGAAGACCGTGTAGTTGCCGGGATGGGGGTCTCCGTGGATCACGGCGTAGCGCGCCATCGGGTGCCACCACGCCTTGAACATCGCAACGGCGAGGCGGTTGCGGGTCGTCTCGTCGGCCTCCTTGAAGGACAGCAGCTTCTCGCCCTCCAGCCAGCCCAGCGACAGCAGGCGGCGGGTCGAAAGATCGGCGTGGACGGCCGGCACGCGCACCTCGGGCGTGTTGGCGAGAATGGTGCCGTAGAGCGCGGCGTTGCGCGCCTCGTGACCGTAGTCCAGTTCTTCGCGCAGGCGGTCGCCGATTTCCTTGGCGGCCTCGCGGGTGTCGATGGCGGTGGAGAACTGGCGATGCAGACCAAACAGCCAGTCGAGTTGCTTGAGGTCGGCTTCCACCGCCGACTGCATGTCGGGATACTGCAGCTTGCAGGCCAGCTGTGCGCCGGACCTGGTGGTGGCCTTGTGCACCTGTCCCAGCGAGGCGGCGGCGGCGGGGCGGAGGTCGAAGGCGCCGAAGCGAGCCTGCCAGTCGGGCCCGAGCTCGGCCTGCATGCGACGCTTGACGAAGGCCGCGCCCATCGGCGGGGCGTCGCTCTGCAGCTTCTGCAGTTCTTCGGCATATTCGGGCGGCAGAAGGTCGGGAACGGTCGCCATCATCTGCGCGACCTTCATCATCGGCCCTTTCAGGCCGCCGAGCGCCTGGGTGAGCGCTGCCGCATTGGTGATCTGCCCGTTGGCCCCGAACAGCGCGCCGCGCGCCATGCGCGCCGCCACCCCGCTCATGTTGGCACCGACCCGCGCGTAGCGAGCGGCGCGAGCGGTGAAACGGTTGGCTTCGCTGTCGGGCATGTCGATGAAAGTCTCGCGCTGATCGCGCAGACTTATGATCGACCTTTCCCCAAGTCGATGGCGACATAACAACATACGCCGCAGCCGGGCGGGCGCCACAGCGAGCGCATCCGAGCCGGATGCGGGATCAGGCCGGGCGAAGCCGCGCCATTCCGAGGATCACGCGGGGCTTGCCCTCACCGCCTCCCGGAAGCGACGCAAATCGCGGCGCCCGGATGTTTCCCGCCGTCACGATTGATTCGACGGCCGTTTCGCCGTTCGGCGCTTCAACCCGTGCTCCATTCCCGCATCACCTCGTCGGCCGGCTTGCTGAGCGTGACGGTGCCGCCATCGACGGCGTGCACCAATTCGAGCGGGATGTAGTGATGGATGCCGCCGGCGTCGGGATCCTTCTTGGTCAGCTTGATCTGCGGACCCTCGACTTTGTCCACGGTGCCGACGTGCTTGCCGTCGAGCCCGACGACGGCGGCGTGTTCCTTGATCTGAGCGGTGTCGACCATGCGCGTCCTCCTGAACCGGCTGAACCGCGGGCCGGACACGGCGGTTCCTGCGAAGGGTTGAGGCGAACGCCGGAGGCGGCGGCGGACCGGATCCATTCGAAACCGCTGCGCTCGTTCCGGTTCAACGCTCTAGAACCTGGTCGGCCGGCCGTCGAACCACACGCACTCCGCCGCAGCCTTGGCCGGATCCAGGCCGGCGGGCGGATTGGGCGGATGGCGGTAGCGGCCATCGGCGGCGATGTACACCGTCTTGGAGGTCTGCTCGTCGACGTCGTCGGCGAAGTAACAATACTGCGATCTGGGCGCCTTGCCCTCGGGCGCGAACTCGTAACCGGTGACCACGCGCCCGTTCCCCCAGCGCACCTCCTTGAAGACGATGTAGTTGGTCTGCACGGGTCGCCCCGAACCGGAAGCTGCATCGGGCTTGAGCTGGTCGCGGGTCGGGCGGGGGGTGGCGCCGTCGAGCTGCACCCTGTTGGCGGCCGGGTCCATCGCGACTTGGGCGGCCGGATCGAGCTTGACGACGGAGTCGGGATCGATCTGCGCGTGCAGCCTCGCCTTTTCCAGCGCCCCGGTCAAGGTTGCGGCCAAACGGTCGGCGGCGCCGCTGGCGTCGCGGCTTCGGGCGACGCCGAGAAAGGCGAGGCCGACCCCGGCGCCGACCAGCAGCGCCAGCATGCCCAGTGCGCCGCAGCGGATCAGCCAGGCCTGGGCCGAGATCATCGAGGCGTCGGCGGCGACGCGGGCGTTGACCGAGCCGGCGAGCTGGCGGTTGGCCTTGGTGCCGGCGATCAGCATCAGGCCGCGTCCGGCGCCGCCGGCTTGGTGGCCACGAGCGTCGGCCGCATCGGCGCCGCCGGACGCGTGTCAGCAGGCCTGCCCTCGCTGGATCGATCGTCAGCTTGGTGATCGCCGGCCTTGACTTCGGCGGACTTGAAGGATGGCACGCCCTCCGGCTCAGGGTCCCGAACCGCCGGCTGCAGGTCGGGGGCGATCGGCTCGATGCGGATCCGCGCGGCGAGGGCGCGGGCCACCGCCTCGTCGGCCGAGCGCGTCACCTGCGCGGTCATGCTGGCGGTCAGCGGCGCGAGATAGGCGGTCAGCACGTCGGCGCCGTCGATCTCCACCGGGTCGAGAACCTGCTTCAAAGGGGTCACCGAGGCCAGCGCCAGGGCGGTGGCGGCGAGCGAGGCGAAGATGGCGGGAAAGAACACGAAGATGCGCAGGAAGGCGTGCAGCTCGCCCTCGCTCACCTCCGTCGGATCCTTGCCGAAGAACATGCCCGTGAAGGAATGGAGCTGCGAGCTGAGGATCGCGTCGCGCCGCACAACTTCCAGCGCGCTCACCTCCCTGGCTGCGGCGGTCGGGTCGAGAGCGTCGCGCTCGCGGCGCGCCGCGTCGAGCTGTTTCGAGGCATCGGCGCGGGCGGCCTGCGCATCGGCGAGGTTGCCGGCCATCGCTTTCTGCCGGCCGTCGGCGTGGCATTCCTGGGTGGAAAAGCGCTGCCCCCGCGTGTTGGAGTGCCAAACGCGGGAGCAGCGATCCGCCGGCAGCGAGCCGAGTTCGCCGTTGGCGCTTTTCAGGCGGGCTTCGGCGGCGCCGAGTTCGCTCAAGCGCTGGGCAACCACGGCATCGGCGGCGGCGACCTTGGCGCCGTAAGCGTCGCGGGCATTCTCCGCATCCTTGAGGGCGGCGGTGGCGCGGGTCACGTCGATGAGGCGCGGGCGGAACATCACCTCGCCGAGCTGCGAGAGCGACTTCACGCTGACGGCGACGGCGCACAGCACCATCACCGCGAACACGAGCTTCCAGAACCAGTTCGGTTGCGTCCGCAGCGCCAGCGCCAGCGGCACTCGGGCGATCTCCACGCCGGCATAGGCGATCGGCGCCAGCATCATCATCGCCATGGTGGTGGAGTCGTTGTGGCCGTAGATCCTGGCGAAGAACCACGCCGACAGCAGCGAGGTCGCCACCACCGCGATCTCGATGCCGTAAGCCATGGCGAGATACTTGTAGTCGATGCGGTAGCCCTGCGCTGCGTTGAACGCCTGCTTGGCGGCGAAATAACCGGTCCCCGCCCCGCCCGGCACCGCACTTCCGGCAACAACGTCCGTCATGGCCGCCCTCGAACCCGCACCGTTCATTTCGGGAAAATTAACAGAAGGTTGTGGCGCCGCAAGGGCGTTCGTCTGCGGCGCCGTCGCCGCGACCGGCGTCGGATGCATGGGTTCACCCCATGTTGTTGGCGCTGTCGCCATCGGTGACGTCGACCGTGCTGCCGGCGATCACCCGCGCCGCGTCCGAGGCGAGGAAGACCACCGCCGGCGCGACATCGGCGGGCTCGATGACATCGACGCCGAGCGGCGACTGCGCCTTTGGATGCTGGCATGGGCGAACAGGATGCCGTCCATCGCCTCCGCCGCCCGCGCTTGCCAAGCCCGCCCATCTCGGCGCTTATGCGGCGAGCCCGCGAACGACGGCCCTGCGGCGGCAGGCTTCCATATGAACCGAACCATCAGCGAGGCCGAGCGTGCGGCCTGGACGATCGAACTCGAACACCTGCGCCAGGAGCATCGCGACCTCGACGCCGCCATCGAGGCCCTGACCCACCTCGGCTCGGCCGACCGGCTGCAGATCCAGCGCTTGAAGAAGCGCAAGCTGAGCCTGCGCGATCGGATGAGCTTCCTCGACGACCAGCTCACGCCCGACATCATCGCCTGAAGAGCGGGCCCGCACGGCTTGCCGTTGCATGGCTTGGCTTGCGGCGCTGCCGAGCTTCGCGCTATGCCCGATCCTTGTTCCGCCGAGCACCCGACCCGTGCGTACACGAACGCCTGCCGTTGCACCCGCCCGAAGCAAACGCCACGAGGGCCAGGGGCACCCGGACAAGCACCGTCTGGACCGGCCGTCCCCGGGCAAGCCGGTGGCCGTGATCATGGGCAGCCAGTCAGACTGGCCGGTGATGCGGCACGCCAGCGAAACGCTGGACGCGCTGGGCATCGCCCATGACGCCCGCATCGTGTCCGCCCACCGCACGCCCGAGCGGCTCTACGACTTCGCCCGCGGCGCCAAGACGGCCGGTTACCGCATCATCATCGCCGGCGCGGGCGGCGCCGCGCACCTGCCCGGAATGACGGCGGCGATGACGCCGCTGCCGGTGTTCGGCGTCCCGATCCCGGGCGCGGCGCTGGGCGGGCGCGACGCGCTTTATTCCATCGTGCAGATGCCCGGCGGCGTTCCCGTGGGGACGCTGGCGATCGGCAAGCCCGGCGCGATCAATGCGGCGCTGCTGGCCGCCGCCGTGCTCGCCCTCAACGACGAGGCGCTGGCCGAGCGCCTCGCCGGCTGGCGCACGGCCAACAGCGAGGCGGTGGCGCTGACGCCCGACCAGGATGTCGGCGGAGGCGGGCGCTTCGAGCAGACGGCCGGCTTCGCGCCCGGCAGCCAACCCGAAGCCGCCGGCCTGCGCGGCAGCGGCTGACCTCCTTGCCCGATCCGGCTCCGTTCGCACCCGCGCCCGCGTTCTCCGCCCCGCTCGAACCCGGCGGCATCATCGGCATCCTCGGCGGCGGCCAGCTCGGCCGCATGCTGGCGATGGCGGCGGCGCGTCTGGGCCTGCGCGCCCACGTCTTCTGTCCCGATCCCGACAGCCCGGCCTTCGACGTTTGCGCGGAGAAGACGATCGCCCCCTACGAGGACGAGGCCGCCCTGCGCCGCTTCGCCGGGGCGGTGGGGGTCGTGACCTACGAGTTCGAGAACGTGCCGGCGCGCACGGCGGACGTGCTGGCCGCGATCCGCCCCGTGCGCCCCGACGCCGCCGCCCTGGCCGCCAGCCAGGACCGGCTCGTCGAGAAGGAGTTCGTCGCCTCGCTCGGCATCGCCACCGCCCCCTTCCTTCCCGTGGACACGGCCGGCAGCCTCGCCCGCGCCGTCGCCCAGCTCGGCCGTCCGGCGATCCTCAAGACGCGGCGCTTCGGCTACGACGGCAAGGGGCAGACGACCATCAAGGAAGGCACCGACCTCGCGGTGGCGTTCCGCTCGCTCGGCGGCGTCCCTTCCATTCTCGAAGGGGTGGTGCCCTTCGAGCGGGAAATCTCGGTCATCTCGGCCCGCGGGCTCGACGGCGGGTTCAAGGCCTATCCCGTCTGCGAGAACCGCCACGAGCACCACATCCTGCAGCGCACCGTGGCCCCGGCGGCGGTGGCGCCGGCCACGGCCGCCGAAGCGGTGCGGATCGCCCGCACCATCGCCGACGCGCTCGGCTACGTCGGGGTGCTGGCGGTGGAACTGTTCGTGACGCGGGAGAACGGCGCCGAGCGCCTGCGCGTCAACGAGATCGCCCCGCGCGTGCACAATTCCGGGCACTGGACGCAGGACGGCACTGCCTGCTCGCAGTTCGAGCAGCACGTCCGGGCGATCTGCGGCTGGCCGCTCGGCGCCACCGCCCTCAACGGTCGGGGGGTGGAGATGGAGAACCTCGTCGGCGCGGCGGTGTCGGGCTGGCGCCGCCTTCTCGCGGTGGAAGGCGTGGCCCTGCACCTTTACGGCAAGGCCGAGGAACGGCCGGGTCGCAAGATGGGGCATTGGACGCGGGTCGAGCCGGCGACCGCAGCCCGCGCCGAGCCGGATCCCGGCGCCGCGCCCGACACGCCGTCGGGCGGCGAACAGCTGTGACAAACTGCCTTGACGGCAAGGTGAACCCCGGCCGGATGGCCTGACTTTGTGCAGGGCCCGATAACGGACGCTGCCGCGTGTCACGCGCGGCGAGAGCGCTGACCCCGGCCGAGGAGACGCCATGCTGAAACCTTTGATCCTGTCCGCCCTCGCTGCGATGAGCGTAGCCCCGGCGACGACGGCGGCCTCCGCCACGGAATGCGCGCAGCACATCCAGGCCATCGAGCGCCGCATGCACAGCGCCGGCGCTTCGCAGGTGACGGGTCAGCCGTCGAGCCCCGACTCCAAGGCGCAGGCCTCGAACGAGCAGGGCAAGGCGCCGGCGCCGGTGGCGGCCGAGCAGGCGGCGACGCCGGCCAAGATGGAAAAGGCGGAAGCCCTGCTCGCCAAGGCCAAGCAGCAGGACAGCGCCGGCGACAAGCAGGGCTGCGAGCAGACCATGCAGGACGTGCAGGCCAATATGGGCGCCCTGCCCTGAACCGGGGCGCGCCGGCTCCCGGCGGTCACTTGGTCGTGAAACGGGGACCGCCGGACGCCAAGCGCCGGGGCCGCGAATTGACCCGGCTGCACCCCTCGCCTAAACGGGCGCCGAGTGGATCGGCTTCGCCGGCCCGTTGCTGGGCACACGATGCGCTTCATCTTCCGCTTTGTCGGCCTGATCCTGCTGGCCGGCGCCTTTGCCGCCCTGATCGTCGATGGGACGCGCTCGATCGCGGCCGGCAAGGCCGATATCCTGCCGCTGAGCGAGGTCATCGCCAAGGTGTCGCCCGATAGCCTGCCGCATTTGCGGCAGCTGGTGCAGGGCAAGGCGCCGGTGCTCTGGGACCCGCTTCTCGTCACGATCCTGCTGCTGCCGACGTGGCTGGTCCTGGGCGGGCTCGGCCTGTTTCTGCTCGTTGTCACCCGCGTGCGCGCCCCGAAGATCGGCCACAGCCGGCGCTGAGGCGATCGCCCCGCCGTTGCGGCGACAGCCGCGTCTCCCCATCTGCGAAGACAGGCAGGGAGGTGTGACCCCATGATGTTTTCGTTCCGCAAGCCGATGACGCTGCCGTCCGCAGCCGACGCGCTGCCCGGCCGCAACGACCCGATCCCCACCGCCGCGCGCCATTTCGTGAACGGCAACCCGATCAAGCCGCCGTTTCCCGCCGGCACGGAAACGGTCCTCTTCGGCCTCGGCTGCTTCTGGGGCGCCGAGCGCTCCTTTTGGAAGATCCCCGGCGTCATCGCGACGGCGGTCGGCTATGCCGGCGGCCACACGCCCAATCCGACCTACGAGGAAGTCTGCTCCGGCCGCACCGGCCACAACGAGGTGGTGCTGGTCGCCTATGACCCGGCGAGGTTGAGCTTCTCGGAGCTGGTGAAGCACTTCTTCGAGAGCCACGACCCGACCCAGGGCATGCGCCAGGGCAACGACGCCGGCACGCAGTACCGTTCCGGGATCTACGGCTCGCCGGCGCAGCTCGCCGAGGCGGCTCAGATCAAGGCGGCCTTCGAGCCGGCGCTGAAAGCCAGGGGCTTCGGCGCGATCACCACCGAGCTCGTGCCCACGCCGCCGTTCTTCTACGCGGAGGGTTATCACCAGCAGTATCTTGCCAAGAATCCAGGCGGTTACTGCGGCCTCGGCGGCACCGGCGTGTCCTGCCCGGTCGGCACGGGGCAGAGCGTCGCTGACATGACGGCCGCGGAGTAGCGGGATCCCGTCCACTCGCTGCCATCGGCCGGCGCGGGCGACCCCATCGCGCCGCTGCGACCGACGCTGTAGGCTCGGCCAAACGAGGCGGGAGCTGGGGCGGCGATGGATGGTGTGGACGGTCTTCTCGCCCTGCTCGATCTCGAACGCATCGAGCTGAACATCTTCCGCGGCACCGTGCCGGCGGACGGCCGGCGCCGCGTCTTCGGCGGGCTGGTGGTGGCGCAAGCGCTCGTTGCCACGGCGCGCACCGTGGCCGAGCGGGCGCCGCACTCGCTGCACGCCTACTTCATCCTGCCCGGCGATCCGTCGATGCCCATCGTTTACGACGTCGAGCGGGTGCGCGATGGGCGCTCGTTCACGACGAGGCGCTGCCGGGCGGTGCAGAACGGTCGCATCATCTTCGACCTGTTCGCTTCGTTTCAGGTCGAAGAGGCCGGTCTCGACCATCAGGTGGCGATGCCGCCCGCGCCCGATCCCGAGGACACCGTCAACAACTCCGCCCTCGCGGCCGCCCTGGCGGCCGCCGTGCCGCCCAATCTCCGGCGCTGGTGGAATGCCGAGCGCGCCATCGCCATCCGCCCCTGCGACCCCGACCGCTTCGACCCGACGGTGCCGCCAAGCCCGCGCCAGCGCATCTGGGTGCGTGCCACCGGCCGGCTGCCGGACGATCCCGCCATCCACCGCGCCGTGCTCGCCTATCTCAGCGACCTCACTCTGATCGACGTGGCGCTGGCCGCGCACGGGCGCACCCTGTTCGAGCCGGAGTTCGCGGTGGCGAGCCTCGACCACGCCCTGTGGTTCCACCGCCCCTTCCGCGCCGACGAGTGGCTGCTGTACACGCAGGACAGCCCCAGCACCTTCGGCGCCAGAGGCATGGCGCGCGGCCTGCTCTTCGATCAAGCGGGCCGCCTGGTGGCCTCGGTGGTGCAGGAAGGGCTGATCCGCACCCGTGGCGACATCTGATCCATCGACCCGTTCAATCGTCCAAGGACTCGACCATGCCCCTGCTGCGCTTCGACCTCGTCGTTGGCCGCTCCGACGCCGAATTGAAAACCCTGCTCGATGCCGCCCACGAGGCGATGCTGGAAGCCTTCGGCGTGCCGGCGCGCGACCGGTACCAGATCATACATGAGCACGAAGCGTCGCGGATGGTCGTCGAGGACACCGGCCTCGACATCCCGCGCACGGACAAGGTGGTGATGCTGCAGGTGACGAGCCGGCCGCGGTCGGAAGCGATGAAGGTCGCCTTCTACCGCCTTCTTTGCGAGAAGCTGGAGTCGGCCTGCGGCATCGCGCCCGCCGACGTGATGGTGAACTTCATCATCAACTCCGACGCCGATTGGAGCTTCGGCCGGGGCCGGGCGCAGTTCCTCACCGGAGAGCTGTGAGCGCGCGGTCTCGAAGCGGCGGAAACGGGGAGGACGACCTCGGTTGAAAAGCCCGGCGCGCTGATGCAAAGCTCGACTCCGCGCGATCGCAACGGGATCAACAGATGAGCACCACCTTCGAACGGCCTCGGGAAATCATCGGCTACTGCCTGGCGCCGCTCGGGCTCGATGCGGGCACGGACGCCTACAAGGAAACCTTCCGCCGCCTCGAACATGTGGTGAAAACGCTGCAGGTGGTCGCCGGCAAGGCCAACGCGCCGACGTCGGTCGACTTTTCGCAGATGCGCACCCTCACGATCAACGAGGACGCCCACGGCGAGCACGCCGAAACCGACGTGTAGGCGGCCCAAAGCAACAGCCGGAAGCAGCAGCCAGGGCCAGGAAACAGCCGGGGAACAGCGATGGCGGCCTTCGGCGATTTCCAGAACGAGATCTACGGCGGCGGCCTGCGCGGCGTCCGGCCCAGGTTGCCGGTCGACTTCGCCTCGCTGGCGCGCAAGGCCCGCGAAGCGCTGCCGGCCGGCACGATCGATTACGTCGAGGGCGGCTGCGGCGACGAGCACACGCAGCGCGCCAACTCGGCCGCCTTCGAGCGCTGGGGCCTGATGCCCCGCATGATGGTGGACTGCACGCGACGCGACCTGTCCGTCGAGCTGCTCGGGATGCGGCTGCCGACGCCGCTGTTCCTGTGCCCGATCGGGGTGATCGGGATCTGCGCCCAGGACGGCCATGGCGACCTCGCCACCGCCCGCGCGGCGGCGGCGACCGGCGTGCCGATGATGGCCTCCACCCTGTCCAACGATCCGCTGGAGGCGGTCGCCGACGCGCTCGGCGACACCCCCGGCATCTTCCAGCTCTACACGCCCAAGGACGTCGGGGTCGCCGAGAGCCTCGTCCACCGCGCCGAGCGCGCCGGCTTCAAGGCCATCGCGGTGACGCTCGACACCTGGGTCACTGGCTGGCGGCCGCGCGACCTCAACACGGCGAACTTCCCGCAGCTGCGCGGCGCCGCCTTGGCGAACTACACGGCCGATCCCGTCTTCCGCGCCTCCCTCGCCAAGCCGCCGGAAGAGGATCCGGCCGCTGCCATCGGGCAATGGGCGCGCATCTTCGGCAAGCCGCTGACCTGGGCCGACCTGCCCTGGCTGCGCGCGATGACGAAGCTGCCCTTGATCCTGAAGGGCATCTGCCATCCCGACGATGCGCGCCGCGCGATCGATGGCGGGGTCGACGCGATCCACTGTTCCAACCACGGCGGGCGCCAAGCCAACGGCGGCCTCGCCGCCATCGACATGCTGCCGGCCGTGGTGAAGGCGGCCGGCTCGACGCCGGTGCTGTTCGACTCCGGCGTGCGCTCGGGCACGGACGTGGTGAAGGCGCTGGCGCTGGGCGCGGCGGCGGTCGGCATCGGTCGCCCCTACGCCTATGGGCTGGCGCTGGACGGCAGCGACGGCATCATCCACGTGCTGCGCTCGATGCTGGCCGAAGCCGACCTGCTGATGGCAGTCGACGGCTACCCGACGGTCGCGGCGCTGGCCAAAGCCGGACTGGTGCGGGCGTAGGCGGCCGTGCGTGGCTTGCGCCACGGTTGATGTCGAAGGAAAAGCCGACCACGGCCTATCCGGTTTGACGCAACGGCAATCCCTCCCGTTTCGCAAGGCGAACGTCCCTGGTCCTTCGGCATCGCTGCTGCACCGGAAGACGCAAAAAGTGCTGCGCACTTGCCCTGCGATGCTCTACCCCGCACCCATGCTTCTCTTCGAACTCCTGATCAGCCTGCTCATCGGCGGGGCCGCCCTGACGGCGTTCGCCAACAGGGTCGGCGTGCCCTATCCCGTGCTGCTGGCTGTGGCCGGGGTGGTCCTGGCCCTGGCGCCGGTCGACGTGCCCGGCATCCGGCTCGACCCGGAGCTGGCTCTGACCCTGTTCGTGGCGCCGGCGATCGTGGACGCCGCCTTCGACGCCTCGCCCCGCGACCTCCGCGAGAACTGGATCCAGATCTCCAGCCTGGTGCTGATCGCGGTGGCGCTCACCGTCGGGGCCGTCGCGGTGGTGGCGCGCTCCCTCGTGCCCGATCTGCCCTGGTCGACGGCGATCGCGCTCGGCGCCATCGTGGCACCGCCCGATCCCGTCACGGCCGCCGCCGTGCTCGGCCGCTTGTCGCCGCCGCGACGCCTGATGGTCATCCTGGAAGGCGAGGGCCTGCTCAACGATGCCAGCGCGCTGCTGGTCTACCGGCTGGCGCTGGGTGCGATGCTGGGATCGGGGCTGACGGTGAGCCGGACGGTGCCGCTGCTGCTCGCCAGCTCGATCGGCAGCGTGGCCCTCGGCTTCGCCCTGGCGCACGCCTACATGTGGATCACGCGCCGCATCGAAGACCTCGCCATATCGGTGGTCACCCAGTTCGTCGGCACCTTCGCCGTTTGGATCATCGCCGAGCGCCTCGGCATGTCCAGCGTGCTGACCACGGTGGTGTACGCGGTGGTGCTGGCCCGCCGGAACCCGACGAGGCAGGGCGCGGAGAACCGGCGCGGATCCTTCGCCGTCTGGGAGGTGGCGGTGTACGTGCTCAACGCCCTCGCCTTCATCCTGATCGGGCTGCAGCTGCAGGAGATCATCCGCGACCTCGGAAGCGATCTCGGGGGCGGCCTGCGCCCGGCCCTCGGCTTCAGCCTCGCCGTGCTCGGCACCGTGATCGGGGTGCGCCTGCTCTGGACCTTCGCCTACAACGCCCTCGCCCGCCTCGTCGACCGGATGGTGCTGCCGCCCGAGCGGCGGACCCCCGTCCGTCGATCCTACAAGAGCGCGCTGATTGTCGGCTGGAGCGGCATGCGCGGCCTGCTCACCCTCGCCACCGCCCTGGCCCTGCCTCTCGCCGGCGATCCCGCCGGTTCCCACAACCGCAACCTGGTGATCATCACCGCCTTCACCGTGGTTCTCGGAACCCTCGTGCTCCAGGGCCTGACGCTGGGACCACTGCTGCGCTGGCTCGCCCTGACCGACGACGGCCGCTCCGACCGCGAGCGCAACTTCGCGAGAACGGAGGCGACCCGTGCCGCCCTGCAGGCGCTGGAAGCGCGCGACGAGCCCGAGGCGGCGATCGTCAGGCGGCAGTACGACGTGGTGCTGCAGGGCGAGCGGATGGAAGCGTTGCGTCCCAGGGTGTTCCGGCAGCTGCGGATCACGGCCATCGCCGCGGAACGCGAGCGCCTTCTGGCGCTGCGCCGCAGCGGGGAGATCGGCGACGAGGCCTACCGGACGCTGGAAGAAGAACTCGACTGGGCGGAAGGCAACGCCCGCCGTCGTGGCCGCATGTACAAGGCCGGCGACGGTTGAACGGCCCCGGCCGGTTCGCGAGGTTCCGGCGAACGGCCGTTGCCCGCGCGCGCCACGTAGGATTAGCCTCAGCACGGCCGTTCACAAGGGATCAGGGAGGAAGACACGATGGTGAAGGGATTGGTTCTCGCCGCGGCGCTCGTGATGGCCGGCAATGTCGCCGCGATGGCGTCGCCGCTCGGCGCGCTGCCAAATGGGCGGCCCGACAGCCAGCCCGGGATCGTCCTGGTGTCCGGCGGCTGCGGCTTCGACTTCCATCGCGACCCGTTCGGTATTTGCGTCCCCAACCGCCGCGTGGTCTTCGGGGGACCGGCCTACGTGCGGCTGCCGCCGCCCTGCCCGCGCGGCTACCACCGCGACCGCGATCCGGCGCGGCCGATCTGCTACCCGAACTTCTGAGCCCCGGCGGCCTGAGACCGAGGCGGCGCCCGGTCTACGAGCGGTAATCGCCGTTGATCGCCACATAGTCCTTGGTGAGATCGCAGGTCCACACCGTGGCCCGGCCGCGCCCGAGGCCGATGTCGACCTTGATGGGCACATCGGGCTCGCGCATCAGCTCCGACACCGCCGCCTCGTCGTAGTCGGGATCGCGCAGGCCCTTGTGGGCGACGCGGGTGCCGGCGAACCAGATGGCGAGCCGGTCGCGGTCGGCCTTCTCGCCGGCCTTGCCGACCGCCATCACCACCCGCCCCCAGTTGGCGTCCTCGCCGGCCACCGCCGTCTTGACCAGCGGGGAGTTGGCGATGGACATCGCGATGCGCCTGGCCGCCTTGTCGGTTTTGGCCCCTTCCACCGTGACGGCGATGAACTTGCGGGCGCCCTCGCCGTCCTTGACGACCTGATGGGCGAGGTCGAGCAGCACCTCGTTCAGCGCCGCCTTGAACGCCTTCAGCCGGCGGTCGGTGGCGAGCAGGATGTGCGGGGCGCCGCGCGAGGCGGCCGCGCCGGTGGCGAACAGCATCAGCGTGTCGGAGGTGGAGGTGTCGCTGTCGACCGTGATGGCGTTGAAGCTGCCCTTGACGCTGCGGCCGAGCATCGCCTGCAGCGCCGGCGCGGCGATCGGGGCGTCGGTGAAGACGAAGGCCAGCATGGTCGCCATGTCGGGCGCGATCATGCCCGCGCCCTTGGCGATGCCGTTGATCGTCACGGCCACGCCGCCGAGGTCGACCGTGGCGGTCGCGCCCTTGGCGAAGGTGTCGGTCGTCATGATCGCCCTGGCGGCGTCCGCGATGCCGGTGGGCGAGGCCTCGGCGGCGAGCCGCTCGAAGACGCCGTCGAACTTCGCCGCGTCGAGCGGTTCGCCGATGACGCCGGTGGACGCGACGAAGATCTCCTTCGCCGGCACGCCCAGGGCGGCCGAGGCACGCTTCGCCGTGCCGGCGACGGCCTTCGCCCCGACCTTTCCGGTGAAGGCGTTGGCGTTGCCGGAGTTGACCACCAGCGCCCGCGCCTTGCCGCCTCCGAGCCTGACCCGGCACCAGTCGACGGGGGCCGACGGGCACTTCGAGGTGGTGAACACGCCGGCCACCTGCGTGCCCTTGTCGAACAGGGCGAGCAGGACGTCGGTGCGGTTCTTGTAGCGGATCGCCGCCGCGCCGGTGGCGAAGCGCACGCCGGCGACCTCCGGCATATCGGGCGGGTTGGCTGGCGCGAGGGGCGAAACGGCGGTCATGCGGACGATCTCGGACGGCGGCCCTCCGCTCGGCGGGCGCCGGGCGCTTCAACCGCTTACGCGACCGTTGCCGCCCTCGGCAAGCGCCGGCTGCATGGTTCGAAGGTTCCGATGGGGACGCGGGGTGCATCGCGAGAACGTTCTCCCTCGCGAGGCGGGAAGATCAGGCGGCGGCACGGCGGCGCGGGTCCGTTTGGGGGCCCTCCGCCTGCATCGGTGCCTTACCTTTCTGCCTCCTGCCGAAGGCGGGAGGGGAAGGCGGAGGCAAGCGGAAGAGGCTCACCTGTCGCGGTCGGGAAAAGGGCGGAATCTTCGGCAGTCCGCCCTCAGGGCTTGGCTATCGCCGCAGGCTTGGCATCGCCAGGTTTCACCTCGCCCGCCTTGACCTCACCCGTCCTGGCCCCACCGGGCGCCGGCTGACCGGCGGCGGCCGCCGCCGCCTCGGCGCCGAGCTTGATCGGCTTCTTCGGCGTGTCGGGGGCGTTGCGGTCCATGCCCGGCTTCATGATGCGGTAAAGCTGGAAGTTGTCGCCCTCGTAGACGGTCTTCAGCTTGTCCGGCATCGGGTTGTCGGCATCCTCGTCGGTGAAGAGGAGGTAGACGTAGTCGTATTTCTTCAACCAGTCGTGCCAGTAGCCGCTGTCGTCGGTGGAGCGGCCGACCGCGTCGATGACGAGCTGGTCGATGGTGGGCGGCGTGCCGTCCTCGGTGTCGACCATGTGCCGGTATTCGGGCCGCACGTGCATGATCTGCTTGCCGGCGGTGGTGAAGGCGGTGGTGATCAGCGCCTGCCGCTCGATGATGGCCAGCGACACGGCGTGCACCAGGCCGAGGTGCTCGACCTCGTTGGGCATGTTGGAGTCGGTGTAGGCGACCAGGATCTTGGACCCCTTGGCGATCTTGCGCAGCGACTCGCGCATTTCCGTCGTCGCCGGCTCGGCGTTGGCCCAGGCGATGTCGACCTCCGCCACGCGGGCGGCGAGCAGGCCGAGGGTGCCGATCAGGAACAGCCGCCGCACGGTTTCCTGGGCGAAGTCGACGCGGAAGCAGGCGACCACCATGAAGGCCAGCGCGATGGGCAGGCGCTGGTCGGCGAGGTAGCTCGCGAACAGCACCCGCGGCAGCGCCACGTAGACGAGGCCGCCCACCGCCAGCAGCGTCGCCAGCAGCGGATGGATGCGCAGCATCCTGAGCCGCAGGGCCCATGCGCCGGCCACCGCCACCGCGAAGGTGAGGGCGAAGGCGACGATATCGGAATAGGTTTCGATGACGAAAAGCAGGCCGTCGAACTTGCCGGTTGACTCCCAGTTCCACTCGGTGGCGTGGCCCCAGGTCGAGCTCCTGACCAGGAAGCCGGCGAGCGGCAGGAACGGCAAGCCGGCGCAGCAGAACTCGATGAAGCGTCGCGGCCAGGGCGCCCGCGACACCCGCAGGGCGTAGTAGATCTCGAAGGCGAGCAGCCCGAGGCCGTACACGCCGACGGCGAACAGGTGGCAAA
>CAXTMA010000052.1:0-19185 GCA_964245015.1 uncultured Beijerinckiaceae bacterium | reverse complement strand
GTCGAGAACATCAAGCAGTCCATGGGACTGCTGAGGAGGCATCTTTGACGTCGACGCCTCGACGCGCCGCCTCGCCGAACTGAACGCCAGGGTCGAGGATCCGGCCCTGTGGAACGATGCCGAAGCCGCGCAGAAGATGATGCGCGAGCGCACCGACCTTGAAGATCGCCTGGGATCCATCGCCCGCTTCGAGCGCGACCTCGAAGACGCGGCGACGCTGGTCGAACTGGGCGAAGCGGAGGAGGATCAGGCCACTGAGCGCGAGGGCCTCGACGCCCTGAAGGGCTTGAAGCAGGAGGCCGAGCGCCGCCAGATCGAGGCGCTGCTGTCGGGCGAGGTCGATCCCAACGACACCTACATCGAGGTCCATTCCGGCGCCGGCGGCACGGAGTCCTGCGATTGGGCGCGGATGCTGTTTCGCATGTACGCGCGCTGGGCCGAGCGCCACAAGTACAAGGTCGAGATCATCGAGGAAACGGCCGGCGACGGGGCTGGAATCAAGTCGGCGACCCTGCTCGTCAAGGGCCACAACGCCCACGGCTGGGCCAAGGTGGAATCGGGCGTGCATCGGCTGGTGCGGATCTCGCCCTATGATTCGGCCGCGCGGCGCCATACCAGCTTCGCCTCGGTGTGGGTGTATCCCGTCATCGACGACAAGATCGACATCGACGTGAAGGAGTCGGACTGCCGCATCGATACCTACCGTTCGTCGGGTGCGGGCGGCCAGCACGTCAACACCACCGACTCGGCCGTGCGCATCACCCACATCCCGACCGGCATCGTGGTCGCCTGCCAGGGCGAGCGCTCGCAGCACAAGAACCGCGCCACCGCCTGGAACATGCTGCGCGCGCGGCTCTACGAGGCCGAGATGGCCAAGCGCGAGGCCGAGGCCAACGCCACCGAAGCCTCCAAGGGCGAGATCGGCTGGGGTCACCAGATCCGGTCCTACGTCCTGCAGCCCTATCAGCTGGTGAAGGACCTGCGCACCGGCCACACGTCGGGCACCCCCGACGAGGTTCTCGATGGCGAACTCGAATCCTTCATGGAGGCGGCGCTGGCGCAGCGCGTCCACGGCGGGGGTCCGGGCGCCGTCGAGGATGTCGACTAGCCGGCGGTGTCGACGACCGATCCCGGCCCGCGCCGCGAGCCGGCCTTCAACATTCCACGCATCATCGTCGCCTGCTGCGCCCTGCTGCTCGGCGTCCACGCCCTGCGCGAGGTGCTGAGCAACGAGAGCGACAATGCGCTGATCTCGACGTTTGCCTTTCTGCCCGCGCGGGTGACGCTGGCGCTCCACCTCGTGTCCGACAACCGGCTCGCCCGCAGCCTCCAGCTCGCCGCCGGCAACAATGCGATCCTGCGCGAGCAGATCCTGTCGCTTGTCAGCGACGGGACGCTGCGCCCCTGGACCATCGCCACCTACGCCCTTCTTCATGCCAGCTGGGCCCATGTCGGCTTCAACTGCGTCTGGTTCGTCGCCTTCGGCTCCGCCGTCGCCCGCCGCTTCACCGCGCCGCGCTTCCTCGCCCTGCTGCTGATCTCGACGGTGGCGGGCGCCGTCGTGCAATATGGCTCAGACATCACCAGCTTCCAGCTGGTCATCGGCGCCTCGGCGGCGGTGTCGGGGACCATGGGCGCCGCCGTCCGCTTCGTGTTCCGGCCGAGTGACGAGCCGCGTCGCTTGTTTGATCGCGCCTTGCTGGATGAGCCGTTCCGTCAGCCGGCCCTGACCCTGGGACAGGTCTTCACCACCAAGGTCGCCCTGCTTTTCGTGCTGTTCTGGTTCGCCACAGATCTGGTGTTCGGGCTGTTTCCCGCCCTGAACGGCACCGGCGACGCGCCGGTCGCCTGGCAGGCGCACATCGGCGGCTTCCTCGCCGGTCTCCTGCTGTTCCCGCTGCTCGATCCCAGGCGGCCGTGTTCTCGGGACAGCGAGGATCCCGCGATCATCCCCGAACCCGCTCCGGGGCGGGACCAGCCTGCACCCTGAGCGGGATGACCCGCGTCAGCCCGCGACGTCAGGGCTCGCGTCAAGGCTCGCGTCAAGACTTGGCGAGGGTCGCCTTGAGGGTGCCGGCGAGATCGTCCATGCGGAAAGGCTTCTGCAGCACCGGGCGACCGGCATGGCCGGACGGAATGCCGGAAGCGCCGTAGCCGGTGGTGAAGATGAAAGGCACGCCGCGCGAGGCCAGCAGATCGGCGACGGGATCGATCTTTTCGTTCCCCAGGTTCACGTCGAGAAGAGCGCAATCCACCGACTCGCGGCCGATCATCTCGATGGCCTCGGTGACCTGAGACACCGTGCCGACAAGGCCGAAGCCAAGTTCGTCGAGCATGTCTTCCAGGGTCAAGGCGATGAACGGCTCGTCTTCGACGATCAGGACGCGACCTTTTTTTTCGCTGACGTCGCTCATCGACTTCCACGGAACCTTTTTAAACCGACCTCGCGCGAAACGTTGCGCTGAGATCACGGCAAAGTCTAGCCCAAGATCGTCGGGCGGCTGATTTACCGCGACACCGTCTGGTATCAGTCACTTACACCCGGTCTCCCCAGCACGACGGGCAGGGCGAAGGCCGCGACCAGCCAGCCGGCGATCATCACCATGCCCCCGGTCGGCGCCGCCAGCCGCAGCGGCGACAAACCGGCGAGACCGCGCAGCGCGAGGTCGCCGGCGAACAGGCCGACGCCCAGCGCGACGAGGCTCGCGGCAAGGCAAATCCACAGCGGCCGCCGCGTCACCGCTGCCGCCGCGCTCAACGCGACGAGCGCCCCGGCGTGGAACAGCAGGAAGTTGGCGGCCGTGGTCACCGAGCCGCCGCCGGTGATGTGCGCGCCCACCGCGGCGAGCGCAACGCCGCCGGCGCCGAACACGCAGCCCATACTAGCGAGAGCCTTGATCCAGACATGCATGGACGTGGGAATAGCCGGTCGCCGCTCCGCCGTCGAGAACGCCTTCGCCGCGGCGGGGTGTCGCCCGATTCCCGGCAAGAACACGCCGCAGCGGTGATTCGAAGACGCGATAGCTGACACAGCCCAGCGCCACGATGACCGCCGTGCCCAGGCCGGCGCCGACAAGTAGGGCCGGCGCGCCCGTCCAGCCCAGTTTCAGCAGCAGGCGCTGGCAGGCGACCTCGACGAAGGCGTGCAGCATGTAGATGGCGAAGGACGCGTTGCCGAGGCTCACCGCGAGCGGGGATGCGAGCCGCGTCGGGCGCCCGCCGCGCTCGGCGATGGCGATCAGCCCCACGAGGAGGGGGTAGAGGGCGATGATCGCGAAGGGCGGCGCCTTGGCGAGCATCAGCACCAGCAGCAGGACGGCGAGCGCGTGGGGGATCCGCCAGCTCAGCGACGTCGCCGGCCTCCCTTCGACGATGCGGCACACGGCCATGCCGGCGAGAAAGCTCGGGACCGCGCGAAGCATGCCGAAGTCGAAGGTGGCGAGGTCGCCCGGACGCAGGCCGCATCCGGCGCGCCCGGCTTCAGTGGCGAGGGCGCAGCCGGCCGCCAGACCGAGGCTGGCCACCGGGCCGACCCGCCGCACCACGGCGGCGAAGACCGGAAACAGCAGGTAGACGAACCATTCCGCCGAGATCGACCACGATGGGAAGTTCAGGCCCGGCGCCGCGACCGTGCCCCAGGCGTGGATCAGCAGGAGGTTTTGCGGCAGCTGATCGAGGGCGAACAGGGAACCGTCGCGCACGGGGACGTGGCGGACGGCGACGATGCCGGCGATCGCGGCGCACAGGAGGAGCGTGGCGAGGTGCAGGGGGTAGATGCGGGCGAGGCGTTTGCGCAGGAAGCCGCGATAGGCGGCGATCCCCGTCACGCCGCCGGCGTAGCTGTGCATCAGCACGAAGCCCGACAGCACGAAGAAGAAGTCGACGAGCGACTGGAAACGTTCGAGCACGTCGGTCGCCGGCCCGCGCAGGGGGGAAAGGTTGTTCTCGAAGTGGTAGAGAACCACGCCGAGCGCGGCGAGGAACCGGTAGGCGTCGAGGACGCCGTAGCGTCGGGCGGGCGGCTGCGCCATGTCGAGCGCCCTTCAGGCGGCTTCGGCGGTGAGTGCCGGCTGCGACAGGGCCGTCCTCGGCTTCGGAGCGCGGGACGGCAGGAGAACCGTCCGCAGCCTCAGGAAGGGCTTCTCGACCAAGCGCCAGGAGGCGAGCGCGAAGCAGGCGGTGACCAAGACGGCCAGCACCGCGAAGAGGACGACGCGCGCCGCGCCGGGCAGGGCGCCGAGCCGCGCCGCGAGGGCGAAGACCAGCGTCTGGGTGATGGGATAGCCGTAGAGGTAGAGGCCGTAGGAGCAGTCGTCCTTCACCCGCCGGTCGAACCAGGGGAAGCGGCAGGCGCCGAGGTAGACCATCGCGTAGGTCAGGAGCACGGCGGCCAGCGTGTCGCAAAGGCCGGAGATCATCAGGGCGACGTAGCCGGCGATGCAGGCCAGAAACAGCGGCAACCGCAGCGGGATGGCGTGCCGGTGCAGGGCGAACAGCATGCCCATCGCGAAAAGCACCACCAGGAACCAGCTCTGGAAGTGCGTCGCCTCGTAGCGAGTGGAAAGGCCGAGGGCCGGCACCGCCATGCCGGCGGCGGCGATGCCGACGACGAGCACGACCGTCGTCGTGCGCGGGCGGGCGAGCAGGCCGCTCGCCATCATCGCGCCGATCAGCAGGTAGCAGCCGAACTCGGCGTGCAGGGTCCACAGGTTGACGTTGACGATGTCGGGCAGGGGATTGCCGGTGAACACGCCGGGCAGTTCGTACTGGATCCACCCGATGATGTTGCCGAAGTAGGTGTAGGTGCCGGCGCTGGCGAAGTATTCGCCCGGCGCCAGCGTGCTGACGCACGGCCCGAGGATGAAGGCCGAAAGCACGACCTCGGTGAAGAGGGCCGGCAGGATGCGCAGGATGCGCAGGGTGAAGAAGCTGCGGGTGTCGCGGGCGCGCAGCGCGCTGCCCATCACCAGGAAGCCGCTGAGGGCGAAGAACATGCCCACCAGCGCGAACAGGCCGGGGCGCAGCGCCTCGATGACGAACTGCCTGGCGCTGAGACTGGCGGCCGTGGCCATCAGGTTGCCCTTGGCGTAGCCGATGTTGCCGGTGCCGCCGAAGGTCAGGACGTAGGCGTGGAACGCGAGGATGACCACCGCGAGGAGATGGCGCAGGAAATGGAATCCGGGCCAGATTTCCCGGTTCGGCTGTCCCGCAGCTTCCATCGTGCCCGCCTCGGTCGTTGCGGGACCGGCGCATCCCGAGCCCCCGCCACACCGTGCCGGCGAAGGCTTCCGAATCGGTAAAGGGCGGAGACGCAATCGGTGCGCCGATGCGTGCAGGTGGCGCAAGGGGATCGGCGGCAACGGGCCGACGCCACGGGACGGGCGGCGCGAGCGCCTACGGATCTTCTTCGCGTCAGGGCGCGACGGGGGCTGGCTGCTGGCCGAACCTCGGCGATGCCGCTTGCGCCGGCACCGATCGGGCGAGGGCCGACAGGCGCGCCGCTTCCATGCCCCACACGGCGCCGAGCATGAAATACACGAAGCGCCAGTGATCGACGTCGATCTGGAAGGCCTGGAGAAAGGCGCTGACGAGGGCCGGGGTGATGACCTGGGCGTGGCGCAGGAAGGGCGTGCGTCTGAAGCTCAACCGCACCGCGACGACCGTGGTCCAGCCGACGAGCAGAAGAAAGACCACGCCGCCCAGCCAGCCGGCGGAGGCGAAGGCGCCGATGTAGGAATTGTGCGGATCGAGGTCGAAGGTGAAGGCGAAGCGGTGCGGCCCGAACCCGAGGGGGCGCTCGATCAGCATCGGGATCGAGCGCATCTGGTTGCCGAAGCGCCCGGTGACGCCGCCGTCGTATTCCTGCTGCAGCTTGGCGCGGCTCGTCACCACCTCGCGCAGCGTGTCGTTGGAAGCGATGGCGAGGCCGCCCGCCGCACCGGCGAGAACGAACAGCACCGTGCCGACCAGGATGGACCGACGGGTGCGCCGGTCGTCGGCGGTGATGAACGTGACAACGGCGAAGTACAGCACCGCGAACACCAGCGCTCCCCAGGCGCCGCGCGACAGCGGCAGGAAGACGCCGCCGAAGATGGTGAACAGCAGCAGGGCGGCCATGAGGCCGCGCTTGAGCAGCCGGCCGCGCACCGTCGCCTGCATCAGGCAGAGCACGCCCAGGATGCAGTACGAACCCAGCACGTTGGGGTCCTTGAAGGGCCCGGCGATGCGGTTGACGATGGCCGCCTTGTCGTGGAAGCCGGGCAGGTCCCAGTAGCCGGCGGCGGCCCAGGCGGCGGCGACCACGCAGCTGATCGTGTAGCCGAGAAGCGCGAGGCGGAGCCGTCCGGCGGTGTGTCGCGTGAACACCATCGCGAACATGAAGGCGCTGACGAAGAGGTAGGTCGTTTGCAGCGTGTACACCAGCGCCGTCGCGCCCGTTCCGTCCTCGGCCGGCGCCGGCCGGTCGCCCAGCCAGGGCATCAGCGCGAGCATTTCGGCGAAGATGAAGAGGCCGAGCAGGACCGCGAAGGCGAGCGTGGCGCGCGTCAGAACGAAGTGGGCAGAGAACACCAGCGGCAGCAGGAGGAGGAAGCAGATCTCGTAGGGCGACGGCTCGAAGAAGGAGATGCTGCCCAGGCTGAGCATCGGGAACAGCAGCGCGCGCAGCACGGTCTCGGTGGCGAGGGTGCGGGGACGCGGCGGTTCGTGGTGCATGGTCGTCTCTGCTGGCGTCGCTTGGCCCCGATCAGTACCGGAAAGGGTTAAGGCCGCGTTCGAGCGGCGTCTCCGACCGCGGCGGCGCGCCCGGCGACCGTGATCGCCAGCGGGCGGCGCAGCAGCAGCCGGCCGGATGTGGCGCAGTTGCGCGCCTGCATGGCGACGAAGAACAGCTCGGGCGTGCGCTCGACCGTGTCGAAGTTGCGGCTCGCCGACGCCGGATCGAGGATCGAGGGATAGTTGATCAGCGGACCATCGGCCTTGCACCAGCCGCTGTACAGGGTGCGGCCGGCGAGGAGCAGGTGCGCCGGTCCCCAGTGGATCAGGTCACGCGAGGAGGCATAGTAGAAGCCGTCGACGGGGAAGTCGCCGCTCGCGCTCGCCTGCAGCAAAGCGATCCAGCGGCCGCTCGGCCGATGGCGCACGACGCTGTTCACCGCGAAGGTGAAGGGGCGGATCACCGCGCAGGGCTGGGGCAGGGCCTTGCTGCGGTAGGGGTCGGCGTAACGCACGCCGAACTGCGACCCGTCGAACGCCCGCCACAGGTCGGGCCGGGTGGGATCGGTGGTTCGAAACAGGCAGGAGCCGGCATCCTGACCGGCCCAGCCGGTGGTGGAGGCGAAGGCGTAGACGTAGCGGCCGTCGCCGAACATATTCGAGGGCTCGAAGAAGCCGCGGTGGCGGCCCTGGCCGACGTCCTGGGTGAAGGGTGCGGCGGCGACGACGAGCGGCCTGCCTGCGGCGAAGCGCGTGCCGCCATCGCTCGAATGGAAGGCGAGGATGGTGTTGAACCAGCAGCCCAGGCTGTCGGACACGGTGCAGCGTCCGTGATCGTCGGCGTGGTACTCCTCGTGGACGAGCGCGCCGACGTCGCGGCCGTCGCGGGTCCAGGTCGCGGCGACATATCGCCGATCGGCGAAGTGCGAGGGGTCGGGATCGAACGGGCTGTCGAGCGAGGAATGGCAGTCGATGCGGACGTGATCGAGGTCGCGGCCGCGCAGGGGCCGGGCGACGAAGTGCAGGGCGAACATCACCACGGCGCCCTTGTCGTCGCGAAAGGCGCGGGGATTCATGTCGGGATCATCGATCGGCTGGCAGGCGTCGCGGGCCGGGTCGTAGAGAACCAAGGGCGGGCCGGCGAAGGCGATTGTCAGGTCGGTGCCGGCCGGCTCGGTGCTGGCCGGCTCGGCGTGCACGGGGCCGGCGGCCAAGCCGAGCGACGCGGCCAGCGAGACGGCGAGTCCGAACCGGCGCAGCGCGCTCGCCGGGATCAATAGGCGTTCCCGGTGCGCAGCAGCGCCACCGGCGTCGCGGCAAGCACGTAGAGGTCGAGGAAGATGGACCAGTTCTCGATGTAGAACAGGTCGCATTCCACCCGCTTCTGGATCTTCTCGGACGTGTCTGTCTCGCCGCGCCAGCCGTGGATCTGCGCCCAGCCGGTGATGCCGGGGCGGACGCGGTGGCGGGCGAAGTAACCGTCGACCACCTCGTCGTAGAGCGCGTTGGCGGCCTTGGCGTGAACCGCGTGGGGGCGCGGACCGACCAGCGAAAGGTTGCCCTTCCAAACCACGTTGAGGAGCTGCGGCAGCTCGTCGAGCGAGGTTTTGCGGATGATCCGTCCGACGCGGGTGACGCGGGGGTCGTTCTTGGTCACCAGCCGGGACGCCTTGGTGTCCAACTGGTCGGTGAACATGGAGCGGAACTTGAAGACCTCGATCAGCTCGTTGTTGAAGCCGTACCGCTTCTGCTTGAACAGCACCGGACCCCTGGAATCGAGCTTCACGGCGAGGGCGACCAGGCACATCACCGGCAGCAGGGCGAGCAGGCAGGCGCCGCCGACGAGCCGGTCGAAGATGGACTTCAAGACGATGTCCCACTCCGCCAGCGGCTTGTCGAAGAGGTCGATCACCGGCACCTTGCCGATGTAGGAATAGGCGCGCGGGCGGAAGCGCAGCTTGTTCATGTGCGCGGCGAGCCGGATGTCGACCGGCAGCACCCAAAGCTTGCGCAGCATGGTGAGGAGGCGCTGCTCGGCCGAGATCGGCAGCGTGAAGATCACGAGGTCGAGCGGCGTGTGGCGGGCGAAGTTCACGAGGTCGTCGACGTTGCCGAGCTTGGGGTATCCGCCGACCATGTCGGGGGAGCGCTCGTCGGTGCGGTCGTCGAAGATGCCGAAGATGTGCAGGTCCTCGCTGCCCTGATCGGCGAAGTCGGCCAGCAGCTGCTTGGCCGCCGGGCCGCCGCCCACGATCACCGTGCGGCGCGACAGCTTGCCGGTGCGGGTGAGGTGGTTGGTGAGGGCCGAGGCGGCCGATCGGCCGGCGAGCAGGGCGGCGAAGCCGGTCACCGCCCAATGGGCGAACCACCAGCGCCCGAGCAACGGGTCGACCCCGGCCAGGTGGCAGGCGGCGAGCGCGCTGCCGAACACCCCGAACCAAGCGGCCGCGATGCGCAGGCCGAAGCGGGTCGGCGCGCGCAGGGCGGCGATGCGGTAGGAGCCGAGCGACTGCAGGCAGATCACCACGAGCAGGGCGAGCAGCGGCACGGCGAGCAGCGGCAGCACCGCGACCTTTCCGCCCGAGCGCACCGCGACCAGATAGGTCGCGAGGCCGGCAAAGGCGACGAGGGCGAGCTCGCCCAGCCGCATCAGGCCTTCAAGGATGGCGGCCGACACGATGCGGCGCTTGCCGCCCTCAGCCAGCGACGCGGCGAGCTTGTCGAGCTCCACCGCGTGCGGATTGGTCCGCGCGGCGGCCGCGAACGGCGCCTCCACGGTTCTGAGATCCTGAGCTGAAAACGCGGCCATGGCGAACTCGCGGGAACGACCGGAAGGGAGACGGATCGGGGCTAGCGGGGAAGGGCGGACAGCAGCGGCACCGTCGCAGCCGGGGCGACCTGGCGGGTCAGCGCGTCGCGGTAGCCGGCGATCACCGAATCGACCATGTTGGCGATCGAGAAACGGTTTGCCACGACCCCGGCGAGGTCGGCGGCCTGCGCGCGGACGCGCTCGGGATCGGCCTCGACCATCGATCGCATGGCATCGGCGAGAACGGCCGCGTCGTCGCAGCGGATCAGCCGGTCGCGATGCGGGCCGAAGATTTCACCGATGCCGCCGACGTTGGTCGCCACCATCGGGATCTGCGCCGCGGCCGCTTCGAGCACGATGTAGGGCAGGGATTCGGCGCGACTCGGCACCACCAGCACGCGACCCAGCGCGAAGGCGCGCCGGGCGGCCATCGCGCCGGGAAAGGACACCTGCCCGGCGATGCCGCGCGCCCGCGCCCGCTCCTCCAGCATGCCCTGGTCGGGGCCCGAGCCGACCAGGATCAGCCTCAGCGGACGGGCGAGCTGCCGCGACAGGAGCGCGGTCGCGTCGATCAGGGTGTCGATGCCCTTGGCGGAACGCAGCTCGCCCACGTAAACGAAATCGGCCGCGTCGGCGTCGGGCGCGACGGCAACGAATTCGGCCGGTGCGATGCCGTTCGGCACGATGCGCACCAGCGCGGGCGTTTCACCGATGCGCTCGTGGAAGCGGTTGGCGATGAAGACGCTTTCGAAGAGCAGGACGTCGGTGCGCGCCGCCAGCAGGGATTCGACGCCCATGTAGAGCGCCTGCACGAGCGGCGAGGCGACATGGTTGAAGCTGCCGCCATGGGGCGTGTAGCCGCGTGCCGGCGGGGTCGCGCGACTCCACAAGGCCGGCAACCGGGCGTAGAGCCCGCCCTTCGAGCCGTGCCCGTGCACGACGTCGGCCTTGAGCCGGCGGACGTGGCGCTCCACCCGGAGCACGTTGGAGATGTCGAGGGCGTGGGGACGACGCAGCATCGGGAAGCGCTCGACGCCGAGCGTCAGGGCGGGTGCGAGTTCGGCCAGGGTGTCCGCCGCCCGCTCGCCACCGGTGAGGCTGTCGACGACGAGCCCGACGTGGTGGCCGCGCGCGACCTGCTCGCGCGTCAGGTCGACGACGTGACGCCACAGGCCGCCGAGCGGCGCGCGCAGGACGTGCAGGATGCGCAACGGGCGCTGGGCGTCATCGGGGGAGACTGTCATGGGGCGGGAGCATGGCGCCCAACCCTGAACGAAGCGTTACCCGACACTTCGGACCACCGGACCCTGAACCGGTCCGACGCTCTGACCTTTTGTGCCGCATCGGAGTTATCCGAAGATCGCCGCGCACTTCTCCGTCCGATGCTTCAAAAGAAACGCTCCCTGACGAAGACGGTGTCGCCCGGCTTCACCGGCTGGTCCACCGGCACGCTGGCCGTGACGGGATGGCCCTCGACGACGCGGGTCAGGTCGACCTCGTACTTGTTGGCGCGGGGCGTGAAGCCGCCGGCGACCGCCACGGCCGTTTCCGCGGTCATCCCGGCGACATAGGGATACTGGCCGGCGGTGGTGACCTCGCCGAGCACGAAGAAGGGCCGATAGGCATCGACCTCGATCGATACCTTGGGCTCGCGGATGAAGCCGTCGCGCAGCCTGGCCTCGACGCTGCGCTCCAGCGCCACGGTGGTGAAGCCCTGGGCCCGCACCGTGCCGATGAGGGGCATGGAGATGTTGCCGGTCGGCCCCACCGCATAGGCGTTGCTGAGCCCATCCTGGCCGAACACGATGACGCGCAGGCGGTCGCCGCTGGCCAGCGTGTAGGGCACGTCGGCCTTGAAATCGGCATAGCCGTTGGCCCGGGGCGCGCAGCCGACAAGCAGCATCGTCGCCCACATGCCAAGCAGGCTCAGCCAGCGTCGCTTCGCCGAACATCGTTTCGTGAATAAACGCATAAGCCCGCCCAAAGTCGTGTGACGTCGATCCCGCGCCATAACGGAGCGACATCGAGGTTTATGCAGACGTGGTTAAGAAAGGCTTGAATGCAGCAGGGGACGGATCGCGCGAGTTTAGGAAGGACTCGACGAGTTAACCCGGCAGCAACCTCGAAACGGTTGTGTTGGCCGTCTGTGTTCTTGCGAGTCGACCGATGGCGCGTTACCCACAATCCGGTGCCGAAAGCGGCGACGCGTCCAGCGAGATCGACCTTCGCGCGGTCGGCAAGGCCCTGAAGCGCCGGCACCGCATCTATCTCCTGCCGACGTTGCTGGCGATGGTGCTGGTCGGCATCTACGTGATCCTCGTCACGCCGCGCTACACCGCGCAGAGCCAGATCCTGTTGGAAAACCAGGAAACGTTCTTCACCCGGCCCGACCGCACGAGCCAGCCCAGCGAAGCGGCGCAGCTCGACGAGGTCGCGGTGGCGAGCCAGGTGCAGCTGATCGCCTCGCCCGACCTTGCCCGCCGCGCGATCGCCAAGCTCAAGCTCGTCGGCGACGACGAGTTCGATCCGTCCGCCCACCCCGGCCCGGTGACACGCGTCCTGCAACTGCTGCATCTCGCCCCCGAGCCGTCCCGCGACGCGGTGGAGCAGCGCACCGCCGACGCCTTCGGGCAGAAGCTGACGGTGTATTCGCCGCCCAAGACCCGCGTCGTGACGCTGGAGTTCACCAGCCGTGATCCGGCGCTGGCCGCGCGAGCGGCCAACACGGTCGCCGAGCTTTATATCGCGGAACAGTCCGCCGCCAAACGGGGGCAGGCGCGCACAGCCGCCGAGGCCCTGTCGGAGCAGATCGCCGACCTTCGCACCAAGCTCGCCAAAGCCGACGCCGAACGCGAGCGCTACCGCTCCACCTCGGGACTGCTCGCCGGCTCCAACAACATGACGGTCAGCGGCCAGCAGGTGGCCGAGTTGAACGGCGACCTTTCGCGGGCGCGGGCGATCCAGGCCGACGCGCAGGCCAAAGCCTCGATGATCCGCAGCCTGCTGCGCAGCGGCAAGTCCGTCGACGTCGCGGAAGTGACCAACAACGAGATCGTGCGCCGGATCTGGGACCAGCGGGCGACGGCGCAGGCGCAGCTCGCCCTGGAGTCGCGCACGCTGCTGCCGGGTCATCCCCACATCAAAGAGCTCAGGGCACAGGTCGAGGGCTTCGACGTCGCCCTGAAGGGCGCCGCCCGGCAGGCGGCCAGCACGCTGGAGAACGAGGCGCAGATCGCCGGCGCGCGCGTGGCCAACCTCGAAACCGTCCTGACGCAGCAGAAGACGGCGGCCGGCGTGGCCAATGGCGACGAGGTGCATCTGCGCGCCCTCGAGCGCGTCGCGCAGGGCTTCAAGGAGCAGCTGGAGTCGTCCACCACCAAATACGAGGAGGCCTTGGCCCGGCAATCGTCCACGGCGACGCCGGCCGATGCCCGCATCATCTCGCGCGCGGTGACGCCGCAGCTTCCCTCGTTTCCCAAGAAACTGCCGTTCGTGCTGTTCGCCACGCTGGCGACGCTGGTGTTCTCGCTGAGCTGCGTGGTCGCCGCCGAACTGCTGTCGGGTCGGGCGCTCGCCGGGCCAGTGTCGCCCGTCGAAATGGCGCTGCCGGTCGCGCCGTCGTTCAGCCTGCCGCAAAGCCGCCGCGCACAAGGGATCCTTCGCGACGATGCAGTGCGTCCGCCGCCGGTTGAGCGAACGGGCGCGCCCCGGCGCCGGCCAGTCCTCGCCGAGCCGGCGGCGATGGATCCGCCGATCAAGGCGCCGGCGGTCAAGAAGTGGTGGGCGGGCACGCGCGCGCCGGGCCGAACGATGCCGCCGACATCGGCTGCGGCCGGCCTTTCCCCTGCCGGGTCGGGAACGTCGAAATTGTCCCTCGATGCAGCCGCGCGGGTGCTGTTCGCTTACCTCAGGCGCTTCGGGCAATCGGCCGAGCAATCCGGCCGCCATGAAGGTCATGATGCAAGTGGCGATGTCTTTCCCCCGCCCGATCCGCGACCGGTCACGTCGGCGATCGTCCAGCCAGTCGAGCGGGATGAAACCGTCGAGGCCGTCCCCGACGACTTCGAAGCGACCCTCGAAGCCCTGGCGCAGCGCATCGCCGCCGCGCACGTCCCCGGCCGCGGCCTCCACATCGTCGGGACGGGGGTTGGGGACGGACGCGCCGATCAGCTGATCGCGCTGAGCCGGCACCTTTCGGCCAAGGGCCGGGGCCTGATCGTCGATCTCGGCACGATGCCGGCCAGGCTCGGCTCCCTCGTCGGGGCGGGCAGCGGGCAGGCCGAGATCGGCGCCATGGCCGGGCTGTCGGAACTGCTCGCCGGCGATGCCAGCTTCGCCGAGGTGATCCACCGGGATTGCGCGTCGCGGCTGCACTTCATCCCGACCGGCGCGATGGACGCGGACTTCCGCGACTTCGACCTGATCCTCGACGCCCTATCGGAAACCTACGACTTCATCATGCTGCTCACCCCGTCCTTCCCGCAGAGCGAGATCGCCAAGGTGATGGCGCCCTACGCCGACATGGTGGTGCTGGCGGCGGCGAAGGCGTCCGATCGCGACGTGCTGCACCTGTTGGAAGCGGAGATGGTCGAGGCGGGCGCCCGCGACGTGCTGATCATCGACTCCGAGGCAACGCCCGCGCGCGACGTCGCCTGAAAGCCGGATCAAGAGGGGCGGACGCGCGGCCCGATCCGCTCGGCGCGGGTGGCTTATCCCAGCCGCCTGCGCAGCCTGAGCGCCAGCGCGAGGAGGCGGGGATCGCGCTTGATCCGCCGCTTGGCGGCCTGTTGCAGGCCGAAGGCGAGGGCAAAGGCCCGCCCGGCGAGCGTGACCGGCACAACGGCGTCGAACAGCGCGATGGTTTCATCGCAGAGCGCCGCCTTGTAGCGGGCTTCGCCGATGCCGAGGTCGAAGCGGGCGATGCCGCGGGCGCAGCAGCGGGCGATGATGCGCATCAGCAGGAGGTCGCCGGGGCTCGATCTGGCGATCTCCTCGTCGGCGTCGAAGGCGTTGAACATCCCGCTCCACTGGCCGCCGTGAGCGCCGCCGCCGTAGGTGGCGACGATGCGCCCGCCGACGAGGAGGGCGTGCAGTTCGAGGCCCGGCGCACCATCGTCGCCACGCGAGGGATCGCTCGCCGCCTCGATGAAGGCGCGCATTTCCGGCGCTCCGACGTCCGAAGCGATGCCGCGCGCCCGGAAGCGGGCCGTCTTGTGTCGGAGAAAGGCGTCGATCACGTCCGCTCGCTCCTCCGGCGTGGCGGCGACGAGATGGCTGACCGCGCCGAGCGTGGCGAGCTTGGCTTCCTTCTTGCGCAGCTTCTTGCGCGTGTCCTTCGACAGCTTGGCTGCGAACAGCGTTTCGGCGGCACCGGGCAGAACGGTGCCGTAGGCGGCGCTGGGACTGCTGCTGCCGGGCAGCTGCGAGAACGGGTTGCGGTGGCCGGCGAAGGCGAAAGGCTGGTTCGGCAGCACAAAGGCGTGGGGCGCGAGCGGACCGGCGGCGCGCGCCGCCTCGCGCAGCAGCTCGCGCAGGTGCGCCCCCGTCCAGTCGGACGGGCGACGCAGCAGCGCCATCTGCAGGTTGGCATCCCTGCCGCCGAGCCAGCTCGCGACCAGAAACGGCCCGCGCCGCAGCAAGCCGAGGGCGAGCAGGGCTGTCGGGCGGTCCTCCGCGTCGCATGCCAGGATGAAGAACGGCCGCATGCCGGCGCGCTGACCCAGCGTTTCCGCCCAGGGCCGGACGAAGGCGCGCGTTTGATACACCGAGCAGGGCGCGCAGCTTTCCAGCTCGCCCCAGGCCTCGGCGACGGCCGTCGCGGCATGATGAACCTCGACGCGGGCGAAGGGCGGCGACGCCGCGACCTCCGCAGGTCGGAGAACCTTGGCGAAAGCGAGGATGTGCGTTGTCATCGCCTCAGTCTGGCAACGAAACCTCAAGGCGGACTTGCGAGGGTTGGTCAAAGATCTCGTAAGCGCCGGGAGCGCCATGTCCCTCCGCAAGCAGATGACGCTCGACAAGCAGCGGGTCATCGGAGCCGGCTTCGCCTTCTTCAAGGCCACCGGCCTGCACAGGGGCCTGGCGCCGCTGACCCGCGGCCGGGGCGCGATCCTGACGTTGCACCACGTCCGGCCGCCACGGGGCGGGGCCTTCGCGCCCAATCGCCTGCTGGACGTCGCACCCGCCTTCCTCGACCTCGCCCTCGGCCGCATCCGCGCGCTCGGCTTCGACCTCGTGTCGCTGGATGAGGCGCTGCGGCGGACAGGCGATGCCGCCGCCGCGCCCTTCGTCGCCTTGACCTTCGATGACGGCTACCGCGACCTCGTCGATCACGCCCTGCCGATCCTGCGCCGCCACGCCGCCCCGTTCACCGCCTTTATCACCACCGGCTTCGCCGACCGCACCGCCCGGCTGTGGTGGGTCGAGCTGGAGGAGGCGATCCGCGCCAGCGACCGCATCCAGGCGCGCATCGCGGGGTCCTCGCTGCCCTGCGCGAGCGCGGCGGAAAAGGCGGCCGCCTTCAAGACGCTGTACTGGCGGCTCCGCGCCGGCGGGGAAGAACGCCTCCTCGAAGTCATCGCCGACCTCGCCCGTCAGGCCGGCGTCGACGCCGCATCGCTGGTCGCCGAGCGCTGCCTGGACTGGGACGGCGTCCGTCTTCTGGCGCGCGAGCCCCTTTGCACCATCGGCGCCCACACCTGCACTCATCCCATGCTCGCCAAGCACGAAATCGACACCGTTCGCCGCGAGCTGGAGGTCGGGCGCCGCCGGTTGCAAGAGGCGACCGGCCTGCCGGTGCGCCACCTCAGCTACCCCGTCGGCGACCCGACCTCCGCCGGCGCGCGCGAGTTCGCCCTCGCGGCCGAGCTCGGCTTCGCCAGCGCGGTGACGACCCGCCCGGGCATGATCTTCCCGCAGCACCGGGCGGCGCTCCACGCGCTTCCCCGCGTGTCCCTCAACGGCGAATGGCAGAGCCTCGCCTGCCTCGACGTCCTGCTGTCGGGCGTACCCTTCGCGATCTGGAACAAGGGTCGGCTGGTGGCGTGAGCCGGAGGGGATACTGGGTCGGCGTCGCGCGCCGGTGGAATGCGAAGCAGGTTCGCGTTGGTAGGCCAACGCTTCATCCGCTTAGCTCTTTGAGAGGCCGCAGGTTTCGATCGCAAAGCCGCGGGGCACTCTTGCGCAACTTGCTTAGCCGCCAGCGTCGGGGCGTTCCATCCAGCGGATCAGCGGCATCATCGGCAGCACCCATCCGGTGCCGATCACGGCGTAGTAGGTCCATTGCAGCAGGTCGGGGGCGCCGAGCACGAAGCGCGCCTGGGCCAGCGCCATCGCCACCAGCGCGTAGGTGACGACGAAGGCCAGCGTCACGGCGACGCCGATGAACTTGCGGGTGCGCCGTCTCATCCCATCGCCTCCCGTGAGTCGCGGGCCGGGCGGGGTCGCTCGGGGACCGGCGCGCCGAAGGTCACAGGCAACGAGCTGGACTCGGGCGCCGGCCGGTCTTATCTGCCGCCCGTACGGCTGACAATGCCACGCGTCCAGCTCTCCGAAGCCTAGCTCTGCCAATTCCAGCTCTCAAGGGTGCCCGCCATGACGGACGTCGTCGCGACCCGACCCTACCTCGCCTTCGCAGCCGCCGCGGCGCCCGGCCGGAGCGCGGCCGTGTCGGTCTGGCTGTGGGGTCTCGCCGCGATGGTGTTCACCATGGTGTTCCTCGGCGGCGCCACCCGGCTGACCGAGTCGGGCCTGTCGATCACGCAATGGGATCCGATCAAGGGCGTGATCCCGCCGCTGACCCATGCCGCCTGGATCGAAGCCTTCGCGAAATACAAGCAGATCCCGCAGTACGCCTCGATGTTTCCCGACATGACGCTCGGGCATTTCCAGGCGATCTTCCTGATGGAATGGTTTCATCGCCTCGTCGGTCGGGTGCTTGGCGTCGCGCTGGTCGTGCCCTTCGCCCTCTTCTGGATCCGCGGCCGGCTGAACCGGCGACTGATCGGCCAGGTTCTCGGCGTCTTCCTTCTCGGCGGCCTGCAGGGCTACGTCGGCTGGTGGATGGTGTCCTCGGGCCTGAGCAAACGCATCGAGGTCGCGCAGGAACGCCTCGCCGTGCACCTGCTCCTCGCCTCCGTGACCTTCGCCGCCCTGGTGTGGATCGCCATCGAACAGGCGCCGGCTCCCGGACGACGAGCGGCCGAGCGCGTGCCGGCCGGGCTGTGCAGGCTGGGCTCGGCGGTGTTGGCGCTGGTCTTCGCGCAGATCGGGCTCGGCGCCCTGGTCGCCGGGCTGCGCGCCGGTCAGGCCTACAACACCTGGCCGCTGATGGACGGCCATCTCATCCCGTCGGCAAGCCTGCTCGCGGCGCTGACGCCGGCGTGGCGCAACCTCGTCGACAATCTCGCCACCGTGCAGTTCCAGCACCGGATCACCGCCTACCTTCTGCTCGCCGTGGTGATCGTGCAGGCCGTCGCGACCGTTCGAGTCCTGCCGGGAACGGATGCGGCCCGACGCGCCCTCGTCCTGGCCGGACTCGTGGCGGCGCAGGCGACCATCGGCGTCGCGACCCTGCTCCTCGCGGTGCCGATCGCGGCGGGCCTGCTGCACCAGCTCTTCGCGATGGTGGTGCTGGCATGGGCGGTGGTGTGCCGGCAGCGGCTCGGCCTCGCTGTTCGACTCACCGGCGCGGCGACCGGCCGGCCTCAGACGGCCAGCGCCTGATCGAGGTCGGCGATGATGTCGGCCCTGTCTTCCAGGCCGACCGAGAGCTGAAGGACGTCTCGCCGGCGACCGCCGGCGGCGTCGATGCGCGATCTCGACAGGCTCGCCTCGCCGGCTCGCGCGATGAGACGCAGCCGACTCATCAGGCGTTCGCCGGCCGGCGCGCCTTCGGTGAGGGCGAGAGTCAGCCCGGCCCCCGCTCCCTTCGGGCAATAATGGCCGGCGCGATCATGATCCCTGTCCAGCATGGGATAGCGAAGCCGCGACACGGCAGGATGGCTGGCAAGGTGCCTAGCGATGGCGAGCGCATTGTCGCTGTGGCGCTGCATCCGCAAAGCCAGCGTTTCGATGCCTTGCGCGATGGCGGATGCGCCGCAGGCGGCGAGCGACAGGCCGAGGCCGTGGACGCCCAGCAGCCGGCAGGCGACGGCAAAGGCGAAGTTGCCGAAGACGTCGGCGACGGCGAAGTCGCCATCGGTCCGCCCGCTGATGGCGGGATAGCGCGGATCATCCGCCCAGTCGAAGCTTCCACCGTCGACGATCAAGCCGCCGCGGCTGGTCCCGGCCAGGAATTCCGTCGAATGAAGGATGATGTCGGCGCCGTGCTCCAGGGGGCGCAGGAGGTAGGGCGTCGCCCAGCTGTTGTCGACGATCAGAGGCACCCGCGCCCGCTGCGCGACCCGCGCCACCATTTGCAGATCGGTGATCCCTTCGCAGCCGCCCCAAAGGGATTCGACGAAGATCGCCCGCGTCCTGTCTGACAGGACCTCGATGAAGCTGTGCGGCGCGTTGGGATCGGCCCACCTGACCTGCCGGCCGAAGCGCTGGAAGCTGCGCTCGAAGCGCGCCAGCGCCGCCGCGCCGATCCTGTTGGACGCGACGAGCTCGTCGCCGGGCTGCAGCAGGACGTGGGGGGCGGCGAAGCGGGCCGGCCTGCC
>CAXTMA010000051.1:6276-19229 GCA_964245015.1 uncultured Beijerinckiaceae bacterium | reverse complement strand
CGCTACGGCCGTTCCGGCCCGGCAAGCCCGTCATCATCCCAAGCGTCATCCCCCGCATCGCCGCCCCTCGTGCCCTTGGCGAGCGATCTCCGCCGCCTGTGGGCCGAGCACGCCGAAGCCGAATCGCCCGACGACAAGCTGCCACCGATCGACGGCGACTGGGCGCCGCGCCGCTCGATCCTCGACCGCTTCCGACGCGGGGCGTAGGGTTGCGGCGGCATGGTTGAGATTTCCGCATCCCGGCACATGCCGCGCGTCGCCGTGGTCGGCGCCGGCCCGGCCGGGCTGATGGCCGCCGAGACTCTTGCCGCCGGCGGCGCGGCGGTGACGGTCTACGATCGCATGCCCTCGCCGGCGCGCAAGCTGCTGCTGGCCGGCCGCGGCGGGCTGAACCTGACGCACAGCGAGGAAGCGGCTGCCTTTCGCGGCCGCTACGGCGCGGCGGCGGCGAGGCTGGCGCCGGCGCTGGATTGCTTCGATCCGCCGGCGATGCGCCGCTGGTGCGCCGATCTCGGCGTGGACACCTTCGTTGGCACGAGCGGCCGGGTGTTTCCCGTCTCGTTCAAGGCCTCGCCCTTGCTGCGGGCGTGGCTGCGGCGCCTCGATGGCGCCGGCGTGAGCTTCGCCCCGCGCCACCGCTGGCTCGGCTGGAATGCCGGCGGCGACCTGCGCTTCGCGACGCCGGACGGGTCGGTCGCCGTCGGGGCGGAAGCAAGCGTGCTGGCCTGCGGCGGCGCGAGCTGGCCGCAGCTGGGATCGGACGGCGGCTGGGTCGACCTGCTGCGCGACGCCGGTGCGGCCGTGGTCCCCCTGCGCTCAGCGAACTGCGGCTTCGCCGTCGCTTGGTCGGACCTGTTCCGCGACGGTTTCGCCGGCGTGCCGTTGAAGAACATCGCCCTCGATTTCGCCGGCGTGCGCTGCCGCGGCGACGCAACCGTCACCGCCTTCGGCTTGGAAGGCGGCGCGATCTATCCGTTGGCGGCGGCGCTGCGCGAGGCGATCGGGCGCGACGGCGGCGCCACCCTCCATCTCGCCCTGCGGCCGGACCTGTCCCGCGAGGTGCTGGGGGCCAAGCTCGCCCGGCGGCAGCGCAAGCAGAGCCTGAGCACCGCCCTGCGCAAGACGCTTCACCTCGCGCCGGTCGCGGTGGCTCTGCTGCGCGAGGTCGAGGGAGCCCGGCTCTCCAGCCTCGTTTCCGGGGCCTTGGCCGATCTCGTCAACGCCGTGCCGCTGCGCTTGAGCGCCGAAGCCCCGATCGCCCGCGCCATTTCAACGGCCGGCGGCGTCGTTCTGGCCGACCTCGACGAGCGCTTCATGATGCGCCGGCGGCCCGGCACCTTTCTGGCCGGCGAAATGCTGGACTGGGAAGCGCCGACCGGCGGCTACCTCCTGCAGGCGTGCTTCGCCACCGGCGCCGCCGCCGGGCGCGGCGCGCTCGGCTGGCTTGACGAGCGAGGCCGCCTTGACGGGCGTGACGCGGCGTAGGGCTTGCCGACCGGCGCGTGCTTGGTTGCGCCGGCTTCGTCTCCATCTTATAGCTCGCCGTTCCCCAATCATCGATGTCCCGTCTGAACCGCGAAGCTCGCGGCGGACAAGGCGGATGACCGTACAAGACACCGCCAGGAGAGTTTCGCAATGAGCACCGCGCCGCTGATGCCCAAAGCGACCGCCGTCTGGCTCGTCGAGAACACGTCCCTAACCTTCGATCAGATCGCCGACTTCTGCAAACTGCACCCGCTCGAAGTGAAGGGCATCGCCGACGGCGAGGTCGCGGCCGGCATCAAGGGCCACGACCCCATCACCTCGAACCAGCTGTCGCGCGAGGAGATCGCCAAGGCCGAGAAGAATCCCGAGCATCACCTCAGGATCGCTCAATCCAAGGTGCGCCTGCCGGAGATCAAGCCGCGCCGGGGCGCCCGCTACACCCCGCTGTCGCGCCGCCAGGACCGTCCCAACGCGATCCTTTGGCTGATCCGCAGCCATCCCGAGCTGAAGGACGCGCAGATCATGCGGCTGGCCGGGACAACCAAGACGACGCTGGAGGCGATCCGCAACCGCACGCATTGGAACTCCGCCGCGCTGACCCCGATGGACCCGGTGACGCTGGGCCTGTGCTCGCAGATCGAGTTGGACTTCGAGGTCAACCGCGCCGCCAAGGACCGGCCGCAGGTTGCCGCCGAGGCGGAGCGCGGCCCGACCCTGATGCCGGCCGAGATCACCACCGGCCCGCGCGAAAGCTACCGCGAGGACGTGCCGGTCTTCGCCGACACCCGGCCCTCGCGGCCGACGTCGCGCCATGGCGACGACGAGGACGACCTTGACGTCGCCTCCGTGTTCTCCAAGCTGAAAACCCTGAACCGGGACGATTGAGGGCGCGAAGGGTCGGGGGCCGGAGCTTGGCCAAGCTCCGGCGCCTCCAAGGAAACGGTCTTCCCCTGTAAGTTGCGTTCGGCGCCCGGCAAAGCCGCCAGGCTTCAGCGGGTATTAACCGCCGCCGCACACACTGCGCTCCATACCGCCAAGGCGGATCAGCGCGGGTCCTCATGGACGAGCTTCTCAACGATTTTCTGGCCGAAACCTCGGAGCACCTCGACGCCGCGAGTTCGCAGCTCGTTCAGTTCGAGAGCGATCCGTCGAACTCGGCGATCGTGGCGAGCATCTTTAGGCTGGTTCACACCATCAAGGGGACCTGCGGCTTCCTCGGGCTGACCCGGCTCGAAGCCATCGCCCACGTCGCCGAGGCGGCGATCAGCCGGCTGCGCGAGGGCCGCGTGGCGACGCCCGAGCTGGTCAGCCTGATCCTGGCCGCGGTTGACCGCATCAAGCTGATCCTCAACGAGATCGAAGCCAACGCGGCCGAGCCGGCCGGCGACGATGGCGACCTCATCTTCGAACTCAACGCGCAGATCGCGGATCCGGCGCAGCCGTCCGAGCCGACAAGCGCAGGGGCGGCAAGCGGGGTGCCGATGGCGCGGCGTTCGGCACTGGCGCCCGACTCCTTCACCGTGGCCGAGCCCGCGCGCCCGGGCGAGCGTCCCAGGCGCTCGGAAACGATCCGCGTCGACGTGGCCTCGCTTGAGCGCATCATGGTGCTGGTGTCGGAACTCGTCCTGACGCGCAACCAGCTCCTCGAACTCCACCGCAAGCAGGAGGACGAGGCGGCCAAAGCGCCGATGCAGCGCCTGTCCGCCCTGACCAGCGACCTGCAGGACTCGGTGATGCGGGCGCGCATGCAGCCGCTGAGCCGGCTGTTCGCCCGGCTGCCCCGCCTCGTTCGCGAACTGTCGGTGGAAACCGGCAAGAAGCTGTCGCTCATCGTCGACGGCGGCGAAACCGAACTCGACCGTCAGCTCATCGAGGTGATCCGCGATCCCCTCACCCACATCCTGCGCAACGCCGCCGACCACGCCATCGAGACGCCCGAGCACAGGGTCGCCGCCGGCAAGACCGAGACCGGCACCATCCGCATCTCCGCCAGCCACGAGGCCGGCTACATCGCCGTGTCGGTGGCCGACGACGGGCGCGGCCTCGATGTCGAGAAGATCAAGGCCAAGGCGCTGGCGCGCGGGCTGATCTCCGCCGGCGAGATCGACGGCCTGGCGCCCGAAGCCGTGTACCGCTTCATCTTCCTGCCGGGCTTTTCCACCGCCGCCACCGTGACCAACATTTCCGGGCGCGGCGTCGGCCTCGACGTGGTGCGCGAGAACATCGAAACCATCGGCGGCTCGATCAACGTCAGCTCGACCTTCGGCAAGGGCACGAGCTTCAACCTCAAGATCCCGCTGACGCTGGCCATCGCGCCCGCCCTGATCGTGCAGATCGCCGGCCACCGCTTCGCCCTGCCGCAGCAGTCGGTGATGGAGGCCATCGGCCTCGACAGCGGATCGAGCCACAAGATCGAGCGGGTCCAGGACTCAATGGTGCTGCGGCTGCGCGACAAGGTGCTGCCGCTGGTCGACCTCAGCGACGTGTTCAAGCTGCGGCGGCCAGACGAGAGCTCGCCCGTGCCGAACGGCGGCCCGGTCGCCGGGAGCGAAACGGCCGGGGTCGGCAAGCTCGCCGTGATCATGCGCTTCGGCGCCCATTCCTTCGGCGTGCTCGTCGACAGCGTCGCCGACGTCCAGGAGATCGTGGTCAAGCCGCTCGGCGCCTCGCTCGCCCATCTTTACGTCTTTTCCGGCCATACCATCCTGGGCGACGGGTCGGTGGTGCTGATCCTCGATCCCGTCGGGCTGGCCCGAACGCTGGGGTTGAGCCAGGCGCTGGAACTGGGCATCCAGCACATCGCCGAACGCTTCATTCCGCCGCGCGAAAAGACCCGGCTGGTTCTGTTCAAGGCCGGCGAGGGCGCCTTCAAGGTGGTGCCGCTGTCGCTGATCTCGCGCATCGAATCGGCGGCGTCGGGCGCCATCGCCATCTCCGACGGCCGCCTGATGATGCAGCACCGCGGCTTCCTGATGCCGCTGCTGCCCATCGACGGCTCCCCCATCCGCGACGAAGTGCGCGAGCGCCCCGTCCTCGTGCTGGGCATCGGCGGCGAAAGCGTCGGCCTCGTGGTCGATGAGATCATCGACATCGTGGAGGACTTTCTCGACATCGAGATCGCCAGCGCCACGCCCGGCATCATCGGCTCGGCCCGCATCGCCGAGATAGTGGTGGAGATCATCGACATCTCGCATTTCGTCAGGATCGCCCGCCCCGACGCTCTCGCGCGCGGCGTGGTCAACCGCTTCTCCGTGCTGCTCGTCGACGACCGGCTGTTCTTTCGCGACATGCTCGCCCCGATCCTCACCGCGGCGGGGTACCGCGTCACCACCGCGAGCTCGGGGCGCGACGCCCTTTTCCTTCTCTCCAAGGGCGCGCTGTTCCACGCCGTCGTCACCGATACCGACATGCCGGACATGGACGGCTACACGCTCGCCCGCGAGATCCGCCGCAATCCGCGCAACGGCGCATTGCCGGTGATCGCGCTCGCCGCCAACGCCGCGCCCATCATCAGCGAGGCGGCGGCCGCCAGCGGCATGTGCGGCGTCGTCGGCAAGTTCGACCGGGCCGGCCTGCTGACGCTCCTGCGCGCCAAGCTCGACTCCCAGTCCCTGGGGACGCACGCGCTCGAAGAGCGGATCATCAGGGAGTTCGCGGCATGAGCATGCAGCTCGCCCACTCTCCAGCCGCGCCGGGGCCGGCGCTCGAACTGCGCTGCTTCACCATCATCTCGGACGGCCGCGCGTTCGGCTTGCCGGTCGAGAACATCCAGACCGTCTTTGAGATCGTATCGGTGACGCCCGTGCCGCTGGCGCCTGCCGCGGTGCTGGGCCTCGTCAACCTGCGCGGCAAGATCGTCACCGCCGTCAGCCTGCGCCGGCGCCTCAAGGGCAGCGGACGGGCCGAACCCTCGCACCTCGCGGTCGGCCTGGACTACCGCGGCGAAAGCTTCGCCCTGGTCGTCGACGAGGTCGGCGACGTGATCTCGCTCGATGGCAGCGCGCAGATCGACAATCCGCCCCACCTGGGATCGGAAGGCGCCAAGATCATCGCCGTTTACCGGCTTCCCGATGCGATCCTGCCCATTCTGGATCTCGATTGGGTCTTCGCCTTCGGCGAGAAATGACTCATCGCGCCGGTTTCGCGAACCGGTGCGATGCGTTCGTCGGCAACGGAAAAGGTTGGGTCATGGTGTGGGAGCCCGCGGCGCCGGACGGGACGGCGGAGCCGGTTCGACGCCGGCGAACGGTGGCGTCGTCCCCTGCGGGATGCGCGTGCAATGCGAGCGGGGAATTTCGGCCGTGAAGCAGGTCCTCATCGTTGACGACTCCAGGGTCATCCGCAAGGTCGCGCTGCGCATCGTGCAGGCGCTCGGCTTCGCCGGCCGCGAGGCGGAGAACGGGCTCGACGCCCTGACCGACTGCAAGCGGGGCATGCCGGATGCCGTTCTGCTGGATTGGAACATGCCGGTGATGGACGGGCTGTGCTTCCTGATCGAGCTGCGCAAGCTTCCCGGCGGCCGCCATCCCAAGGTCGTCTTCTGCACGACGGAAAACGAGATCCCCCAGATCACCCGCGCCCTGTCGGCCGGGGCCGACGAATACATCATGAAGCCGTTCGATCGGGACATCGTCGCCTCGAAGTTCGAAGAAGTCGGGCTGTTTGCGCCATGATACCATCGGGACCGCGCGCGCAGGTCCGGAATGGGGCGCCGTCGCCGATGTCTTCTCCATCGGGACGATTGGGTGGGGATGCCGCCATTCTTCTTGCCGAGACCAGGCCCGTGCTGCCGCCGGGGCTGCTCGTCGTCGGGGCCTCGACGGGCGGCCCGCAGGCCCTGGTCGCGCTGCTGTCGCGGCTTGCACCGGTCCTGTCCTCCATTCCGGTCTGCGTCACCCTGCACATGCCGCGCGAACTGATGCCGGTGGTCGCCGCCCATGTGGCCTGGCGCTGCCGCATCGAAACGAGCGTTGTGGACGAGCCCTGCCGCCTGCGCAGTGGCCGGGTGCATTTCACCCCCGGCGACAGGCACCTCGCCTTTGAGCGCGGGGAGGACGGAATCGCCATCTCATCGCTGCCGGTGACGACGCGCGCCCATTGCAGGTCGGCCATCGATGCCATGTTCACCGGCGCGGCCCAAAGCTTCGGCTCTCGCACGGTTGGTGTCGTCCTGTCGGGAATGGGCGAGGACGGCCTGACGGGAGCCCGCGCGATCGCGGCCGGCGGCGGCGTGATCCTTGTCCAGGATCGCATCACTTCGGCCGTGTGGGGCATGCCCGGCGCCGTTGCCAAGGCCGGACTGGCGTCCTCGATCCTGCCGCCGCCCGCGATCGCCAACGAGGTGATAAGGCGCCTGGGCGGCGGGCCGAAGGACGGTGGACTTGTGCCGGGAGCGCAACGGTGAACGACAGTTTCGCGCAGATCAAGCGCGTCCTGCGCGACATCTCCGGCATCGCGATCGAGGACGAAAAGCGCTACTTCATCGAGGATCGGCTGAAGCCGGTTCTGCGCACTGCGGGGCTGTCGGGGCTGCCCGAACTCGCCCGCGCGCTGCAACTCGACCGTTATTCCGATCTGGCCCGGATCGTGGCCGAAACGCTGACGATCAACGAAACCTCGTTCTTCCGCGACCGCCTGCTGTTCGCCGCGCTCGGCGAGCGCCTGCTTCCGCAGTTGTTCGCCGTTCGCGCGCCCACGCATCGCCTGCGGATTTGGTGCGCCGGTTGCTCGACCGGCCAGGAGCCCTATTCGGTCGCCATGGTGATCGACGAGGCTCTGCGGCAGCGCCCGGGGTGGCGGGTCGAGATCGTGGCGACCGACTTGTCCCGCCCGGTGATCGAGCAGGCGCAGCGCGGCGTCTACAGCCAGTTCGAAGTGCAGCGGGGACTGCCGGTGGCCCTGCTTCTGCGCCACTTCGACCGGCGCGACGGCGTTTGGCAGGTCAGCGAAGCGCTCAGGTCCAAGGTCACGTTCAGGACGCAGAACCTGATGTCAATCCCCTACGATACGGGTCCCTTTGACATCGTGTTCTGCCGCAACGTGCTGTTTTATCTCGATGCCGACAAGAAGCGGCAGGTGCTCAGGCGCTTATCCGGCGTGCTGGCCGACGACGGACTGCTGGTTCTGGGCGGTGCCGAGCGCATCGGCGACATGTGCCCACCGTTGCAGGCCGACACGGCGACGCCGTTCGTCTTCGTGCACGCCCGCGCCGCATCGGCTGGCGGGCGCTGCTTCGCGCAGACTGCCTGACTCGGAGCATCCCCCAACGCCGACCTCGGGCGGATATCCTCCTTCGCGAAGCGGGTGGGGACAGCGCGAAGCGTGGTGCACGACCTGCCGCCGCTCTGACCCAGACGCACAGGTTTGGCAGTCGGCTTCGACGACGCAGGGGAGGCGGTGGCGGAAATTCGATGCAGCACGACAAGTCGGCGCATCGGATCGGGTCCGATGGGGGATCGACGCCCCATCCGGGTGCCCGCTATGCGGCGCGCGAGCATCGCACCGAACGTCCGCGGTGGGGTCGCTCCCGCGCGCTGGCGCGGGCGGAACGAAGGCCCGTACCGGGATCGGCACGGGCCTGTGCTTGCAGAAGGGGAGGGTGCCGGCGAAACCCGGCCACCCTTCAGGCGGTGATCCGCTCCTCGTCCTCCGAGGGCTCGCGCAGGACGTAGCCGCGGCCCCAGACGGTTTCGATGTAGTTGCGGCCCTGGCTGGCGTTGGCGAGCTTCTTGCGCAGCTTGCAGATGAACACGTCGATGATCTTCAGCTCGGGCTCGTCCATGCCGCCGTAGAGGTGGTTGAGGAACATCTCCTTGGTCAGGGTGGTGCCCTTGCGCAGCGAAAGGAGCTCCAGCATCTGGTACTCCTTGCCGGTGAGGTGGACGCGCGATCCCGCCACTTCCACGGTCTTCTGGTCGAGGTTGACGACCAGGTCGCCGGTGGTGATCACCGACTGGGCGTGGCCCTTCGAGCGGCGCACGATGGCATGGATGCGCGCCACCATCTCGTCCTTGTGGAAGGGTTTGGTGAGGTAGTCGTCGGCGCCGAAGCCGAGACCCTTCACCTTGTCCTCGATGCCGGCCAGACCCGACAGGATCAGGATCGGCGTCTTCACCTTGGCCACGCGCAGCGTGCGCAGCACCTCGTAGCCGGACATGTCCGGCAGGTTCAGGTCGAGCAGGATGATGTCGTAATCGTACAGCTTGCCGAGGTCGATGCCCTCCTCGCCCAGATCGGTCGTGTAGACGTTGAAGTTTTCGGATTTCAGCATCAGTTCGATGCTTTGCGCGGTCGCGCTATCATCCTCGATCAAAAGAACGCGCATGTCCCGCCCCCAAGCTTGCCCGTATCGTCCGGCATCGTCAGTTACAGAAAGGCGCGATGGTCCCGACCCAAGCCCCCGCCTGGACGTCGCCGTCCGGCCAGGCCGGTCGCACCCTGATTTCAACATTCTTAACGAGCATTGGTAAAAAGCGCTTTAACGAGCCCACGAAGGTGTGGGGAACCACCGGCGCCTCCCGCCCGATGCGGGGGCTGCGAGCCGTTTGAACCCGGGAACGCCCTGAACAAGGATGCGCGACCTTCACCGACTGGCAGATCCGGACGACGCGCCCGACCGCCACCTCGCGGTGTGTCTCGAATCACCGTTCCGCCACTATTGCACGACAGCCGGGCGCGAACAGCCGCCAATCCGCCAACGGTAACAAAGCTGCAACCTCCCCCTGGCACGATCGGTGTGTCTCGCGGAAGTTCTTGGAAACCAACGGTTTCGTTCAGCCTGCGTCGCGGAGTTGCGTATGAAGTCGCGAGATTCACAGTTGCGTTTGAAGCGGTTCCAGGTCGATGAGAAGCGCCGGCGCGTCGTCCAGATCGAGACGATGGTCGCGGAGTTCCTTCGCATCGCCAACGATCTCGACCGCGAGATCACGATCGAGGAGCAAAGGTCCGGCATCGCCGACCTCGCTCACTTCGCTTATCCCACCTATGCGCGCGCGACGCGGGCCCGGCGCGAGAACCTGCTGCGCTCGGCCGCCGAACTCAAGGATCAACTCGCCGACGCCAAGGGCCAACTCGAAGAAGCGCAGGCCGAGTACGTCAAGGTCCAGGGACTTGAAGGGCGGGAAAAGGGGAGCGAGCGCCCCGAGTTCCCGGCCCCGACCGTCCTGATGGACGGCGGCATCGGCCTGCGCGCCGTGCAGGCGTAGGCTCGGGATGCGCAAAGGGCGCGCCCGGTTCGGTGAAGCTTTCCGGCAAGCGACCACACCCGCGCGGCGCTCCCTTGCGAGCGCCGGAGCGGGTCGTCAGCGCGCGTGACACCTGCCGCCCTTTTGCGCTTGACCTTGCCGCCGTCACCGGACCAACAAGCGGGCGAGCCAATCGTGCCGGCGGTGGTCGAAGACTTGCGAGACCACCCTCGCGAGGCTTGCGGCCCGCGCGGGCGCCGCGGCCCGACCGTTCGAGAAGCCGCCTCGCGGCGTTCGGAGACCGATGAGGCGCACTCTCGATTATGTCTGGCCGGTCTTCGGGTTGTGCGCCGTGGTGGTCAGCATCTGGATCCTTGCCGGTGAGTTCAAGGGTGAAAGCGTCGCGTCCGGCGTTTGGCACCAGTTCGCCGCGATCTCGCCCGGGCACTACGCCCTGGCCGTGCTGTCGGCGCTGTTCGCCTATGCGGCGCTGGCCTATTACGACCGCCTCGCGCTGCTGCACCTCGGCATCACCGGCGTTTCGCTGCCGTTCATCGCCGCCACCTCGTTCACCACCTATGCGCTGTCCCACACCATCGGGGCGTCGGTCCTGTCGGGCGCGGTGGTGCGTTATCGCGCCTACTCGACGCGGGGGATGAGCGCGACGCAGATCGGCGTCATGGTGGCGATCTGCTCCGTCACCTTCGGCCTGGGCACGTTGCTGCTCGGCGGGTTCGTTCTCCTGTACGAGCCCGAACAGCTCAGTCGCCTTGCCGGCGGGCTGCCGCATCTGCTCACCGATGCCGCGGCTTCGCGCAGCATCGGTCTCGTTTGCCTGGCCGTTGTCGTTGCCTACATGGTCGCCTCGGCCGTCCGGCTGAAGCCGCTGGTGATCCGGGGCTTCCGCATCGACTATCCCCGGCCCGAGATCGTGCTGCGCCAGTTCATCGCCTCGCCGCTGGAACTGCTGGGAGCGGCCGGGATCATCTATTTTGCCTTGCCCGAGACCGGCAATCCCGGCTTCCTCGCGGTGCTGGCGGTCTTTCTCGGCTCGTTTTCGGCCGCGCTCGCCTCCAACGCGCCCGCCGGCGCCGGCGTCTTCGACCTGCTCTTCATCAATGCGCTGCCCGGCATGGCGAAGCCGAAGGTGCTCGCCGCCGTTCTGGTATTCCGGCTGTTCTATTTCCTGGTTCCGCTTGCCTTCGCGGTGGTCGTCGTGGTGCTGTTCGAGCGTCGGCGCCTCGACCACGTTCTGCACCGCGATCCCGCGGTCCCCCCATCGCCCGTGCGCGCCCAAGGCAAAGCGGCGGGTGAAACCGTCTAAGCAGCTTTCGCAAAAGTGCCCCGCGGTTTTGCGATCAAAACCTGCAGCCTGTCAAAGAGCTAAGCGGGTGAAGCGTTGGCCTGCCAACGCCGACCTGCTTAGAACGGTTTGCGCGGCTTACGCCGCGTTGGACCCTCTTCGCCAAAGCGAAACCGAAGCTGTTTCGAGGCCAAGGTGTCGGCAGGTTTGTCCGCGCCTGCTCCGCGCCCTGATGCCGGATGCGTGGCTCAGGGCCGCGGACTGATCCGGGAAACGGTCGAGGCACCGGCTCCACCGCTCGTGCCCCGGACGCAGCCGCGCTTCCCGCCCGCCGTCCGGATACCCGCGTCAGGCGCGGTAGTGCTGCAGCCGGGTCGTGCGCAGGCCGGCGAGCCCGTGCTGGTCGATGGACATCTGCCAGGACAGGAACTCGTCCACCGTCAGGGTATATCGATGGCAGGCTTCTTCCAGCGACAGGAGACCGCCGCGAACGGCCGCGACCACTTCCGCCTTGCGGCGGATGACCCAGCGCTTGGTGCCGCTGGGCGGCAGGTCGGCGATGGTCAACGGGCTGCCGTCGGGTCCGATGACATATTTCACTCTCGGGCGCAGGGTCTCACTCATGACAGGTACTCACGGACACGTCGATCCACCGTCAAACAATAGCCATCACCGTTTAATATTCAGCTAAATCAACCTCTTCCAAAAGGTTAAACTATTTCGATAATGATCTATAGTCGGCGTTGCGGGATCCGCGGCGATTTGTTCTGGAATGATACATCCGCGCCAGGGCGAGGCGAGGGCGCCGAGGTCGCCGCCGGCCCTTGCGCAAGGGCGGCCGCAGCCAATATGCACGACGGACCGGTCGCTACGGCCGGCAGGTCAAGCAAGAACAGGCCAGGGAACCAAGGTGCCGGACCCGCGCGTGAACAGCCTCGATCTCGCCAAGCCACCGGGTGAAACGCGGGTTGTCGTCGCCATGTCGGGCGGCGTCGATTCGTCCGTCGTCGCTGCGCTGCTCAAGGCGCAGGGCTACGAGGTGGTCGGCATTACCCTGCAGCTTCACCGAGATGCAGGCGTGGGCGGCGATCCGCCGCGTCGCGGCACCTGCTGCGCCGGCCGCGACATCGCCGACGCCCGCGCGGTGGCTCACCGCCTCGGCATCCCGCACTACGTCCTCGACTACGAGGCGCGCTTCCGCGAAGCCGTGATACTCCCCTTCGCGGCGAGCTATGCCAGAGGGGAGACGCCGATTCCCTGCGCGTCCTGCAACGACCGCGTGAAGTTCACCGACCTCCTCGCCACCGCCCGCGACCTCGGCGCCGATGTTCTCGCCACCGGGCACTATTGCGTGACGCGGGCGCATCCCGCCGGCCGGGGAGGGCGCGCCCTGTATCGTGGCGCCGACCCGGCGCGCGACCAGAGCTATTTCCTGTTCGGCACCACGCCCGAGCAGCTCGGTTTTCTTCGCTTCCCCCTCGGCGATCTGCCTAAGGCGGAGGTGCGCGCCCTTGCCCGCGCCCGCGGCCTCGTCAACGCCGAGAAGCCCGACAGCCAGGACATCTGCTTCGTGCCGAATGGGCGCTACGGCGACCTCGTCGGACGCCTGCTGCCGGAGGCGGCGATCCCCGGCGACATCGTCGATGCCGAGGGCACCATCCTCGGCCGGCACGAAGGCGTCATCAACTATACGGTCGGCCAGCGCCGCGGCCTGGGCCTCGGGGGCGCGGCCGAGCCTTTCCACGTGATCCGCATCGAGGCCGCCCGCCGCCGGGTGGTCGTCGGCCCCCGCTCGGCCCTGCGCGCCGGGCGATTGGCGCTGCGTGAGGTGAATTGGCTCGGCGACGGCTGCGCGCCGCCAGACCGCCTCGACCTTTACGTCCGCACCCGCTCGACCCGGCCGCCGGTGCCGGCGCGGCTGCGCCACGTCGAGGGAACCTGCGTCGTGGACTTCCCCGCCGCCGACGCCGCCGTGTCGCCGG
>CAXTMA010000051.1:0-6266 GCA_964245015.1 uncultured Beijerinckiaceae bacterium | reverse complement strand
CGGGGCAGGCCTGCGTTTTCTACGACGGCGACGGCCATGGCGCGCGGGTGCTGGGCGGCGGCACGGTCGCCGGCTGGGACGCGCCCGACGAGAGAAGTGAAAGGCGCGTCGCCGCGGCCGTGTCTTGACGCGCGACCCGCCGCCCGCCGGCAGCTCGCTGAGCAATGACGGCGTCGAGGCGGCCTACGCCCGCTGGGCGCCGGTGTATGATCTCACCTTCACCCTGGTGATGCGGCCTGGCCGCGTCGCGGCGGCGGCAGCGGTGAGCCGGCCCGGCCGCCACGTTCTCGATGTCGGCGTCGGCACCGGCCTCGAACTGCCGATGGTCGCGCGCTCGACCCGCATCACCGGCGTCGACCTCAGCCGCCCGATGCTGGAGCGCGCCCGCGAGCGGGTGCGGCGGCATGGGCTCGCCAACGTCGACGGCCTCGTGGTGATGGACGCCATGCGCCTCGCCTTCGCCGACGGCTGCTTCGATGCCGTGCTCGCGCCCTACGTGCTGACCGTGGTGCCCGACCCGGTCGCCAGCCTCGACGAATGGGCCCGCGTGCTCAAGCCCGGCGGCGAGATCGTCCTTGTCAACCACGTCGGCGCGCCGGGCGGGCCGGTGGCGGCTGTCGAGGCTTGGCTCGGGCGCCGCGCCGCCCGGCTCGGCTGGCATCCGCAATTCCCCTGGGCCACGGTCGGCGACTGGATCGCCGCCCGCCCGGACATGCGCCTCGTCGAGCGGCGCGTGCTGGCCCCGCTGGGGTTGTTCACCCTTGCCCGCATCGCCAAGGCGGCATCCGACCGTCTCGCGAACGGCTCGCCATCCTGAGGCCCGATCCCGCCCGTGGCGTCCGCCTGGAGCATCGGACCGAAAAGTGCGCAGCGGGTTTCGGACAAATCCGATGCGGCACAGCGACTTAGAGTATCGGATCCGGTTGAGGATCCGACGCTCTGGTCTCGGGATCATGCTTCGGTAGCGACTCACGTCGCCGCGCGCTATGAAGGCCGGATGGAGGGACGGGGGTCTAAATCGGTGCTGCCCAAAGCTGCGCTGCGCAGCTTCGATGGCGAATTCTTCGAGGTCGTCTACGCCGGCTGCCTGCACCGCGTGCAGGTCAGGCGGGTCGCCAGCGCGCGCCGGCTGATCCTGCGCGTACGCGCGGCGACGCGCGACGTCGTGCTCACGATGCCACCGCGCTCCTCGCTGCCCCGCGCCAGGATATTCGTGGAACGACACGCCGAGTGGATCGGCCGCCGCCTGGATGGACTGCCGGCCCCGACCCCGTTCGGCCCGGGCGCGGTGATCCCGTTGCGCGGGATCCTCCACGAGATCGTTCATCGGCCGGGCGGGCGCGGCGTCGTCTGGATCGAGGCCGATGCGCAAGCGCCGCGCCTGTGCGTCGGCGGCGACGTGCCCTTCGTGGCGCGCCGGGTGCGCGACTACCTGCAGGCGCAGGCGAGGGTCGACCTCGCGGCGGCGGCGGCGCGCCATGCCCGGATGCTTGACGTCACCGTGCGCCGCATCACGCTTCGCGACACCACGACCCGCTGGGGATCCTGCTCCTCGTCGCGCGCGCTCAGCTTCTCCTGGCGCCTGGTGATGGCCCCTCCTTACGTGCTCGACTATCTCGCGGCCCATGAGGTGGCCCATCTCCGGCACATGAACCACTCCAACGCCTTCTGGGCCACCGTTGTCGGCCTCGTGCCGGACTACGGGCGCGCCGAGGCTTGGCTCAAACTCAACGGCCTCGGCCTGATGCGCTTCGGCGTGCCGGAGCGTTGACGCCCCACCTGGAGCACCGGATCCCAAATCGGATCTGGTGCTCTAAGTCGCTGTGCCGCATCGGATTTGTCCGCAAACCGCTGCGCACTTTTCGGTCCGATGCTCTAGCGGTCATCGCAACAACGGAGGACGGGGATGGCGATCGTCAACCCGCGCGATTAACGCCCGGTCGTGGCTTACGATGAGCGCCCCTCGGTTTTGTCCCGCCTGTTGCGCGCGGGCATGACTTGCCGTTGCGTCGCCGGGGTCGCGGTCGCCTTCTGGACGGTGGTCGCCGGCAGCCCTGCGGCGATCCTCGCAGGTGCCCGCGCCCTGCTGGTGCAACATGACGTGTCAGGCCGCCGTACGATTTCGCCGGCGTCTACGCCGCGCCGGGAGGCGCGCTGCCGGCCGCCATCGAACTGCGCCCGCTCGTCTACAACGATCTCCCCACCCTGGAAAAACGCCCCTGCGACAGCCGTGCGTTATTCGCGGCGGCGCAGGACGCCGATGGCGCGGGCGAAACGGATTGGGCGGCCCACGCCTTCAAGCGCTTCGGCACCGCTTGTCCGACCCTAGACGCCGACTTGCGCCTGGCCGCCGAGCACTACATCGAGATGGGGCAGCTTCAAAGGGCGCTGGCCATCACCGCGCGGCTGACGGCCGAGTACCCGACCAACCCCGAGTTCTGGTACGTCCACGCGCGGGTTCTCTACCAGCAGCGCGACGATGTCCCTGCGATGGACGCCGAGAGGAACGTCGTGCGCTTCAACACCGATCGAAAAAACATCGGCGACTGGGTATGGTCGGAAACAGCCAACCTTTACGGTCGCATCGGCGTGCCGTGCAGCAGCGCGATGCGCAAGGTCGCTGCCGACGACATCGACCGCAACCTTTGCCAAGCGGGCACCGCCCTCAAGCAGGTCCCGGCGCCGAGCGGCGGATCCGCCATCCGGATGTGAACGGCGCGCGGCGCCCTGGCACCTCGCTGCCGTTCCCGAAGCATCGACCGAACATCGGTTCCGGTCCGATGCTCAGGCGCGGGGACGCCGGCGCGTCACGCCACCCTTTGCTGAGGCGCCTGGGAAAGGTCGACCGACCAGAACCGCGTTCCGATGTTCTCCACCACGTGCAGCGCGTCCTGCCCGATGCCGGAGAAGCGACCGGATCCCCAGGTCCACAGCCAGCCGAGGCCAAGGAAATACAGGCCGGGCACGCTGGTCACGCCGCGGTGGTGAGTGGGATAGCCCGCGCCGTTGAACACGGGGATGTCCACCAGCGAGAAATCGGCCCGGAACCCGGTCGACCACACCACCGACGTGATGTTGGCCTCGCTGAGGTTGAGATGCGTCGGCTCGCTCGCCGCCGTCCACGGTGCCACGTAGGGGTCGGCCGGCGGCGCCTCGATGCCGGCCTTGCTGATGTGGTCATCGATCATCTTGCGGATGCGCAGGTAGACCTTGTCGGCCATGTCGAGGTTGGCGGCGAGGTTGGGCGTGAAGGTCACGTCGTCGCCGTCGATCTTCTCCAGCAGGCCGTAAAGGTGCATGCCCTCGGTGGCGAACTTGCGCAGATCGATCTCGCGGCCGCCGCCTCGCCCGGAGAAGTAATGGTTGGCCTTTTTACGCACCTCGGTGCCAAGCGGGTGCGTGTCCACCGTCATGGCGTAGTAGCCCATCTCGTCGAGCCACTTGATCGCGTCCTTGCCGCGGTACTTGCGTGGCGAGCGCGGGGCGTCGCCCACGGCGAGGTGGACTTGCCGCCCGGCCAGATGCAGGTCCTCGGCGATCTGGCAGCCGGACTGCCCGGTGCCGACCACCAGGGTGGCGCCTGGGGGAAGCTGCTCGGGGTTGCGGTAGTCGCGGGAATGGATCTGGTGCAGCGACAGGGGCAAACGCTCGCCCACGCGCGGCACCGCCGGCACGTGGTAGCCCGAGATCGCCATCACCACGTTGTCGGCGCTCCAGTCGCCCATCGTGCTCTCGACATGGAACAGGCCGTCGGCGTCGCGCGACACGCGGGTCACGGAGACGCCCTCGTGGATCGGCGGATCGACCATCCGGGCGAAGGCCTCGATGTAGGCGACGATTTCGTCCTTCAGCATGAAGCCGTCGGGATCGGGGCCGGTGTAATGGAAGTCGGGCAGGGTGCACTGCCAGTTCGGCGTCACCAGGCAGAACGAGTCCCAGCGGTCGGTGCGCCAAGCGTGCCCGACGCGGTTCTTTTCCAGCACCACATGGTCGATGCCGCGTCGCTTGAGGTAGTAGGAAACGGACAGGCCGGCCTGCCCGCCGCCGACCACCACCACCGGCACGTGGCCCCTGTTCTGCCCGCCGCGCGCCCTGCTCTGCGGCCCGTCGGCGCTGACCGTGATCTCGTCGCTGTCGCCCATGGCTCTCTTTTCCTTGTGGATCAGGCGTCAAACCCTTCGAAGCGCACCACCGCCTCGCGTCCGCTCCGCCCGGCGGTGACGCCGGCGGCCTTGCGCTCGATCGCGGCGAGCTGTGCCATGGCGAGCGAGCAGCCGGTGCCGCCGTAGCGGAACCGCACGCGGTCGCTGGCCGCTTGAAGGCCCTCGCGACACTGCGCCACGAAGTCGGACAGGGAATAGGAGCGTCCGGGTTCGAAGTAATTGGTGATGATGGACGACGGAGAATAGCAGGTTTCCACCTCGCCATCCGGCCAGCGCACGCGAAACGTTGTCTCGGGCATTAGGCAGTTCCCGCCATCAATGGGCCTCGACGGGCTGGGCCTCGACGGGCGCGGCTGCTTCCAGATCCGGACGCGGGGCAGCCGGCGCGCAGCCGATGAACGGTCGGGCGAAGTCCCACACCTCGACCTCCTCGCCGTCGCGGCACAGCCTGACCTTGGCCGTCGCGTCGACAGAGCCGATGGCGGCGCAGGCGATGCCGCGGGACGCGAAGCGCCCGATCACGGCACCGACGTTCTCCGCGCGGGCGGTGAGAACGAAGCCGAAGCTCGGGAAAGCGAGAAGGAAGCGGGCCAGATCCACGCCGGGCGGGCAGGGCACGGCGTCGACGTCGATGCGGGCGCCGACGCCCGAGGCTTCGCACAGCATCATCGCCGTGCCCACCAGCCCGGCCATGCTGATGTCCTTGCCGGCCGTCACCAGCCCGGCCTCGGCGAGCGCCGGCAGCAGGTCGAGGTCGCCGCGCAGCCGCTCGGCCGGAGCGCCGCTGGCGGCATCCCAGTTGTTCGACGGCTCGCGAAAGCGACCGCGCCCGTCCACCGCCGCCAGCAGCACGTCGCCGGGCCCGGCATCGAAGCTGGTGATGAGGCGCGCCGCCCGGCCGAGCACGGCCACGGCGAGCTGTCCGCCGCCGGCCCGATGGTTGGTGTGGCCGCCGACGACCGGCACGCCGTAGGCCGCAGACGCTTCGCACAGGCCGGCGAGCACGGGCTCGGCGCCGGCACGGTCGCTGGCCCAGATCGCGTCGACCACGGCGAGGGGCCGGCCGCCCATCGCGGCGATGTCGCTGAGGTTGACCATCACGCCGCACCAGCCGGCGAAGCGCGCATCGGCGGCGACGAAATCCTCCATGAAGCCCTCGATGGCGAACAGGAGGAAGCCGTCGCCGTCGGGGATCGCCGCGCAATCGTCGCCGACCCGGATGGCGTCGAGGCCGGCCGGCGACGCCAAGCCCAGGCTGGCGACGGCATCGGCGATGTCAGTCTTGTGCGCCAGCCCGCGCGCGCCGGCGACCCGCTCGGCAAGGGCGCGCAGACTTGGTGGCAGACTTTGTGACGGCTCGCGCATGGTCGCCCGCATCAGGCCGCCCTGCGTCCGGGAGGCCGCCCGTCGCCACACTCGCCGCCGCGCTTGCCGGCGAGGGCGTGGAAGCCGGCCGGCGCGTCGGCGAGCGGGGGATAGGCGGCGAGGTCGGCCTGCATGAAGACGTGCGGCAGGCCGCGGATCTCGACGGCTGACAGCCGCTGCCAATGCAGGTGGCGGAACATCAGCTCGTTCTGCGCCTGGACGTGGGCGAGGAAGCGGTGGCAGCCCTGTCCGTTGGCGGACGAAACGGCGAGGCGGATCAGCGCAGCGCCCAGCGCGCCGACCCGGCGGTATCGGCGATCCACCGCGAGGCGCGAGCCCCACCAGACGCCGGGGCCGTCCTCGGCACGGTGGATGCGCACCGTGCCCACCACCTCGTCGGCGAGCACCGCCACCGTCGACAGGGCGACGAGGTGGATGGCGTGGGCGTCGATGTCGTCGCGGTCGTGGTCGGTGAAGATCTTCTGCTCGTCGCAGAACACGGCCCGGCGCAGGGCCGCCGCGCCGGCCAATTCCCAGGGTTCGGTCGCCGCCTTGAGCCGGAAGTGCGAGGCGGCGAAGGGGCCGAAGCTGTCGGCGATCACGGACGCAACCCTTCCAGCACCAGGTCGGGGATCGCCGGTCGCCAGGGCGCGCGCGGCGGCGCCGGCAGCGGCGCGGTCGCCTCGCCGGCAGCCTCGTAGGTGGACAGTGCCGAGCCGGCGCCGCACATGCCGCAGC
>CAXTMA010000050.1:0-19369 GCA_964245015.1 uncultured Beijerinckiaceae bacterium | reverse complement strand
CTAGTTGTCGGCGGCGAACATGTCGCGAACGCCGATCGATTACGAGCGTTCGGCGACGACCTTCATAAAGGCGACTTTGGCGGTCGACAGCCTGGAGGCGAGGTCGTAGTCCCAGTCCGCTCCGAGGGAGTTGGCGGAAAGGCTGAGCGTGAGAAGGGAGCCGCCGCTCCTGCCGTCACTGGCGAGCGCGTGCGTGGCGTTGATGGACCACTCGTCAGGGACGTCCGCGCGGAGGTGATCTTGAAGGATCAGGAAGCACGATGTCGCGGCCTGCGCCTGCGCGCTCTCGGTGTCGACGAGCGATCAGATGAGCATGTTATGAAGAAGTCGTGTATATTTCTTTCGAGATCAAATAGATTTGCGCACACACAACTCATATGGCTGTCTCCAACGTCTGATGATCTATCGTCATATGATCGATCGTCACGGCTACGCACTTGAGAAAGATTTGCATTCGAGACGCAGATCGCCCCTGCCATCAACCGTCCAAGATCGGTCCTGATTCCGATTCATTGACGGTATCAAGGACTCGGGTCGCAGCTACGCGGTCTTGTCACATCAGGTTCGACGTGAGCGTGCGAATGTCCAGCATCAACATGTAACGATTTTTAGATGATGCAGGGATGGCGAACTTCAGTATTAACTAAATCGTTGTTCCCGCATCACGCGATCCTAGAGGATTGAACGCGACAGAGCGCAGAGTATAAGCCGCCTCCGATGACCGATATCATCGGATCATGGCGGTAGATTTATGGTGCGATCGTCTCCACGTTCTATTCCGCCCGGCGACGGATCCGGGGGCAGCTCACCGCGACCGATCGATTCGTCGAGGCGAAGACTGCGGCACGATCCGTCTCCTTGCTGGCGTGATGATCCTGCTCGGCCGATCGGCTTGCTCCTGCTGATACGAGCCAGTAAGCACGTCCGAGAATGGATGGGCGGAGACTGTAAGTGACGAAGGACAAGGACCGGTTTGCATCTGCAAACGATTCAGGCGCACATCCTATCCTGACAATTCTTATACCAACGTACAACCGGGCAAGCCGGCCGCAGGCTATTGTCGGAAACTTGACGGCGATTATCGATCGTCTTAGCGGACTTGTCGAGCTTGTTGTCTCCGACAATGGATCGAGTGACGACACCTTCTCGAAACTGCAAACATACGGCAGAGACAACATACGGATCGAACGGCAGGCTGTTCATCTCTCGACAGTCGAGGAACATATCTTCAATTGTCTCGACTTTTGCCGCGGCCAATACATTTGGTTTCTTGGCGACGATGACGTCCCGCAGCACGACACGATCATCGCAGCTGTCGAACTGCTGCGGTCCGGTACGCATGACTTCCTGATCTTCAATTCCATCACCGTCAACGCCTTCGGGACACCCACAGGTGCGTGGATCGCGCCGAGCGACACGGATCTCGTACAGGTCGACTTCACCGACGGCGCGACGGCGCTGGGCTACACCTTCAGCATCGCCGGCATCTCGAACGCGATTATGCGCAAGGCGCCGCTGGCGAAGACCGATTGGCGAGCAATCTTGCAGATTCAAACGATCTATTCGCACGTCGCGTGGTGGCTCGTGGCGTTTTCCGGCCAGACCATGACGGTCGTGAACAGCATTCTGGTGTATTACCGCATTGATCAGGAGGACATCATCCATCGCTTTACGAGGCACATGGTCGATAATAACATGCCGGACTATGCGTTCTGGACGACGGGTATTGTCAAGCAACTGATATACGTCGAAAAGCACGGCGGCATCAGTCCTCGTCATATTTATAACATGTTTGAGCAGCGACAGGATGGCTCTTATTCTCGAATGCTTGACAATATCGTCGCTCTGATGTGGGCGCAGGTGAGCCTCGCAATTACCGAACCACATAGCAACAGAAATCATGTATCCGAGGCTGATCTAAAGTTGGTCGTTGACTGGATCTTAAGAGCAGACCCCTCGTACTACGAGATAACTTCACTTATCGGCGATCTACATGCGATGACATCATCACTGTCGCAGGACGCCATAGCCAAGCCCTACGTGCCGAGTTCTTTCGCTCGCAACCTTACGTCCACCGGCGAGAAACGTTTGGCGGAACTGACCGTGCTCTTCCAATCAGCGCAGGCCGGCAAAGGGTCAACCGCGGCTCTCGTGTGCCTGGTCAGCCGCTACTCGGGTTTCGCGATCTACCGCCATATCACAGGGTTTGTGGCCTTCGATGATGCCACCCCCTACGATCGACAGCATATCCTCCGGAAGTTCTACATAGCACCGCAACAGCCCACATTGCTCGTCGCGCGGACAGAGGAGGAGCTGAAGGACCACATCCTGATGACGCGCGCGAAACAGGCGACGCGAGAGATCAATGACCGAGCCGATCGAGGTCTGGAGGCTCTTGAACGGCTGCTGACCCAGCAGATTGCCGATCTACGCTCTCAAGTCGATCGCATCACGATGCAGCCGAACCACAACGCGACTCCCGTCTTCGACCACATGCGGCTTCTCGCGAACGGCTTCGGCCGAATCGTCAAGAAAGTGAGAGCCAAGCAAAGAGCATCACGAGAACCTTTCTACTTCGATCGCGCTTTTTATCTCGAACGCTACGAGGACGTGCGAAAGGCCGGCATCGATCCCTACCAGCACTTCCTCCGGTACGGCGCAGCCGAGGGCCGCATGCCGAATGCCTTGTTCCAGCCGGCCTGGTACATCAAGGCCTACATGGAACACCACGACAACTATTCGGCGGCGCTCGACGACTTCGTCCTGTCTGGTCTTGCGCAGGGGCGACGACCAAACCCGTTTTCGACGGCAGCCGAACACCTCGCCCGCTATCCCTTGGAAGCGCAGGCATCGCGCTGACGATCGACCCGCGCAACCTGCGAACGCTCAGTCCGGGACACCAAGCAGAACGTTGCCGGCGCCGAATGGGCCGGCCCTGGTCACCGCCACGCCGTCATGGCGCAGCTTGATCGACGTGGCGGAGGTTTTCGGGTCGACGGCCGTCGCATCCACCTCATCGTGGGTGCTGCCACCGTCCAACGCGATCGCGCCGCCGCAGAAGACCGGGCATGTCGCCGAGGCCGCGGGATAGACGCCCAAGCCGCCCTTGATGATCGGGCGAAGGACGTTGCGGCTGGAGCCTTTCACGCCGAGCGCCGCCTGCATGGCGGTTTCACCGGTGTCATTGGCAAGAACGTCGCCGAAGCTCGACAGGGACGTCGCGATCAGCACTTCGGGTCGCGCGGCGCCGCTCACCATGTTGCCGGCGGAGCGGATGCCATCGGAATGCTCCGACAGGATGCCGACCGCGTTGCCGCCTCGGTCGCGATCGGGAAACATCGGCAATTGCACGCCGGTCATGCTCAGGCCCCCGTGCACCTCGTAGAAATGCACGCCGGCAACCGCGCCGGGCGCCGGCGCGGCATAGCCGCCGCTCACCGTGACGCCGCCGTACTCGTTGATGTTCTGGAAGAGGAAACCGGTGTTCGTGAAGGCGTCGCACACGGGGTGATCGATGTGGAGATCCTGGTTGCCCGTCCTGTAGAGTTGGGTAACGGTGGCACCTGCGGTCCAGGTTCCCTTGACGATCATGCAGGTGGATGTGCCCGAGCTCTCGAAGTCGCGGATGAATGTATCGGCGAAGTTGCCGTTGGCATAGAGGCCAACCGGCTGGAAGAGCCGTGCTTCGACCGCCGTGTTGTCGCGCTCCATATACAGGGAGCCGTTGCCGCCGGAGAGGCCTTCGTCGACCGCGCCGTCGAGGTAGTAGCCCCAGAAGAAGTCGGCGGCGGTGGTCGGACCGGCAACGGTGCGCTGGGCGTAGTTGTCGCTGACCTTGGCATACACGACGCCGCCGAAGTAGTATCCTATCGAGCTGTCGCGCGACGCGGTATGGTCGATGACCGGCGCCAGAGCGTACTGCACGCGGATACCGACCGGGCTGCTCAGCTCCGAGCCCTGCGCGCCGGCCTTGGGTGGCATGGAGCGTGTCGCCTCCAGATGGTCGATTTGGATGGCGTTTGGCAGATCACCGCAGCAGGTGGTGTGAGCCGGCGGTGCGTCGAGACCGACTTGGATCACATCGGAGGTTGCGCTCTGCACCAGGATACGGGTGCCTTGGCCGGCGACGGCGCCCCGGATGCTCCAGACCCCATGCACGTGAAGGAACGGCGTCGTGATCTTCCAGGTGCTTGAGATTGGGTAATCGTGGGCGAGCAGAGGCATGTCGAGCCCCCCGGAGACGGCGGCCGCCCGGAGCGCCGGCAGCCAGTCGCCGTTGGATGAGCCCCACCATTCCGGACGGACCTCCTGCGCCGGAGAGAACTTGACGGCGCCCCCACCGGCGACCTGAAAAACGGGCACCGCCGGGGCCGTGAACGGCCCGGCGATCGTCAGCAGGGCGCCGTCGACGATGATCGTCCCACCCGGCTCTATGGCGACCGGCGATCTCAAGATCGTGGTGCCGGTGACGCGAAAGGCGCACCCGGCCGGAATGGTCACGGCTGCAGCCTCGGCATCGGGCGCGAACGCGCTGGCGGCGCTGTCACAGGCCGGCGATCCCGAGGCATGCCGGCCGTCAATGCCGGGGCTGACGACCGCAGAAGCCGCGCCGGCAGCGGTTGGGGGCGTCCAAGCGGCGCACATCAGCGACCAAGCGAGCGCGTGAACCGTATTGACGGACGCGGTCTTCCGGTTCTTCATCTTGACATCCGCCGCGCCACTCACTCGATCGCGCAGCTGCATGGCATGCGCCGTTTGTCGAGATGGCGCGCGATTTCAACAAACCAAGTCGAGGCCGCGCGGCACCGGCTGCAAGGTCCGGAGTGGAAAGCGCGAGGAAAACGACTGGCTGGGGGACCTGGATTCGAACCAAGATTAACGGAGTCAGAGTCCGCTGTTCTACCGTTGAACTATCCCCCAAGCTGCTCGCAGATGCGGCGAACGGGTCGGTGCTGAATAGGAAGTCCTCTCGCCCCTGTCAACGAAGCGTTCCCGGCGCCGCAGGTGATCCGCCTACGTGAGTTCATCGGTCAGTTCAGGCGGGCTGCCTTCACTTGATAGGCGCCATCGTTGGCGCGGATGAACATCTCGTCCACCTGCGGATGGCGGACGGGATCGCCGGATTCGTCGGCGAGCAGGTTCTGCTCCGACACGTAGGCGACGTATTCCGTTTCCGCGTTCTCCGCATACAGATGGTAGAACGGCTGGTCCTTGCGCGGGCGCACGTCCTCGGGAATGGCCTGCCACCATTCTTCCGTATTGGCGAATTCCGGATCCACGTCGTAGACGATGCCCCGGAACGCGTACTTCCGGTGCTTCACGACCTGTCCGATCCCAAATTTTGCGGTACGCGGCTTCATCGAACCTGCTGGAAAACGCACGAAACAGCCTCCGCGCGCGGCTTTCGGACTGGCTTTGGGTAGCCATCGCCCAAAATCTTGTCAATCTCTCGGCAGGCCAACACGCGGAGTCGACCACAGCCGATGCGATCAAGCTCCGACGATCTGTTACGCCCGCCACCTTCGGCCGCAAATGGATCGCTGCACCCGCTCTTCCCGCACGAGCTTCTGACGCCCGGCGAAATGGCCGCAGCCGACCGCCTCGCAGCCGTCGTCCTGCCCTCGATGACGCTGATGCAAACGGCCGGTGTCGCCATCGCCGACCTTGCCTTGAGGATTGGCGCCGGGCACCTGCCGCCCCGTCGCATCCTGGTCCTGTGCGGACCCGGCAACAACGGAGGCGACGGTTATGTCGCCGCACGACGCCTGCGCGAGCATGGCTGCCTCGTGACCGTCGCCTCCGCCGTGGTCCGGGCGGCGCTCAAAGGCGATGCGGCCGAGGCGGCCTCGCTGTGGGACGGCGAGATCCTGCCGCTGGAGCGTGCCTCCCCGGACGGTGTCGATCTGGTCATCGACGCGCTGTTTGGCGCCGGTCTGGCGCGACCCATCGTCGGTGTCGCGGCGAGCGCGATCGAGCGGATCAACGCTTGGAGCCACCCCGCACCTGGCCGGACGGGTGCGGATGCGCGCCGCGCCCGCGTGCTCGCGGTCGACATGCCCTCCGGCATCGACGGCGCGAGCGGCATCGCGAGCGGTCCCGCCATCCGGGCAACGGACACCATCACCTTCTTTCGGCTCAAGCCCGGCCACGTCCTGCTGCCGGGGCGGCTGCACTGCGGCCGGCTCCACCTGATCGACATCGGCATCTCGCCGGGGGTTCTCGACACGATCTTGCCCCGCACCTTCCTCAACGCCCCGCCGCTGTGGCTGGCGCACTGGCCGGTGCCGAGCTTGGCCGGGCACAAGTACAGCCGCGGCCATGCCTTGGTGGTGTCCGGCCCGCCCGCGCAGACCGGCGCCGCCCGGCTTGCCGCCCGCGGCGCGCTGCGGGCCGGCGCCGGACTCGTCACCGTGGCGACGCCTGGGGCGGCACTGCCGATCCATGCGGCGGCCCTGACCGCGATCATGACCCGCGTCGCCGATGATCCAGCCGGCCTCTCGGACCTCCTCGGCGATCCCCGCAAGAACGCGGTCGCCATCGGGCCGGGGCTCGGCGTGGGCGCCGAGACGCGCGCCACCGTGCATGCGGCGCTGGCGGCAACCACCGCGCAGCCGCGGTCGCTGGTGCTCGATGCCGACGCGTTGACGAGTTTCGCCGACAACCCGCGCGAACTATTCGCGGCCATCGCGGAAAGCGGCCATGCCGTGGTGCTGACGCCGCACGACGGCGAGTTCGCCAAGCTGTTCGGTCAAGTGCTGGACGTGACGCGGGCGAAGCCGGAACGAACCCGCGCCGCCGCCGCTCGCAGCGGCGCCACGGTGATGCTCAAAGGCCCCGATACGGTGGTGGCGCACCCCGACGGCCGCGCGGCGGTGGCGATGAGCGAGGCCCCCTGGCTCGCCACCGCCGGCTCGGGCGACGTGCTCGCCGGCATGACCGCCGGCCTTCTCGCCCAGGGCATGCCGCCCTTCGAGGCGGCCAGCGCCGCCGTCTGGCTGCACGCGGAAGCCGCCCGCCGCTTCGGCCCGGGCCTGATCGCGGAAGACATTCCCGAGGCGCTGCCCGGTGTTCTCCGCGACCTCGTCACCCTGGCCGAGGCGGACGCCTGATCGCGGCGGCCGCCCGCGCAGCCGGTCGGTTTCGCGGGGCGACGCGCTTCTGGAGCCGGTCCAACCTGCCCGGCCAATGCCGCGCTCGTGATGTCCGGACCCGCCAAATGGCCTTATTTCCATGGTCCCTTCGGCCATCCGGCCCTCCAAGCCAGTCACGCCGATCGAATTCTTGCCCGGAGCGCCGATGCGGCAGCCTAACGCGATCGACTTCTGGCGCGGCTACGCCCTGGTGTCGATCTTCGTCAACCACATCCCAGGCAACTTCTTCGAGCGCTTCCAGTATCGCAACCTGACACTGTCCGACTCGGCCGAGCTGTTCGTCTTCCTGGCGGGATGGGCGATGCGGCTGCTGATCGAAAACCCGAAGCGGCCGATGTCCACGTTCGCCGTGATCCACAGGCTATGGGGCCGCGCCTTCACCATCTACGTCGCGCAGACCTTCATCACCGAGATCGCCATCTTCATCCTCGCCGCCTCGTCGGTGGTGCTGGACGCGCCCTTCCTGCTTGATTGGCACAACGTCGGCGCCGTCTTCCACCAGCCGGTGGAGGCGCACATCGGCCTCGTGCTGCTGACCTACCAGCTCGGTTACTTCAACATCCTGCCGCTCTACGTCGTCCTGATGGTCGCCGCGCCTGCCGTCGCCATCCTGTACCGCACCGCGCCAGCCCTGGTGCTGCCGCTGTCGGTCGCGCTGTGGGCGCTCACCTCGCTGCTGGGTTGGAACATCCCGTCCTGGCCGGTCGAGGGAACGTGGTTCTTCTCGCCCAGCGCCTGGCAGCTCATCTATGTCCTCGGCTTCCTGCTCGCGGGCGAGCGCACCGACCTCGGCGCTTTCGCAAGGCGCAACCTTCGGGGGCTGCGCTTCGTCGCCTGGCCGATCCTGATCGTCGGTCTGGCCTGCGCTTCGACGCGCTACTTCCCCGACCTGTTCACCCTGCCGGCGACGAGCTACGTCCGGCTGTTCGACAAGACCTTCCTGTCGATCGATCGGCTGCTCAGCGTGCTGGCGATCATCACCGTGGGCGGCGGCCTGTTCACCCTCATCGCCCGGCCGATGCCGGCGCTCGGCCGCTTCCTGTCGCTGCTCGGCCGCAACAGCCTGCACGTCTTCTGTGCCGGCTCGGTCTTAAGCCTCATCGGACAAATCGTGCGGTTCGTGTACGATGGGACCCTTGTGACCGATCTGATCTTGTTTATCGTCGGCGTCGGCATCATGGCGCTGATCGCATGGATGGTTGAATGGCGGACTCGCTCCAAGGCCGAGGCGGCACGGACGGTCGCTCCGGTGGCCGCTTCCGCCACCGCGCAGGCCGCCACCTCGCTGCCGGCATCCTGATCCCCCTGGCGCTCGCCGTCGCGCCAGGTCCCGTTCGCGCCGAAGACATGCCCGTCGAGTCGCCGCCCGCTCTGAGCGAATCTTGCGAGGCGCCGGCCAACGACATCTCCACCAGCGCACCTTTGCCCAACGTCGCCAAGGCGTTGGCCGCGCACCGGACGGTGGAGATGCTGGCCGTCGGCTCAGCGGCCATGAACACCATCGGCCTGCATTCCGGCGTTGCGAGCTATCCCCTGCAGCTCGAAAACATGCTGAAGGTCGCCCTGAAAGGCGTCGACGTCGACATCATCAACCGCGGCACGGGCGGCGAGGTGGCGCAGACATCCTCGGACCGCATCCACAGCGAAGTGGCCCTGACCAAGCCCGACATCGTGCTCTGGCAGCTCGGCACCAACGACGCCCTCGCCCGCATCGACCCCGCCCAGTTCACTGACGTCGTCACCTCCACCATCAACTGGCTCAAGGCCAACGACATCGACGTGGTGCTCGTCGGGCTGCAGTACACCCCACGCTTTTCCCGCGACGAGAACTACTTCGCCATCAAGCGCGCGCTGGATGCCATCGCCAAGCAGGAGGGCATCCTTTACGTGAAACGCTACGAGGCGATGAAGTTCATCACGCAGACGCGCGCCAAGGTGCACCTGATGACCAGCGACGACTATCACCTGTCGGAGATCGGCACCCAGTGTCAGGCCGAGCACGTGGCGCGCGCGATGATCGCGAGCCTGTTCGTGCGCCGCTTCCGTCCGGCGCCCGCGACCGGTGCCGCTGCGGGGGCGACCCGGTCGAACTAGCGACCCTCGCCGGCGCAAGGGCGAGGGGCCCGAGCCTGATGCTGTTGCACCTCCGCTGGGCGCGTCGTTGATTCAAGGCATATCGAGGTCGGCGCGCGACGGCGCGTGCCCGCCTTCGAGCCGGTTGAGGAAGGCGACCATCCTGGGCGCCTGACCGATGGCGCAGGCCGCGTGCGCCGAGCCGTCCTTCACGTAATAGGCGATGAAGTCGAGCTTGGCTGGGTCGCCCGACATCACGATCTCGTCCCAGTCCGGCGCGTAGCCGGCATAATCGACGCGCTTGTCGCCCTGGTTGCTCCAGAAGAACGGGGCGTTGGTGAAGGGTCCCTCGCGTCCGAGCATGGCGTGGGCGGCGTGGATGCCGTGCTGCTCGGCGAGCCGCCAGTGCTCGATGCGGGCCTCGACGCCGGTGCGCGCCTCGGGAAAGGCGGCGATGTCGCCGGCGATCCAGACGTTGGGTGCGATGCTGAGGTTGCTGCCGACCGACACGCCGCCGTCGTCGCGATGCCGGACGCCTTCGATCATCTCCGCTTCCGGCTGGGCGCCGGCGGCGATCAGCACGAGGTCGGCATCGAGCACGGTGCCGTTTTCGAGGTGCACGCCCCGAACCGCTCCGTCGCCGGCGAAGCCCTTCACCTTGCCCTCGACGAAGCGGACGCCGCTGGACTCGTGGTGCGCCTTGATCGCCTTGGCGACGTCCTCGCCGAAGCGCTTGGCGAAGGGCAGCGCTTCGGGCGAGGCCACCGTCGCCGTCAGCCCGCGCTTGCTCAGAAAGGCCGCCGCTTCCAGGCCGACGAAGCCGCCGCCGACCGTGACCACGCTCTTGGCGCCCTCGGCCGCGTCGCTGATCGCCACCGCATCGGCCAGGGATCGCAGGGTGAAGACGTTCCGCAAGTCGTCGCCGGGAAAGGACGGGCGCGCGGCGCGGCTGCCGGTGGCCACGAGCAAGGCGTCGCCGATTACCGTACGCCCGTCGGCGAGCGTCACTTGCCGGCGCTCGGGGTCGATCGCCGTGGCCGGGCCGGTCACGGCGGAGATGTCGAGGGCGGCATAGAAGTCCTTTTCGAGCTGCATCGCTTCGCGCCGGGTCTTCTTGGCCAGGAAGTTCTTCGACAGCTTGCATCGATCGTAGGGCTGATCGGCCTCGCGCCCGATCATGGTGAGCCGCCCGGCGAAGCCCTCGCGGCGCAGCACCGTCGCCGCGGCGACCCCGGCTGCCCCGGTCCCGACGATGACGATGTGGCGTTCGCTCCCGACCGGCGCCGGGCGCGGGCGCTCGATCGGCCGGAGGCTCGCCACCGCCTCCTCGCCCTCCAGGCGCACGGGATAGCGCTTGAGGTGGTCCAGGGCCGGCGGCTCGCGCAAGCTGCCGTCGGACACGTCGAAGGCGGCCTTGTGCCAGGGGCAGTACAGGGTGTGGCCGCAGATCATCCCCTTGGCCAGCGGCGCTCCGTAGTGCGGGCAGTTGGCCTGGAATGCGCGCACGCCGTCGCAGTCGCGCACGAACAGCACCTTGGCCTCGCCCTCACCGGCCTGGGCCATGCCGTTCATCGGAATGTCGGCGATCGCCATCCGCAGTTCGCTGACTTCGTCCGCCATCGCCCGACCCTCCCTTTGAGCGAGTCTAATGAGCAGCGGCGCACCGGGTTGCCGACCGGAGCTGCCGACAAGGGTCGCAGCCGCGATCAGGCGGTGAAGTCGAGGCCCATCGCCCGATAGCGCTCGGGGTCGTCGCCCCAGTCCGGGCGCACCTTGACGAACAGGAAGAGATGGATGTTGTGCTCGGCCGCCTCGATGATGTCCTTGCGCGCCGTCGAGCCGATCGACTTGATGGTTCGTCCGCCCTCGCCGATCACGATCTTCTTATGCCCCTCGCGCGTCACGAAGATCGTCTGCTCGACCCTTGCCGAGCCGTCGGCCTGCTGCTTCCAGGACTCCGTTTCCACGGTGCACTGATAGGGCAGCTCGTCGTGGAGCCGCTCGAACAGCTTCTCGCGGGTGATCTCGGCGGCAAGCGCCCGCAGCGGCACGTCCGACACCTGGTCGGCCGGGTAGAGCCACGGCCCGTCCGCCATCATCGCGCCCAGGCGCGACACCAGCTTGGGTACGCCGTAGCCCTTCAGGGCCGAGATCATGAAGGTGTCGGCGAACAACCCGTCGCGGTTCAGCTCCTGCGTCAGGGCGAGCAGGCTTTCCGTTTCCACCGTGTCGATCTTGTTGAGGATCAGCATCTTCGGCACCCGCGTCCCGGCCAGCGCCCGCAGGATCGCCGTCACCTCCTCGTCCCCGTCCCTCCCATTCGCCTTGCGGGCATCGACCAGCAGGGCGACGACATCGGCATCGCCGGCCCCCGACCAGGCCCTGGCCACCATCGCCCGGTCAAGCCGGCGCTTGGGCGCGAAGATGCCGGGCGTATCGACGAAGATGATCTGCGCCTCACCCTCCAGCGCGATGCCGCGCACCAGCGCCCGCGTGGTCTGCACCTTGCGCGACACGATCGAGACCTTTGTGCCGACAGCCGTATTGAGCAGCGTCGACTTGCCGGCATTTGGGGCACCGATCAGGGCAACGAAGCCGCAGCGGCTCTCGGCGCCATCGGCCGGTGCGACGATTTGGTCGACGAGTGGCGCCGCCCCACCGCTTCGGGGGCCGTCCGGGGTCGTCTTCGCGCCCGTCATTGCCCGGCCTCGCGCATCGCTTCCACGACGAGCCCGTCGCCGACGCCCTCGCGTGCCATGAAGGCGGCGGCGGCGGCCTGCTCGGCGAGGCGCTTCGAGCCGCCCCGCGCCTCGGCATCCGCGAGCGTATCGACGCGGACCGCCACGGTGAACTCGGGGGCATGGTCGGGACCGACGCGGCCGAGTTCGCGGTACACCGGCGCCGCCAGACCCTTCGCCTGCGCCCATTCCTGGAGCGCCGTCTTGGGGTCGCGCAACGGGTGATGGGGGGCATGCATCAGCGCCGCGAAAGCACGCTCGACCAGAGGGCGCGCCGCCGCGAAGCCGCCGTCCAGGAACACCGCCCCGATGATCGCCTCGCAGATGTCGCCGCCGATGGCCTGCCGCAGCGTCCTGCGCTCACCCGGCGCGAGGCGGATGAAGGGCTCGACCTGCCATCCCGCGGCGACGGCGGCGCAGCTTTCGCGACGCACGAGCCCGGCGAGGCGGCGCGACAGCTCGCCCTCCTCGGCCGTGGGAAAGGCCTCGACCAGCATCGCCGCCACCGCCATGCCGAGCACGCGGTCGCCGAGGAATTCGAGGCGCTGATAGCTGCAGATGCGCGACGCGGCGCCGCCGACATGGGTCAGGGCCTGGGCAAGAAGCGACCGGTCGCGGAACGCGTAGCCGAGATGCGCTTCGAGCTCGGCGAGATCGCGCCGGCCGCTCGTCAATGCACCGGCTTGCCCAGCCGGTTCCAGCGCACGGTCCAGGGCCATTGCCACACCTTCAGGGCCGACGACCCCGAAGTGGAGAAGAAGATGATCTCGGCGCGGCCGATCAGGTTGACGAAGGGCACGTAGCCGACGCCGCCCTGATCGGGCGCCACGCGGCTGTCGAGCGAGTTGTCGCGGTTGTCGCCCATCATGAAGTAGCTGTTGTCGGGCACCTTGAAGAGTTCGGTGTTGTCGTTGAAGCCGGTGTCGCCCTGAACTTCGATGACGGTGTGCTGCACGCCGCCGGGCAGGGTTTCCTTGTAGGTCGGCACGTCCGTCTCGTGACCCTCGTAGTCCTCCGTGTGGACCTTGGCGATCGGGTCGCGCGGCACGATCGTGCCGTTGATGTAGAGCCGGCCCTCCTTCATCTGGAGGGTGTCGCCGGGCAGGCCGATCACACGCTTGATGTAGTCGGTGGAGTTGTCGCGCGGCAGCTTGAACACCACCACGTCGCCCCGCTTGGGCGGCGAGGCGAGGATGCGGCCCTTGAAGAGATCCGGGCTGAAGGGCAGCGAGAAGTGCGAGAAGCCGTAGGAATACTTCGACACGAAAAGGTAGTCGCCGACGAGAAGCGTCGGGATCATCGAGCCTGAGGGGATGTTGAAAGGCTGAAACAGGAAGGTGCGCACCACCAGCGCGATGAGCAGCGCCTGGAAGACCACCTTGACGAGTTCGAAGACGCTGCCGTGCTGGCCGGTTTCCTGGACGACGTCGGTTTCGCCGTCCAATCCCGTGGGTCCGGTCATCGCTGCGGTCTCGTGTGCTGCATGGAGTCGTGGTGCCTGTGACATCGGTCGATGCGGCGCCGGCGGCATCGCCGAGGCCGGCGCGGACCCTCTGCGGATGGATCCATCGGGCCGAAGGCGCCGTGCATAACACGCGCCTTCCCAGCGGTACAGGCTCGCCCGGCCGTTGAGCTCAGCCGTTGAGCACGGTGGTGATGACCTGACCGCCGCGCAGCACCGACAGCTTCCAATAGTCGTGCTGGCCGGTGGTTGCCGCCGCGAGGTCCCGCGTCGTCTTGATCGCTTTGCCGTTGATCGACAGGATCATGTCGCCTTTCTGGAACTGCACGTTGGCCGCGTTCGAGTCGGGCGCGACCGCCGCAATCACCACGCCGTCGCGATCTTCGGTGATCGACAGCTCCTCGGCGATCGCCGGCGACATGTTCACGGCGGAAATGCCGGCGAAAGGCGTTTCGCCCTTCAACACCACCGGCTCGGGTTTGGGCGTGCTGGGGGCGGCATGCAGCGCGACCTTGAGCTGCTCGGTCGCGCCGCCGCGCCGCACGCTCAACGTCACCGTGCCTCCCACCGGCCGCGTGCCGAAACGGAAGCCGAAGCCTTCGGGGCTTTCCACCATCTTGCCGTCGACGGCCGTGACGAGATCGCCCTGCTTCACGCCGGCCGCCGCCGCAGGGCCCTGCGGATTGACCTCCGTCACCAGCGCGCCCGTCGGCCGGTTGAGGCCGAAGGACTCCGCGATGTCATAGGTCACCGCCTGCAGGCTGGCGCCGAGCCAGGGGCGGTGTACCACCTTGTCGCCGTTGCGGGCGGCGGCGACCACGATCTTGACCACGTCGACCGGGATGGCGAAGCCGATGCCCACCGAGCCGCCGGACTGCGAAAAGATCGCGGAGTTGATGCCGACGAGCCGGGCGTGCGTGTCCACCAGCGCGCCGCCCGAGTTGCCGGGATTGATGGACGCGTCTGTCTGCAGATAGAACGAGGAGATCGACCCGGCGGAGTTGGCGCGGGCCAGCGCCGAGATGATGCCCTGCGTCACCGTCTGCCCGACGCCGAACGGATCGCCAATGGCGAGCGCGATGTCACCGACCTCGACGGCGTCGGACGAGCCCATCTCCATGGATGGGAACGGCGCGCCGTCGCCCTTGCCGCTGGTGATCTTCAGCACGGCCAAGTCGTTGCGCTGGTCGCGCAGCACGATCTCGGCGGGATATTCGCTCTGGTCGGAAAGGGCGACCTTCACATCCGTCATCTGGTCGATGACGTGGTAGTTCGTGACGATCAGGCCGGAGGGGTCGACCAGCACGCCCGAACCGAGCGAGCGAGCGGTCTGCGAGCGCGGCGCCTGGCCGCCCTGCGTGCCGAAGAATTGCTGGAAGACGGGATCGTCGAACAACGGATTGCGCTGCACCTTCTCGGTGCGCGAGGCGTAGACGTTGACGACGGCGGGAGCGGCCTTCTTCACCACCGGGGCGAAGGACAAGGACACCTCGTCACGCGATTGCGGCACCTGCCGTGCCTCAGACCTCGGCTCGGCGGTGGCAGGCGATGGCCCGACGAGCAGCGCAGCCATGACGACGGCCGGCAACGTCGACCGGAGGACGCCCCTGCCGCCGGCGCCCTGCTGCGGCGCCGCTTGCTCAGACGTTGCCCGCAATGCGAACCCGGATGTCACCGCTCGCTTCCCCGCTGAGCCCAACGATCAGGCCGCTTCGTCGTCCCTCACCTGAGCAGGCCCGGAGTCCTTGCCTTTCGCCGACACGTCGCGGTCGACGAACTCGATCACCGCCATCGCGGCATTGTCGCCGTAGCGGAAGCCGGCCTTGAGCACGCGGGTGTAGCCGCCGTGACGCTCCTTGTAGCGCGGCCCCAGCGTGTCGAAGAGCTTGCGCACGAGATCGACGTCGCGGACCTGGGCAATGGCTTGGCGACGCGCGTGGAGGTCGCCGCGTTTGCCGAGCGTGACCAGCTTCTCGACCACCGGGCGAAGGTCCTTGGCCTTGGGCAGGGTGGTGACGATCTGCTCGTGCTTGATCAGCGCCTGGGACAGATTCATGAACATCGCCTTGCGATGCTCATGGGTGCGGTTGAAGCGGCGCTTGGCGCGGCCGTGATACATGGTGGCGTGCTCCTGTTATGCGCGGCCGCCGTGCCAAGGTACGGCCGCTGATCTTGCCTGCCCCACCCCGTTCGGGACGGTACTTCGAGCGGTCTAGTAGTGCTCCTCGAAGCGCTTGGCGAGTTCGTCGATGTTCTCCGGCGGCCAACCGGTCACTTCCATGCCGAGGTGCAGGCCCATTTGTGCCAGCACTTCCTTGATCTCGTTCAGCGACTTGCGGCCGAAGTTCGGGGTCCGCAGCATTTCCGCCTCGGTCTTCTGGATGAGATCGCCGATGTAGACGATGTTGTCGTTCTTCAGGCAGTTGGCCGAGCGTACCGACAACTCCAACTCGTCCACCTTCTTGAGCAGGGCCGGGTTGAAGGCGAGTTCGGGGATCGAGGGCGCAACCTCTTCGCGGCGGGGCTCCTCGAAGTTGACGAAGACGTTGAGCTGGTCCTGCAGGATGCGCGCGGCATAGGCGACGGCGTCCTCCGGCGTCAGCGAGCCGTCGGTCTCGACCTCCATGGTCAGCTTGTCGAGATCGAGGTTCTGGCCCTCGCGGGTGTTCTCGACGCGGTAGCTCACCTTGCGCACCGGCGAGAACAGGCTGTCGATCGGGATCAGGCCGATCGGCGAATCCTCGTTGCGGTTCTGGTCGGCGGGCACGTATCCCTTGCCGGTGTTGACCGTGAACTCCATCCGGATCTCGGCGCCCTCGTCGAGGGTGCAGATCGCCAGGTTGGGGTTGAGGATGGTGATGTCGCTCGTCGTCTGGATGTCGCCGGCCATCACCTTGCCCGGTCCGGTCTTCTTCAGGACGAGCCGCTTGGGACCGTCGCCCAGCATCTTGACGGCGATGTCCTTGATGTTGAGGATGACGTCGGTCACGTCTTCGCGCACGCCGGGGATCGACGAGAATTCGTGCAGAACGCCGTCGATGTGGACGGAGGTGATCGCCGCCCCCTGCAGCGACGACAGCAGGATGCGCCGCAGGGCGTTGCCCAGCGTCAGTCCGAAGCCGCGCTCAAGGGGCTCGGCCTCCATGGTTGCGAGACGCTTGGGATCGTCGCCGGGCACGATCTTGAGCTTGTCGGGCTTCTGCAGTTCCTGCCAGTTCTTCTGGATCATTGGGCTCTTCCTGATGCGGATGGCCGGATCGCGCGCCTGTCCGGGTCGTCGAAAGCTGTGCGCGGGCTCACACCCGGCGGCGCTTGCGCGGGCGGCAGCCGTTGTGCGGAATGGGCGTGACGTCGCGGATGGACGTCACCATGAACCCGGACGCCTGCAGCGCCCGCAACGCCGACTCACGGCCGGATCCCGGCCCGGACACTTCCACCTCCAGCGTGCGCATGCCGTGCTCCGACGCCTTGCGGGCGGCATCCTCGGCGGCCATCTGCGCGGCATAGGGGGTCGACTTGCGCGATCCCTTGAATCCCATCGTGCCGGCCGACGACCACGAGATGGTGTTGCCCTGCGCGTCCGAGATGGTGATCATCGTGTTGTTGAACGTCGATGCGACGTGAGCGACGCCCGACACGATGTTCTTTCGCTCGCGACGGCGGACGCGCGTTGCTTCCTTGGCCATGGTCCTGTCCTTCTGGCGCGCCCGTGATGCCAGGCGCTCGGGCTCTCGTTGAAGTCGAAGCACCTGATCCTAGGTCGGATCCGGTTCGATGCTTCGTATCTACTTCTTCTTGCCGGCAATCGGCTTGGCCTTGCCCTTGCGGGTCCGGGCGTTGGTGTGGGTCCGCTGCCCGCGCACGGGGAGTTGGCGGCGGTGGCGCAGGCCGCGGTAGCAGCCGAGGTCCATCAACCGCTTGATGTTGATCGAAACCTCGCGGCGCAGGTCGCCCTCCACCATGTAGTCGCGGTCGATTGTTTCGCGGATCTGCAGCACCTCGCTGTCGCTCAGCTCCGACACGCGGCGCTCGGCCGGGATCGACACCTTGTGGCAGATCTCCTGCGCCTTGGAAGCACCGATGCCGTGGATGTACTGCAGCGCGATCACCACGCGCTTGCCGGTTGGAATGTTGACGCCTGCGATGCGGGCCATGTCTACCTCTCCAGGAAAGGACCCGCGCAGCGGATCGGGCGACGTCGACGCCGCGTCCGGTGGAGCCCGGCCCTTGCGGCGTTTGGATGGTGCGCTTGGGAATAATCGCGCAAGCCTTGCGACAACGCGGGCGGGCAGCCTCCGGAGGGAGGCCGCCGATCTCGCGATTGCGCTGTGCGTGGGGGCTGGCTAGCGGGTTCGGCGCCCGCCGTCAAGCGCCGACCGGGCGCCCGTCGCGCCTCAATCGCTGAACAAGCGCGCGAAGAAGCCGGCGACTCCGCCCGGCTTCTCGACCCGCTGAACGGGTGATGACGCCACCGCCGCCGGCGGCGCTTCGGCAGGTCGCGCCGGGGCGACGGGCCTAGCGGTGACGGCAACAGGCTCAACTGTTGCAGGCTTGGCGGGCGCAACGGGCTTGGCGTCGGCCGATGGTTTATGGTTGGCCGTGTAACCGGCGATCGCGTCCATCAGCGGCGGCGACAGGCAGTCGTAGGTGGCGAGCCCGAGCGAATTCAGCTTGCCGCGCACCTCGCCCATCTCGGCCGGCGGAAACCCCTGCTCGATGATCGAGGACACGAAGGCGGCGAACTGCGGCGCCTGCCAGCCCTTCTGGTCGGAAAGCTCGACGTGCACGAAGTCGAGCCCCTTGAAGGGGTGATCCTTGACGATGCGACCGTACATGTGGACGCCGCAGGCCCTGCAAGCGTGGCGTTGGATCGCCGCCGCTTCATCGACGATGTGGAGCTTTTCCTCGTGGGACGTCACCCGCACCTTGTCGACCGGCACCACCCCGACCACGGAGAACAGGGCGCCGTCCGGCTTCCAGCATTTCGAGCAGCCGCAGGCGTGATTGTGCACGATATCGCCGGTGATGTGGACGGCGACCTTGTCGCTGGGACATTTACAGAACAGCGTGCCGCCGTTGAAGCTGCCGTATCCCGGCATGATGCCATTGTCGATGGCAGGGTGGAGACTTGGTTGCGCCATTCCGGAAAACTCCCTTTTGGATGATCGCGAACCGCCCCGAGCATCGGATGGCGGGCCCGCTCCGATCCCGAATCACCGCGCCGGGTCGGACGTGTCCGCAACCGGCTGCATATCTGTCATCCCGTGCGACGCGAGCCGGGCGCTGCCATGTTTAAGGCCGCGACGACAGCTTGGGAAGGCGGGTCAGCCCGGCTCCGGCGCAGAAAGATCGACGTGGAGGAAGGTGAGCGCCGTTTCGCCGAAGGTTCGTCTGTCGAGCAGGCTGTAGCCTGTCGGGACGACGAGGCTGGCGGCGGCAGCCTCCTCCACCACCGCCAGCGCGCCATCCTCCAACCAGCCGCCATCCCGCAGCGCCGCCAGCGCCGGCTCGGCTAAGCCCATGCCGTAGGGGGGATCGAGCAGGGCGAGGTGGAAACGCTGGCCCGGCGGGGCCGGCCCGAGCCTGCGGGCATCGCGGCGCAGCACGCGCACCACGCCGCCGAGACCGAGCGCATCGGTGTTGGCGCGGATCGCCGCCCGCGCCTCCGGACCGTCATCGACGAGCAGGGCGCCGGCGGCACCCCGCGACAGCGCCTCGAAAGCCAGCGCCCCGGTGCCGGCGAAGAGATCGATGACGCGGCGCCCGGCAATGCCGCCATGGCCGTGCTCCAGGATGTTGAACAGCGTTTCGCGCAGCCGGTCGCTCGTCGGACGCACCCTGTCGGACGCCGGTCCCTGAAGGGCGCGGCCACGCAGCCGCCCGCCGACGATGCGCACGGCTGTGTTACCGCTTGGGTGCGGGCCCGCGCGGGCCGCGCCCGCCAG
>CAXTMA010000049.1:1951-19489 GCA_964245015.1 uncultured Beijerinckiaceae bacterium | reverse complement strand
GACGCAGTCGGTGTATTTGCACTTGATGCAGTTCTCGACGACGACGAACGTCATGTCTGATCCTTTCCGGCCCGACCGGCCAGGGCACATCGATTGAGGCGGCGAAAGGTGCGGCTGGGGTCGCGACGGTTGCTAATCGCTTCGGGCGGGCATGGCAAGCGAAGCGGGGCCGCAGGTCCGGGACGTGCCCTTACGGGGCTGTGCCCTCGCCGGGCTGCGGCGATGCGACGGCGTCCTCGAACAGCAGGCTGGCTTCGCGGAACGGCCCGCGACGCTCTCCCGTGCCCATCACCCTGAGGACGCGCACCTGCCGCTCCAGAGCGATCGTCAGGACGTCACCGATGCCGATCAGCTTGGCGGGGGTCAGCTGCCGCATGCCGTTGACCCGGACATAGCCGGCCTCGACCAGATGTGCAGCAGCCGCACGCGTTTTCACGACGCGGGCGTAGCACAGCCATTTGTCGAGACGCTGTCGCGTCGAAACCATTCATGTCCTTCAAGCAGACCGCGTCATCGCCGGAATCGGGGCCGCCGGGCGTCGCGTCAACGCCCGCGACGATGCCGCATCGCCGCCGGCAGGCTGAGCACTTTCGCTTTAACCCAGGCCCGCGCACTGCGACGAAGGCGTTCGGCCCTGATCCGCAACGCGAAGAACAGGGTTCCCCGCCCATGCACCCCGATCGCGAGGTCCACGATAGGCATCCGGTCGGGCCAAAGCTTGTCGATCATCGGGTGGTCGGGGATCGCGCAGGAGTCGGTGAGGTCGACATCGCCGTCGGCGAGCTGCGCTTCGGCAAGGTCGATGGCGAACTGCACGCCCGGCGACAGCGTCGCGAGATCTTCGTCGAAGGCCGTCTTCCAGAAGTGGGCGCAACCGCCACTCGTCAGGACGATACCCATGGCGACCGGCTGGCCATCGATTTGAAGCGCATCGATGCGGCACTTCCCTTCCCGACCCATCGCACCGGCCATTGCCCGCGTGAAAGCGGCCAGCGAGGCGTCGGCGGCCAGCGCGGTGCCGCGCTGGCCTTTCCAGCCCTTGCGTTCGAGGCTGAGGAAACATTCGATGGCGCGCGCGACGGCGGCGGGCGGGCGGGCGCTGACGTACGCACGCTCGCCCTGCTCGGCGAGACGGCGACGCTGCCGCTTGCGCTCCTTGCGCGTCTTGGCCGAGGCCAGCGAAAGCACGTTGTCGCCCCCGCCGACGCGCCGCAGCACCGCCCGGCGGTGCGAGGCGACGACCGCCCGGGGGCGCGCCGGATCGAGGGTGCCGGCGACCTCGCGCATGAAGGCGCCATCGGCCGGCACGCCGGTCAGCAGCAGGGCGGCGGGACGGGAGGACAGATGCGCGAGCCAGTCCAGCATCGCGGCAAAGGCGGCGGGCGCGCGTTCCCGATCGAGCAAAGGCGTCCCGGAGGCGACCATCTCGTCGCGCAGACCGATCGCCAGCCCGCCTCGGGCGAAACGGGGACAGCGCACCGGCAGCAGGCCGACCATCCGCTCCGACCGGCCCGGGCCGTCATCGGCCCAAACAACGAGAATGTCCGACCGGCCGGCCGGCCGGACATGCCGGAACAGCGGCAGGGCGAAGCCCGGTTCAAGGAAGATGTTGCCTTCCAGCGCCCGCTCGCACAGCGCGGTCCAGGCCGCGAGGTGGTCTCCCACCGCGGCGGCGGCGATCCTTTCGACCCGCAACCCCGCCGGATCGAGTTCGGGCCGGTGGAGGGCTGCGGCCTCGCCGTGCCGCCCGCCGGCAGCCTGCATCGCCCGTTTCGATTCCACCACCGGCGTCCCCAGCCCGGCTCGTTGTCAGCCGTTACCGAAATAACGCGTCGGCAAGCGATCCGCGAGCACCCAACCGGCTTCATTTCCCGTAAACGATGAATCGCGAAGCGGTGTGGCAGCCCGGAGCGGGCTCGATCACGGCTCCCAGAACTGCGGGCGCGCTTCGCTCAATCGACCGCCCAGCCGCACCGGCGCGATGCGCAGGGCGTGGCCGTTCGCACCCGTTTCCACGGCCACGCCGCACAGGGTCGCCGGGCCGCTCGCCGGCTCGTAGCGGCCGCCGGGCGTCTTGCGCATCATGCGGCGGACAGGCTCGTCCTTTTCCATGCCGATCACGGAATCATAGTCGCCGGTCATTCCGGCGTCGCTGAGATAGGCTGTGCCGCCGGGCAGGACCTGCCAGTCCGCCGTGGGCACATGGGTGTGCGTGCCGACCACCAGCGAAGCGCGGCCGTCGAGGTGGTGGCCGAAGGCCATCTTCTCGCTCGTCGCTTCGGCGTGGACATCAACGAGGATTGCATCGCAGGCCTGACCCATCGGGCAGGCATCGACCTCACGGTCGACGGCGGCGAAGGGGTCGTCCATCGCATCCATGAAGACGCGACCCATCACGTTGACCACGAGCACGCGCCGGCCGTCGGACAGATCGATCAGGGCGGCACCGGCGCCGGGCGTGCCCGGAGGATAGTTGGCCGGACGCACGAGGCGCGGCTGACGGGCGATGAAGACCAGGGCTTCGCGCTGGTCGAAGGAATGATTGCCCAGCGTCACGCAATCGGCCCCGGCATCCAGCATCTCGGCGCAGATGGTTTCGGTGATGCCGAAGCCGCCGGCCGAGTTCTCGCCGTTCACCACCACGCAGTCGAGCGCCCAGCGGCGGCGCAGCTCCGGCAGGGTGGCCGTCACCGCCGCGCGGCCGGTGCGTCCGATGACGTCGCCGATGAACAGCAGCCGCATCAGGCCGAGCCCGAACAGACGATCACGTCCTTGTCGGTGACGACGAAGTCGAGCGGCTGGTCGTGATCCTCGGCCGGAACGAAGAGCGTTTCCTGCCCGGCGAAGGCGATGCCCACGGCAACAACAGCCTTGCGGGCGCGCAAGGCGGCGAGCGTGGCATCGTAGAAGCCGGCGCCGTAGCCGATGCGGTGGCCGCGCCGGTCGAAGCTGGCGAGCGGCACGAACAGCAGGTCAGGCTCGACCGCCTCGGCTTCGGGCGGAGGTTCGGGGATGTTCATGCGTCCGGGCACCAGGGCCGCTTGGGGCCGCCAGCGCCGGAAGCGCAACGGCGCGCCACGCCGGCCGGTGACGGGCAGGCCAACGATGACACCCGCCTCGTGAAGGGCTTGCAGAAGCGGTTCGGTCGGCACCTCGTCGCCGATGGCTGCGTAGGCCGATACGGCGCTCGCCCCATGCGCCCGCGCCAGTTCGGGCCCCAGTCGAGCGAGGCGCTCGGCGAAAGCCTTGGCAGCGACGGGCTGCACCGCGGCCCGGTGAGCAAGCCCGACTGCGCGCAGGGCCGGCTTGTCGATGCCGCTCATCAGCCACTCACGCCAGCAAGAACCACTCACGCAAGAAAGTGCGGGCCACAAAAGCCGTGGGACATCGACCCCGGGAACCTACAACGTAGGTGGGCGCCATATGACCGAGTCCACGGACAAGGCCAGGGACAGCTCCCTTGAGATCGATAAGGCCCCGGGAATACAAATCCAACACGCACCCCGCAGCGCCGCCCCATTCATATAAGGCAGATCGCAGGGGATCGCCAGACCCGAACGCCGGTCCCGGTCGGGCCGCCAGCCCGGCAGCGGCTGAGACCATGGTGCTATGTACGGCGTGACGCCTGACGTTCAAAACGTCAGTATACGAGGACGCACCGGTCGGCGATGCCCCGCGGGAAACGCCGACCGGTTCCCAGGAGGTCGACCATGGCTGCCACGCGATCGAGACTTGTGACGCTGTTTGCCGCATCCGGCGCTTCGGCAGCCGCCTGCCTGCCGGTTGCCGCCCTCGCGCAGGGTGGGAGCTGCAACGAGCTTTGGCAGGAGCGCAACGCCATCTACGCCCGATATGGCTACTGCTTCCAATCGGAACGCGCGATCCGCACCTTCGGGCGCGGCTGCTTCCCGCCCTACGGGCAGCTTCCGCGCGGCGATCGCTTTCAGGTCGAGCAGATCCAGCAGGCCGAGCGGGCCCAGGGCTGCCCATCCTGAAGCCTTCGCCTGCTTCGCAAGCTCGAAGAGGTTCTAAGCAGGTTTCGCAAAAGCGCCCCGCGGTTTTGCGATCAAAACCTGCGGCAATCAAGAAGCTAAGCGGATGAAGCGTTGGCCTGCCAACGCGAACCCGCTTAGTCCGGACGGCGCGCGATCAGGCCGGCGGCGTCTGGTTCGCGGCCTCGGTCAGCAGCGCCGTCTTCACCTCCGGCGGCAGCCGCACCGGCCGGCCGTCGCGGACCGCGATGATGGTAACGAGGGCGCGGGACAGCGCCACGCCCTCGCGCGTGATCTCCTGCCGCAGACGGATCATCGGGCCGCGCGCTTCCTCGACGGATGTGGCAATGTTCAGCAGGTCATCCATCGCGGCCGGGCGGAGATAGTCGACCTCGATCCGGCTCACCACGAACACGAGGCCGGCCCGCGCGCGATGCAGCGCGGACTGCGTGACACCGGCGGCACGCAGGAACTCCGTGCGGCTCCGCTCGAAGAAGCGGAGGTAGTTGGCGTGATAAACGTACCCGCTGAAGTCGGTGTCCTCGTAATAAACGCGAAGCGTCGTCTGGTGCGGCACGAACATCGCTGCAGCTTGTTGCAGCGAGCGGTGGGCCGGTCAAACGGGGAGCGTCGGCGTGCGGGAAACGAGGGGCGCTCGGAGGATCCGCGGCTTCCACGGAAGCTGGCGGGTCCGGGCGGTGGTGCTGATCGGCGTGAGCGGGTGCGGCAAGACCACCGTGGGCAAGCGCCTCGCGCCGGCCATCGGTGCCACCTACCTCGAAGGCGACAACTTCCACTCGTCAGCCAACATCGCGAAGATGCGCTCGGGCACCCCGCTCGATGACGACGACCGCAAGCCCTGGCTGGAGAAGGTCGGCCATGCCATCGGAGACCACTGCCGCAAAGGCCGCTCCGTGGTCGTGGCCTGCTCGGCGCTGCGCCGCCGCTATCGCGACGCGCTCGTGGACGCCGCGCGGCACGAGCTGATCTTCATTCACCTGACCATCCCGCCCGCAATCCTGGAGGCTCGCATCAAAGCGCGCCGCCAGCATTTCATGCCTGTGGCGCTGTTGCAGAGCCAGCTCGATTGCCTTGAGCCATTGGAGAGCGACGAGGACGGGACGGAGATCGCGGAAACGGGAACGCCACGGCAGACCGTGGAAGCGGCCCGCCGCTGGCTGCTGCGCCAAGGCAGGCCGAGAGGCAAGGGCGCCCATCTCGCACGAAAAAGGACGGCATCGCCGCCCTTCGCTGCAGAATTGATCGTTCCCGACGGATAGGACCCACCTCGCCGCGAGCCGGGACAGCGCTTCGAAATAGGCTCGCGCGGGTCAGCGCTGGCCGGTGCCGTCGCCATCGCGCATGCGGCCCTTGGGCTCCTGCACGTGCGCCTCGATGAACCAAAGCTGCTTGTCGACGCCGCGCGAAATCTCGGTGAAAAGGTCGGCGGTATCGGGCTCACCCGCCTCGTCGGTTTCATCGATGTTCTGGCGAACCGCATTGGCGTAGAGGGCATAGCGATCGATCAGAGCGGCGAGATGGTCGCCGATCGCATAGATGTCCGTCGGGTAGGCAGCCAGCTTGGACTCCGCGGCGACAACCTGCGTGGTGCCACGCGCCGTGCCGCCGAGTTGAACGATCCGCTCGGCCACCTTGTCGTTGTAATCGTCCATCGTGTCGCGAAACCCATCGAGCATCAGATGCAGGCCGATGAATTCAGGCCCCTTCAGGTTCCAATGAGCCTGCTTGATGACCAGCGCGAGGTCGATGCCATCGACGAGACGCGCTTGAAGGGTCTCGATGGCGACCTTCTTGGCGTTGCTTGCCGTCTCGTTGCGGGTCCGGTGCATGGGCGCGCCCTTGGCAGATGAAGTCATGTCGTCGTCCTTGTTCTTGGGAATCGGGGTGGCGACGGATGCGGCCGAGCCTATGCGGGGCAGCCGCCGTCGCATCTGCGCACCAACACCACATCTCATCGGTGGTTCCGGCAGCCATGATGTCCGGCACCCTGTTGCCGCAGCCGCGAAGGATCACGAAGGCTTGCGAACGGGGCTTGCGGAAAATCGCGCCGCTCCTGATCTTCTTTCCAGCGACGCGACGTCGCTGTTCGCGGAGCGGTTCGATGGGCGGTTGGGGCAACGGCGTGCACGGTTGGCAGAAGCTGCGTCGCCGGGGATCGGCCGGGGAGGAGCCCGCTGCCGAGGCCGGGAGCGGCTGGAGCGCGGCCGACGTGGTGGTGGCGGTCATCGCCCTGGTGATCCATTGGGAGGTCGCCGTCGCTTTTGTCGGGCTGAAGCTCTGGCAGCAGGCGAGCGGCTATCGCGGCAGCGTCTTCGCCTTCGCCAGGGAAAAGTGGGACGCGCTCGTCGCAGTGGCGCGGTCGCTGCTCGCCGGCTCGTCCCTACCGTCGCTGCACGTGGGGCCGCGTTCCAGCGGCAATCTCGCCTTTGATCGTTGGCGGCGCGCGGAGTTGCTGCGCATCGAGGCGGACCGGGACAGGCTCCGCGAGGCCGAGCGTGAATTCGCCGCCTATCGCAGCGGATTGCTGCATGGGACGGATCACGAAGACTTCGACCGCTTCATGCAGGCTCGCGGCATTTCCGAGCCGCACCGGCCGGGGTCGCCCCCCTTCGATGCCCGTCAGTAGAAGCTGATGGGAAAGTATTTGAGGAAGATGTCGGCGTAGGTGCCGTCGCGCATCAGTTTGGCCAATTCATAGTCGAGTTCCCCGCGCAATGCGGCGTTCCCCTTGGCGACGGCAATCGAGACGCCGTTGCCGAAGAAGCGGCTCTCGGTAAAGGGACCTCCGCGGAAGGCGCAGCAGGCCTGCCCTTCCCCGCCGTTGAGCCAAGCGGCCAAGCCGATGCCATCGGCGAAGGCAGCCTCGACTTCGTCCATGCCGAGCGCCGCCCTGAGGTCGAGTTGGCTGCGGTAGGATTTCAGCACCGCCTTGGGAAAGAACGTCTTCAGATAAGCCTCGTGCGTTGTACCGGCCTCCACGCCGACCGTGTGCCCCGCCAGCGCGTCCGGCGTCATCGCCTCGATCCGGCCCTTGCCGTCGGGCTTCGGGCCGTCGAGCTTCGATTTGAGCCTGACCACGAAGCGTGCCGGCGTGGTGTAATAGGGCTCGGTGAAATCGAGGTCGGCGCGCGAGGCGGGCGTGTTGGCCACGGCGGCGATGAGGGCATCGTCGTGGCCGGCCTTGATTTCGGCCGTCAGCGTGTCGAAGCGACGGGCCTGGATGGTGCAGGCGAGCTTCAGGTCGCGGCAGATCGCGCGGGCGAGATCGAGGTCGAAGCCGACCAGCGTGCCGTCGGCGAGGGCAAAATGGAACGGCGGAAAATCGTCGGTGGTGAGGAAGCGGATGCTGCGGATCGCCGACAGGTCCGGCTTGGGAATATAGTGGTCGGGATCGAACAGGTCGGGGACGCGCGGGGCCGGCGGCACGTCGGCCAAGGGCGTTGCCGCCTCGGCAGGGAGCTGCTGCACGAGGGCAACGGCGAGCAGCCCTGAGCGCAGCCAGGTTGCCGACCGTGCCGGCCGACGCGGACGCATCAGTGTCCGGCGAACTCGACCAGCGTGCGCACCGGCACGCCCATCGCCTCGATCCGCGCCCGGCCGCCAAGGTCGGGCAGATCGATCACGAAGCAAACGGCCGCGACGTCAGCGCCGATCTGGCGCAACAGCTTGACTGCGCCCTCCGCCGTGCCGCCGGTGGCGACGAGGTCGTCGACCAGCAGCACCTTCTCGCCGGGCTTCACCGCATCGACGTGGATCTCCATCTCGTCGGTGCCGTATTCCAGCTCGTAGCTGATCGACACGGTTTCGTGCGGCAGCTTGCCTTTCTTGCGGATCGGCACAAAGCCGGCCGCAATCTGGTGGGCCATGGCCCCGCCGAGGATGAAGCCGCGCGCCTCGATGCCGACGACCTTGGCGATTCCGGTTCCGGCGAAGGGTTGCACCAGCAGGTCCACCGTGCGCCGAAAGGCAGCGGGGTCGCCGAGCAGGGTGGTGATGTCGCGAAACAAGATGCCGGGTTTGGGATGGTCGGGAATCGTGCGGATGGCCGCGACGAGATCGGCGTTGGCAGACCCGTCGTGGGCAGCGTGGACTTGCGCGTTCATCGGCCGTTGACCCGTTTCATGAGGGTGGCGAGCTTCTGCATCAGAGCAGGGTCGCGCGCCTCGGGCGCGGTAACCAGCGCGGCATCGAGCACGCGGTCGGACCCCTGCGGGCAGACCTCGTGCTCGACTGGAAAATCGTGCAGCAGGCGCGACAGAAGCCGTGCCGCCCGGCCGGCGTTGGCCTGCACCACGGCGATCACGGCGGCAACGTCGACGGCCACGTGGTCCGGGTGCCAGCAGTCGTAGTCCGTCACCATCGCGACGATGGCATACGACAATTCGGCCTCGCGGGCCAGCTTGGCTTCCGGCATCGCGGTCATGCCGATCACGTGATGGCCGGCCGCCTTGTAGGCCAGCGACTCGGCCAGCGAGGAGAACTGCGGCCCTTCCATGCACACGTAGGTGCCGCCCTCGTGCGCCTCGATGTTCTCGGCCTTCGCCGCGGCAAGGCAGCGGGCGGCAAGCCGCGGCGACACGGGATGCGCCATCGAGACGTGGGCGACGCAGCCGTTGCCGAAGAACGAGGACGCGCGCCCGACCGTGCGGTCGAGGAACTGGTCGGCGATGACGAACGTGCCCGGCGCCAGTTCCTGACGGAACGAGCCGCACGCCGAAACCGACACGAGATCGGTGACGCCGACCTGCTTCAGGGCATCGATGTTGGCGCGGTAGTTGATGCCGTCGGGCGCCAGGCGATGGCCGCGTCCGTGGCGGGGCAGGAACACCGCCTCCGTGCCGCCGATCCGTCCGCACCGCAGGCTGTCGGATGGCTCGCCCCAGGGCGTCGACACCGCGACCTCCCGCTCGTCCTCAAGGCCGGGGAGGCGGTAGACGCCGGAGCCGCCGATGATTCCAACGATGGCTTTCGTCATGAACTTGGGGACATGGATTTGGATCTTGGCTCCGCCGGATCGCGAGCGGTTCGCTTGCCGCATTTTGCCGGAAAACGCCAGTTGCCGGACGCGGCGGATCGGCGGCGACGGGACGGCTTTGCATGGTTCACGCCAGAGCCTTTCCCGCTCGTCCCTGGCGCACAAGGGTGCTGCCGCGGAAGACCTGAAGGGGCACGCTTGTTCAGTGCGGATGCTTGCGGTGGACCAGGGCGGCGGCCTGATTGTTCAGCGTTTCCGCCGCGCTGCGCCCCGTGCGCAGTTCCACGCTCTGCGGCATCGCCACCGCCTCGACGATCTCGCGCTGCTGCGGCCGAACCGAACCGGCAAGCGCGAACATGGCGCCATAGACCAGAGCCACGGCGAGGCCGGTGACGGTCAGCAGTCGGAACAGGGTTGGCATCAAGCCTCCAGGCGTTGTCTCGTTATCGATCAACGCGCTCGCGCTTCCACGGGTTCGCCGCGCGCCGCTGGCGCTTCATCAAGGTAAATTGCGGACTACCGCCGTCCGCCAGGGAACTCTCCGGTGAGGCGGTGCTTGGAGCACGATCTCGCGGGATCCGACGTTTCCGGCTCGCACGCCTGAGCGCTTCCATCGCCTGCGGGTCGCCTTCAGACAATCTCATTCGGAGCGGAACAGCCGCCATGCTTGCAATCATTCGTTCGCGTCGGGCACGGTTGGCCACCTGCGCTGCCGCGATGACCCTCGCCGGTCCGGCGGCGGCGCAATCCCCGCCGGCCTTGACCAAGGTCGCTGCCTTCGAGCATCAGGCGACGGGCATCTCCATCGGCCGCGACGGGCGCATCTTCGTCAGCTTTCCCCGCTGGAGCGAGGATGCACCGGTGTCGGTCGCCGAACTCAAGGACGGCAAGCCGGTGCCCTACCCCAACGCGGAGTGGAACGGCTGGCGCAACGCGCTGAAGGACAAGGTCGAGGCGAAGGATCATTTCGTCTGCGTGCAGACGGTGGAAAGCGACCACGCCGGCAATCTTTGGGTGCTCGATGCCGGCGCCCCGGCGATGGCGGCGCTCGTGCCGGGCGGGGCCAAGCTGGTCGAGATCGACACCAAGACCAATCAGGTGGTGCGGGTCGTTCGCTTTGATGACGCGGTGGCGCCGCAGGGATCCTACCTCAACGACATCCGCTTCTCGCCCGACGACAAGACAGCCTATCTCACCGACAGCGGTGCCAAAGGGGCGCTGGTCGTCGTCGACATGGGCAGCGGTCGCTCGCGCCGGGTGCTCGACGGCTATCCGCAGACGGCGGCCGATCCCAACGTCACCGTGACCTACGACGGCAAGCCGCTGCGCCGCCCGGATGGGCGCGGCGTCGACTTCACCGCCGACGGCATCGCGCTTTCGCCCGACGGCAAGACGCTGTACTGGCAGGCGATCAAGGGCAAAACGCTGTATTCCGTTCCGACCGATGCCATCGCCGGCGGCTTCACCACGGCCGTGCTGCCGGAAGCGCTGACCGACCACAGCATCTCCGGCAAGGTCGTCGCGGTGGGCGACAACGACCCGGCCGACGGCCTCATCATCCGCCGCGCCGACGGCAAGATGTATGTGACCAGCCCGCAGGATGATTCGGTGCGGGTGCGCGACCTCGCCGACCGGGACGCGACGCCAACCGTGCTGCTCAAGGACGCGCGGCTGCGCTGGCCCGACACCTTCAGCGAGGCGCCCGACGGCACGCTCTACCTCACCACGTCGCACATCCAGGATTCGGCGTACTTCAAGCCCGGCGCGCCGATCACCCTGCCGACGGAGCTGTGGAGCTTCAAGCCGGCGGGCAGATAGACGCCGCTCAAGCGGCGAAGCCGCCGTCGATCGTGTGCATCGCCCCGGTGACGATGGCGGCCTCCGGCCCGGCGAGGAAGGCCACGAGGCCGGCGATCTCCGTACCGCTTGCGTGCCGCTTGATCGCCATGAACGAGTGCATGGTGTCGCGCATCGGCCCGTCGGACGGGTTCATCTCGGTGTCCGTCGGTCCCGGTTGCACGACGTTGACGGTGATCCCTCGCGGACCGAAGTCGCGCGCCAGCCCCCGCGTCAAGCCCTGCAGGGCGGATTTGCTCATGCCGTAGGCCGCGGCGCCGGGAAACGGCGTGCGGTCGCCGTTGGTGGATCCGATCAGGATGATGCGGCCGCCCTCCTGCATGCGTCGCGCGCCTTCGACGGCGGCATGGTAGGGCGCGCGGATGTTGACATCGATCAGGCGATCGATGTCGGCCGGGTCGAGCCGGAGGGGATCGCCGCCGACGAACAGGCCGGCGTTGATCACCAGCACGTCGAGCGGGCCCCGGTCGGCGATGACGGTGGAGAGCGCCACGCGGTCCGCGCTGTCGACGCGCAGCGCCGTCGCGCCGGCTTCGCCCTGCAAAGCCTCGGCGGCCTCCTTCGAGCCGGCATAGGTGAATGCCACCGAACCGCCGTCGGCGGCGAACCGTCGGACGATGGCGGCGCCGATGCCGCGGCTCCCGCCGAGAACCAGGATGGCCTTGCCTGAAAAGTCCGTCATCACTCGTCTCCCTTCACCGTTCGACCGTGCTGCCGTCCGCGTCGGCGGGCGGCGGTCAGCGCCCCCGCCCGATGGCGCCCGCGCGAACGAGACCGACGATGTCCTTGACGCCGTCCATCGTGTCGCGCGCGATCGCCCGCGCCCGCGCGGCGCCATCCGCGAGAATGGCGTCGATCGCGGCGGGATCCTTGACCAGCCGGCCCATCTCCGCGCCGATCGGCCCCAGCGAGGCCACGGCGCGCTCGGCCAGCGCGCTCTTGAAGGTCGAGAAGTTGGCGTTGCCGTAGTCGGCGAGCACCGCTTCCTTGGTCTGCCCGTTGAGCGCGGCGAAGATGCCGACGAGGTTGTCGGCCTCCGGGCGCCCGGTGAGCCCGGACATCTCGGAGGGCAGCGGGTCGGGGTCGGTCTTCGCCTTGCGGATCTTGGCGGCGATGGCGTCGGCATCGTCCGTCAGGTTGATGCGCGAATTGTCCGACGGGTCGGACTTCGACATCTTCTTCGAGCCGTCGCGCAGGCTCATCACCCGCGTCGCCGGACCCTGGATGATCGGCTCGGGTAGCGGAAAGAAGCTCGGCATGCCGTCGAGTCCGAGCGGGTGCCCCTGCGCGGCGATGCTGTCGGCGAAGTCGCCGTTGAACTTTCCCGCGATGTCGCGGGCCAGTTCGATGTGCTGCTTCTGGTCCTCGCCCACCGGCACGTGGGTTGCCCGATAGGCGAGAATGTCGGCCGCCATCAGCACGGGATAGGCGTAGAGCCCGATGGACGCCTGTTCGCGGTCCTTGCCGGCCTTCTCCTTGAACTGCGTCATCCGGTTCAGCCAGCCGATGCGGGCGACGCAGTTCAGCACCCAGGCGAGTTCGGCGTGCTCGGCGACTTGGCTCTGGTTGAAGACGATGTGGCGCCGGGCATCGATGCCGGCGGCGATGTAGGCAGCCGTCACCTCGCGGATGCAGCGGGTCAGTTCGGCCGGGTCCTGCGGCACGGTGATGGCGTGGAGGTCGACGACGCAGAACACGCAATCGTGGCTCGCCTGCAGGTCCACGAAGCGGGCGATCGCGCCGAGGTAGTTGCCAAGGTGCAGGTTGCCGGTCGGCTGCACGCCGGAGAACACGCGGCTGGGGGAGGACGTCATCGCGGAAAGGCTGTCATGGGGGAGGCATGGACCGGGAAAGGCCCGCTTATTGCGCGCTCACGTACAGCTGGCAACCTGTTGCCCGCGACCGGGCGGAACCGGCCAGCTGCGCATTTCCACCGCTTCCGCATTTGAACAACCGAGCGATTGGCCGGTCCCGCGCTTGCATGTGCCGGTTGACGCAACCATGATCGTTTCATGACATCAGCGCTTGACGGAAGCACCCATGAGGCGCTCGGGGATGCAAGGTCGCTGCGCAGCCTGAACCAGCGATCCCTGGAAATCTTCCGCCGCATCGTCGAGGGCTATCTCGCCACCGGCGAGCCGGTCGGCTCGCGCAACCTGTCGCGGCTGCTCAACACGCCGCTGTCGCCGGCCTCGGTGCGCAACGTGATGCAGGCGCTGGAGGAGATCGGCCTGATCTTCGCGCCGCACACCTCCGCCGGCCGCCTGCCCACGGAAACAGGGCTGCGTTTTTTCGTCGACGCGCTGCTGGAGATCGGCGACATCGACGAGGATGAGCGCCGTCGCATCGAGATGCAGATCGGCGCCTGTCACGACAGGATGGGGCCTGACCGCAGCTTCGAGACGGTGCTGACGGAGGTCACGACCCTTCTCTCGGGCATGTCGCGCGGCGCCGGCATCGTGGTCACCACCAAGGACAACGTGCGCCTCAAGCAGATCGAGTTCATTCGCCTCGACCGCGAACGGGCGCTTGCGGTGCTGGTGGGCGAGGACGGCGGCGTTGAGAACCGGGTGGTTCCGATCGCCCCCGACCTGCCGGCTTCGGCGCTGGTGGAGGCGGCCAATTACCTCAACGCGCGCATACGCGGGCGCACCCTGATGGAACTCAAGTTCGATGTCGAGGCGGCCCGTGCGGCGGCGGAGAAGGAGCTTGGCGACCTCACGGCCAGGCTGGTCGAAGCGGGCCTCGCGTCCTGGGCGGAAGGGCGGGGGCAGGCGCAGCTCATCGTGCGCGGCCAAGCCAACCTGCTCAGCGACCTGAAGGCGGCCGAGGACCTGGAGCGCATCCGCCTGCTGTTCGCCGATCTGGAAACCAAGAAGGACGTCATCGACATCCTCAACCGCGCCGAAAGCGGAGAAGGCGTGCGCATCTTCATCGGTTCGGAGAACAAGCTGTTCTCGTTGTCGGGCTCGTCCACCATCGCCGCGCCCTTCCGGGATGGACAGCAGCGTATCGTCGGTGTGCTCGGCGTGATCGGGCCGACCAGGCTGAACTACGCGCGCATCGTACCGATGGTGGACTACACCTCCAAGCTGCTCGCCCGCATCGTGTCGCGAAACTGATCGCGCCCTCGCGGCGTTCAGCTTTCGTCGTCGGCTAATCTTGCCTGCGGCCTGCATGCTGCCCATAAGGGCGGACATGCAGATACACGTGGGATCACGGATGCCGTTATTTGCCTCCCGCCGCCAAGCACTGGCCCAGTACTCTGTGGTCAGCGCGGGTTCCTTGCCGAAAGTTCCCGATCTACGGCGGCTTCTGGTTCTGGCCATTCCTGCCGCGCTCCTTTGCGTCGGTACGGTGCACGCCGAACCGGGGCCGGGCGGCACGGCCGCGCCAGCCGCTTCTTCGACGGCGAAATCCGCGCCCGCATCGGCTCCCGCCGCCGCGCCTGCGCCACCCCCTGCCCCCGCGCCGTCTTCAGGAGCAGCTCCTGCCGCAGCGCCGGCAACGCCTTCGGCGGCGTCTCCCCAACCTCTCGCGACGCCCGGCACGGGCTCGGCACTGATCCCGCACGACCTGTCGCCCTACGGCATGTTCGACCATGCCGACATCGTCGTGAAGGCGGTGATGGTGCTTCTCGCCTTCGCCTCGCTGGCGACATGGACCATTCTTCTCGTCAAGACTCTGGAGTTGATCGGTGCCCGCGGCTCTGCACGCCGCACCCTGGCGGTTGTCGCCGAGGCCGACACGCTGCGCGAGGCCGCCGCCAGGCTGCGCAAGCGCGGCGCGCCCGCCGTGCGACTGGTGGATGCTGCTTTGTCGGAGGCGGATCGCTCGCGCGGCCTGCCGGCCGAAGGGGTCAAGGAGCGGGCGGCGGCGCTGCTCGGACGCATCGAGGCGCGGGCCGGGCGGGCGATGGGACGCGGCACGGGGCTGCTCGCCACCATCGGGTCGGTTTCGCCCTTCGTCGGTCTGTTCGGCACCGTGTGGGGCATCATGAACAGCTTCATCGGCATTTCCCGGACCAACACCACGAATCTGGCGGTTGTGGCACCGGGCATCGCCGAGGCCCTGCTCGCCACCGCGACCGGCCTCGTTGCCGCCATTCCCGCAGTCGTGATCTTCAACCTGTTCGCCCGCGGCATCACCGGCTACCGGCAGATCCTGGGCGACAATTCGGCCGAAGTGCTGCGGCTGCTGTCGCGTGACCTCGACCGCGACGTGACGCCCGTCGCCAACGTCGGGCGCCAAGCCGCGGCCGAATAGGCCGGCGGTCAACCGAGTTATTGTTGAGATTCCCGTCGCCGAGCCGGCATGCGCTCGGGCGAAGTGCGAAAATAATGCGTTGAGGAGCCGCCACCTTGGCCAGCAAGCTTTCCACGGGCGACAGCGACGAGCTTGAGGTCGCCCACGAGATCAACGTGACGCCCTTCATCGACGTCATCCTCGTTCTGCTGATCATCTTCATGGTGGCGGCGCCGCTGTCCACCGTCGACGTCAGCGTCGACCTGCCGGCGTCCACGGCGACGCCCGTGCCGCGCCCGGACAAGCCGGTGTTCGTGACGCTGAAGGCCGACCGCACGGTGGCGCTGGGCGACGACGCGGTAACCCGCGACGCGCTCGCCGGCGCTCTGGACGGCGCCACGGCTGGCGACAAGGACAAGCGCATCTTCGTGCGCGCGGACAAGGCGACGAGCTACGGCGACGTGATGGAATTGATGAACCTGCTTCGCGGCGACGGCTACCTCAAGATCGGCCTCGTGGCGCTGGATGCCGGGGGCAAGCACGATGCGGGCTCGCCAGTGGACGCGGCACCCGCCAGCGCGCGGCCGTCCGCCCCGTGAGCCATCCCGCGTCCCATCCCGCGTCCCATGCCGCGAGCCATGCCGTCTTCTACCGCGAGCCGCCGCGAAGGGACGGGGCGTGGTGGCTGGTCGCGGCGCTCGTCGTAACCGTTCTGCACCTCGGCTTCGCCTTTCTGCTGGCCTATCGGCAGCCGTCGCCACCGGAGCAGCCGCCCGGCGAGGTGGTCGACGTCGACTTGACGCCGCCGCAGGACGAACAGAAGGCGGCCCCGACCGGCCCGGCCCCGCAGGAGGCGACCGAGACGCAGGAGAACGCCAAGCCGGAACCGGCTCCGCCGCCGCCCGAAGTCAACCCTGAGGTGTCGCCCGAGCCGATGCCGCCGCCGCCCGCCGCGGCGCAGCCCGAGCCGTCCCCGCCCGCGGAGGCGAAACCGCAGCCCTCGACGCCGCCTCCGTCCGACCCTGCTCCCGAACCGACGCCCCCGTCCGCCGCCGTGCCGGTGCAGCCCATGCCGGACCTTCCCGTGCTGCCCAAGGTCGAAGCACCGCTGGAACAGGCCAAGCCGCCGGAACTGGCGAAACCCGATGCCGCCGCCGAAGCGGAGAAGCAGTTCGAGGCGCAGCGAGCCGAGCTTGCGCGACGCCGGGCGGAGGTGGAACGGCAGGAAGAACTCCAGCGGCAGGAGCAAGCCAGGCAGGCCGCGATCAAGCGGCAGCAGGAGATCCGCAGGCAGCAGGAAGCGCAACTGCGTGAGCAGCAGCGGCAGGCGGAACTGGCCCGCCAGCGTGCCGCGGCACAGCAGCGCCAAGCCCAGCAGCGGCAGCAGGCCGAAGCCCGCCGCGATGCGGAGCGGCGAGCGGCTGCCTCGCGCGCCGCGGACGCGCGCGGACGCGATCAGCGCGATGCTGAAAACCGGCGCGCCTCCGGCGCTTCGCTCGACGCCTGGAAGAGAGGCATTGCCGGGCGCGTGGCAGGATTGGCGAGAAGCTATGCCGAGCAGGGTGTTGGGAGTGCTTCTTGGTACGTTACGCCGAGCGGAGCGGTAACCCGTGTAAGCGGCAGCGGTGCCGCCGCCTCAGCCGCTCGAGCACTCGGCTCCGTGGCGCCTCCGCCGGACCATCTCGGCCATCCCATGAACTTCACAGCTCGCTGAGGCACATCAAGCCGACAGGCGTACTCGGCCAACGGAGCGTAAGAGTGAAGGGCTCCGGCCGACATCAGCCTGAGTTCACCAAAGTCTCGACCCGCCCCGGCGTGACGCGAAGCCACTGCGCGGCCCCACCGACGGCGGCGAAAGCTTGGGCATCGGCCCCGGTCATCCAGACCTGACTGGGCAGGGCGGCAAGGTCGGCGAACAGGGCTGCGCGGCGGACCTCATCGAAATGCGCGGCGACCTCGTCGAGGAGGATCACCGGCGAGATCCCCGTGGTGTCGGCCACCAGCCGTGCATGGGCGAGAACCAGCGTGACGAGCAGGGCCTTCTGCTCGCCGGTGGAGCACGAGGCCGCCGCGATCCCCTTGGCGGCGTGCCGCACCAGCAGGTCGGTCGTCTGCGGACCGAGCAGCGTGCGGCGCGCGGCGGCATCCTGGCCGCGGTAGGCCTTCAGAGCGGAACGGTAGCGATCCTCGGCCTCAAGGGACGGCATCGCCGTGCACCAAGCCTCGATGTCGCCGGCCAGCGCCACAGTTGCTTCGGGGAACTTGGCGGCTTCCCGATCGCCCGCGCCGGTGCGCGCGGCGAGGCGCGCCACCGTATCGGCGCGGGCGGCGGCCACGGCCCCGCTGACGCTGCGGGCGGTGTCGAAGGCGAAGGGACGCATGCCTCAGGCTCCCATCTTCGCTTTGGCGTCGTTGATCGCCGCGACGATGTTGGGATAGGCGCCGCAG
>CAXTMA010000049.1:0-1941 GCA_964245015.1 uncultured Beijerinckiaceae bacterium | reverse complement strand
ACACGCGGTTGCGCTGGCGCAGGGCCCGCTCCAGGGCGGCGACACGCGTCCCGTGCTCGGCGTCGACGGCGAGGACCAGACGGTCGAGAAAGCGACGGCGCCCGCCCGGCGAGCCGGCAAACAGCCCGTCCATCGCCGGGGTCAGCCAGACAAGGCGCAGCTCGTCGGCGAAGGCTCGCGCCGATGGCGTCGGCTCGCGGTCGAGGCGATAGCGGCGCAGCGGTTGGTCGCCAGCCGGAGCGGGGTCGTAGCCGGTCCCGAACTGGCGCTGGCCGCTGCCCGTCGCGACCTCGATCGAAATGGCAAAGCCGCCGGGGCCGTCGTCGCGGGCGCAGGCGGCAAGTTCCGCCCGGCGCAAGCCCCGCCCCTGCGCGAACAAGGACACGGCTTCCAGCAGGTTGGTCTTGCCGCTGCCGTTCTCGCCGGTGACAACAACGGTTTTTCCGGTCACGGAAAGGTCGAGGGCTGCGTAGGAGCGGAAGTCCTTCAGGACGAGGCGGTGCAGCCCGTTCAAGCGACTCTACCGGCCTCGTGTCAGCGCCGCCTGCGACTCGGCCGAACGCAGGCGGGAGATCAGCCCGGTCACGCCGCCCGAGGGAGGTGGCGGGAACGGGGCTGCCCGTTCCACCGCTTCGAGGGCGGCGGCGTCGACTTGGCGGTAACCGCTGCTTTGCGCCAGGCCGATGTCGATGAGATTGCCGGAACCATCCACCTGGAAACTGACCGCCACCGTCCAAATGCCGTCGGGAAGCGGGATCGCAGCCTGGTTCCGGGTCACCAGAGCGTAGACGACAGCGAGGTAGCGGTCGTCTTCCGTCCCGCCCGTCACCTTGGCACGCTTCCGCATGGGTTTGGCAAAGGCATAGTCCGGTAGTTCGGAAGCGCCTGCCAGCTGCTGCAGCGCCGTCCTGGGCACTTTGGGTGGCGATTTTAAAGGCGTCGGCTTGACCGTTTTGGCGAGCTTCGCAGGTCGTCGAGGTGGCTCGGGCGGGGCTTGGTCGAGCGCTTCGGCATCCTTGGGAGCATCGGAAGGCTTGGCGGCGCTGCTGTCCTCTTCGGCGTGATCCGGCTTGGCTTCGTCAGGTTTGGCGTCGTCAGGTCGTGAGGCTTGCTGCAACGACGGAGCGGACTGTTGGGGCTGCGCCGCGGCCTTCGGGGCGTGGCTTTCCGCCGCCGTTGCGTCGCGTTCGAGTGTTTCTTCGTTGTGGGCGCGCGGGGCGCTGGTGGCCGGCATTTCAGGCGGAGGCGGCGCGGGAGGCTGAATGACCGGCTGCGGCACGGGCGCTTGTATCACCACCTCCACCGGCGTTTCTTCCGCTCTCGCAGAAGGTGGCGGACGGGTGGCGTCATGCCAGAGCAGAATGACCAACACGATGGCGTGCACGACGGAGATCACGGCGAGCGTCACCGAGAACCATGCCTCGTGGGCGAACTGCCCGGCGCCCGGTTCGACCAGGATCCGCTCATGCTGCCGAACCGGCAACAAGGATTTGCGTGGCGCTTGAGCGTTCATCGTCTGATTTGATGAGCACCTTTCATTCGGCGTGAGCCAGCAGGTTCGCGAGCCAAGGAGACGCGACCGCGTGCGGGTGGGCTGATGTCTTGCGCGTCTTGGACGAGGACTCGGCCGAATATAAGGCACTGAGAATGCCGACGTTTCGCAGCGGCAGCGGGCCGCCGCGGCTGACGAAAACGCCGCCGGGAAGATCGCGGCGCAAAAAAGCTGCGCGACGACGTTGACACCACCCGCATACGCAGCCTATATCAGCGTCATCGGCGGCGGCGGCGCTCCAAGAGAGCGCTCCCGGTGCCCTATTTCTTCGGATTTTTTGAGCGTAGATCGCTCTGATCGCATTGATCAGAGCATCGATAGTTCGTTGGTCCTGTCCGCCATTTCCCTTTTGTGGGTTTTTGGCGTGTTGTTTGACAACTACATCTGGA
>CAXTMA010000048.1:0-19772 GCA_964245015.1 uncultured Beijerinckiaceae bacterium | reverse complement strand
GCCCCTTCGACAGTCAGCTCGCGGAGACGCTGAAGGGCACCACCATGAAAGACGAACGCGACGCGCTCGGCAAGGAGCGCGGCGGCCGAGCGGTTGCGGCCGATGTCGCCCGGCGGGTGATGGCCGCCCTGGGAGCCGAGACCTGATCACGTTGGCCCATGTCGGCAGCGCGGCGACACGTCCGTCGCGGCACGACCTCATGCTGGTGGCGCGCGAGGACTGGCCTCGGGTCGCCGCCACCTGCCTTGCGCATCCGACGCTCTCGCAAGCCGAAGCGGCGCTGGTCGCACGCTGGGGAGATGCGGGCTGGCCGGTGATCGTTCGCCGCGCGGCGCTCGGCGAAGCGCCGCGCGGCGTGCCGGTCGGCTTGCCGCAGCCACCGTTCCTCGGCAAGGCGCGAGTTGCCCTGTCGGTGCCATCGGACGTGTCCTGGCGGCGGGTCGCCCCCGTGACCCTGGCAGACGTCCACGACGTCGCGCCGATCGCATGGCGGAACGCGATCGACGCGATCGTGTCCGTCGCGCGCTCGCTCGCTCTGGTGCCGAACGTCTTCGGCGCCCTGCTGTGGCAGGCCGTGACGGGCATGGTCTACCTCCACGCCGCCTCCGACCTCGACCTGCTGTGGCCGGTCGCGGACGCGGCCGCCCTCGCGCCCCTGCTCGACGGACTGACGCGGATCGAGGCGGCTGGCCCGATGAGGATCGACGGCGAGGTGCTGACGGCCGGCGGTGGCGTCAACTGGCGCGAACTCGCGGCGGCACGTCGGAGCGGGGCCGAGATCGTCTTGATCAAGTCGACCGATCGGGTCGGTTTCGTGCCGATCTCCTCGCTGTTTCCGGAGAAGGCCGTCGCGTGTTTCTAGGTGATGTTGCCGCTCCAAACGCGCGCGCGGCCTTCAATGCCGAGGGCGTCGCCGACTTGGCGCGTGCTGCCTTGATCGACGAGCTGGCGACCTGGCCCAAGCCGGGCCTGGTCAGCCTGGTCGACACCGGCAGTCATCGCGACATGGATGCCGGCACGCTCACACGTAGTGCCGACGCCATCCATCCCTTCTTCGCCGACCTCGCCCACGCCGGGGAAAAGCGCGCCGGCATGACCGAACTCCGACGAATCGGGTTCGCGGCGGAAGCGGCCATGATGGCCGTCACCGGCGGTGTCAACGCGCACCGCGGCGCCATCTTCAGCCTCGGCCTGATCTGCGCCGCCGAGGGTGCGCTGCGTTACGCGCCAGGGCCCGCCGAGGCGCGCGTTCGCACCGTCCGGGCGCTGTGGGGAGAGCCGATCCTGCATGGCCCGGTACCCACCCGCAGTCACGGTGCCGTCGCGGCGAGGCGCTTTGGCGTCGGTGGTGCCCGCGAGGAAGCGGCGGCGGGTTTTCCGACCCTGTGCGCCGTTGGCTTGCCGACGTTGCGCGAGGGGCGACGACTTCGCCCGGAAGATGCGGAAGCGGCAAGGGTGCATTGCTTCTTCGCGTTGATGGCCGAAGTTAACGACACCAATCTGCTGCATCGCGGTGAAGGCGCCGGCCTTGCCTTCGCAAAATCGGCCGCATCGTCGTTCCTCGCCGCCGGCGGGGTCGGCGCACCCGCATGGCGGGAGGCGGCCGAGCGGGTCCACCGCGCCTTCATTGCCCGCGACCTCAGCCCCGGCGGTTCGGCCGATCTCCTCGCCGCTACCCTGCTCCTGGACGCGCTGGAGACGCCGCGATGAACACCCTCGCCATCCTCTGTTCCGGCCAGGGTCGGCAGGGCCGGGGCATGTTCGACCTCGTCGCCAACGCGCCCGAGGCGAAAAGCGTGTTCAAGGCCGCCGCCTCGGTTCTCGGCGGTCGCGACCCTCGCGATGTGACCGCCAAGGACGGCGACGATGCGCTTCACGCCAACGCGACCGCGCAGGTCCTGTGCTGTGTCCAGGCGCTCGCGGTCTGGGCGGTCCTGAAGCCAAAGATCGACAGCCCTCTCGTGGTCGCCGGCTACAGCGTCGGCGAAGTCGCGGCCTGGAGCATCGCCGGCGCGCTCCAGCCCGCCGCCGTGTTCAACGTCGTGACGCGCCGCGCCGCGCTGATGGACGATGCGACCGACAAGCCCTCCGGCCTGCTTGCCGTCCGTGGGCTGTCTTCGGCGGCATTGGATGCGCTGTGCCGCGACGCGGACGTCCACGTCGCCATCCGCAACGCACCGGACCGCGTCGTGGTGGGCGGCCGCAGCGACGCGCTCGAGCGAGCAAGGAAGGCGGCCGAGGCTCGAGGAGCGAGCGTGACGCCGATCCCGGTCGACGTGCCCTCCCACACCCCGCTGCTGCGCGGCGCGTCCGAAACCTTCGGCGCTTTCCTCCGCGATTTCGAGGGCGTGCGGACCCCGGACGTCCGTCTTCTCAGCGGGATCGACGGCGCGGCGGTGTTCGACGTTCGCGACGGCCTCGACAAGCTCGGCAAGCAGGTTGCGCAGACGGTCGACTGGGCCGCCTGCATGGAGGCATGCCGCGCCGCCGGTGCGACGCGTGCGTTGGAACTGGGCCCGGGTGACGCCTTGGCGCGGATGGCGGGAGACCTTATCGGCGAGCGCGACAGCCGCAGCGTCGCAGACTTCCGCTCGATGGACGGCGTTCTCCAGTGGTTAAGGTCCTGAAGGCTTGGTCCCTGAAGGCTTGGTCCCTGAAGGCTTGGTCCCTGAAGGCTTGGTCCCTGAAGGCTTGGTCCTTGGAGGTTCGGCCGCGAGGTGCGCCCCGCGACTCATCCGCCGCCGATCATCGGTGAACTCGATATCCATCGCAGGAAAGGTCAAAGCATGCCGATCTACGACGCGCGATCCATCCCCGACACAGTCGTCAGCGGCGTCAAGGACCCGGAGATCGCCGCATGGCTGAAGACCGGGCCGGTGCTGGGCGCCCACAAGCCGATCCACGAGCAGCGGCGCGAGCACGACGCCTTCATCGACGCCGAGCCGCCGCCGGTCGGCCGCGTCGAGTTCCTCGGCTTGAAGGGGCCACACGGCACTGTGCCGGTGCGGGTCTACCACCCGACGAAACCAGCCACCGGTGGCGCGCTGGTCTACCTGCACGGCGGCGGCTTCGTCGTCGGCTCCCTCGACCAGTTCGAGACCGCCATGCGGCGCCTCTGCGAGGGCAGCGGCGCCCAGGTCTACGCCGTCGATTACAAGCTCGCGCCCGAGTACCAGTGGCCGGTGCAGATCGAGGAAGGCGAGTTCGTGGTCCGCTGGCTGTTCGAGCACGCCGCCCAGCGCGGCGTCGACCCCGCCAGGATCGCGCTCGGCGGCGACTCGGCCGGCGGCAACATGACCTGCACGATCTGCCTGAAGCTCCGCGACGAGGACGGCCCGAAACTCGCCCTGCAGATGCCGCTGTACCCGGAAGCGGCGATGCCTTTCGAGACGGCCGCCGGTGCCGAGAACGTGTCGGGCGGCTACGTCGACACGGCCGGCGTGCTGCTGTTCGTCTGGAGTCTGCTTCCTCAAGGAACGGACTACACGCAACCCTATGTCACGCCGCTCAATGCGCCGAGCCACGCCGACCTACCCGGGGCACTGCTCGTGACCTGCGGCTTCGACATGCTGCGCGACGTCGGCCACGCCTACGCGAAGAAGCTCGCTGCGGCCGGGAACGCGATCACCTACATCCACTATCCCGACCTGCCGCACGGCATCATCCAGATGACCGCGCACTCGAAGGCCTGCCTCGCCGCCACGCAGGAGATCGCCCGATTGCTCGGGGAAATGCTCGCCGCGCCATGACCCGAAACGATGGACACGCGGCAATATGCTGAAGACGGCCTTTTCCGGAAGAGATGCGATTTCGATGGCAAGATGTACCTGGAGAGCGGCTTGGCGACCGGCAATCACCGAAATGACGGTTCGCTCAACGTGCGCTTCTTCGTAACTTCTGTCCTTCTATCCTTCGCAGGCGGATTCGCCGACGCTGGCAGCTACGTCCTCGTAAGCAGCTTTACGGGACACATCACCGGCAACTCGATCCTGACGGCGATCGCCATCGTCAAACAAGACTGGTCTCAGGCTTTTACCAGCCTCCTGGCCGTCATCAGCTTCATGGGTGGGACCACGATCGGTTTGGCTTGGATCAAGGGTCGTGGGTTAACGAAACCACTCCTGGCCGAGATCGCATTGATCGCTTTTGGCGCCTGGATGCTTACTGTCCGGATCGATGTTGGCAGAGACCTCTTTGTTCTATGCCTATGCCTTGCGCTCGGATTGCAAAATGGCGTTTTGAACAAGCTTGGTTCCGTTTCAGTGCACAGCACCTTCATAACCGGTATGTCCACATCCTTGGTGACGTCAGTGATCGATGGACAGCAAATTGCGAAGCGGAGGGTGCTGCCTGCCGTCATCGCTTGCTTTCTCGTCGGTGCGTTATGCGGCGCCTATCTTGCCTCAAGCTTGGCAACTTTAGGTTTCGCCGGCATCCTCGTCCCGCTTGTACTTGCCCTCCTTCTGGCTGCCGCCGAGCGTTGGACGGGGTTCAACCCGAATGCTGGAGCAAATTTCGATCACCATGCGTCATAGCCTGCGGCAGCGAAGTAGTTGGCGCACTCGCTTGGCGTGAAGGCGTCGAGGCTGTTGCCGATGACGCGCCACAGCTCATCCACGCTGCGCGCCGCCGCCTTGCGCAACAGCGCCTTGAGCTTGGCGAAGGCGTTCTCGATGGGGTTGAAGTCGGGGCTGTAGGGCGGCAGGAAGCGCAGCGTCGCGCCTTTGGCCTCGACGGCGTTGCGGACGGCGGCGCCCTTGCCCAATCGCGAGAGCGCCACCGTGCAGGCGTGGCTGGCCGACCATCCCGGGATCAAGGTCGTGTCGCGCGATCGCGGCGGCGGCTACGGTGAGGCGGCCGCGAAAGCACTGCCTCAAGCCACCCAGGTCGCGGACAGGTGGCATCTAATGGAGAACGCCAGCACGGCCTTTCTCGACGCCGTGCGCAAGTCCATGGGCACGGTCCGCGCCGTGGTCGGCGCGACGGTGATCGACCCAAAGCTGCTCACCTCCGCCGAGCGGCTGCAGGTCGAGGGCTTCTTGCGCCGCGAGGACACCAACGCCGCGATCGCCGCGCTTGTCAGGGACGGTGTGGCGATCAAGCAGATCGTGAAGCGCACCGGCCACAGCCGCAAGCTGGTGCGCCAGATCGTCCGCGGCGAGCGCACCGACGTGTTCCGCACCCGGCAGAGCTCGCTCGCGGCGCACCTGCCCTTGCTCGACGCGCAGTGGACGGCAGGGTGCCGCAACGGCGCGAAGCTGTGGCGGAAGCTCAAGGCGCACGGCTTCCGCGGCTCACTCCGCGTGGTCAGCGAGTGGGCAACCCGGCGCCGGCGGGCGGACACGGCGAGCGACCAGCAGCTCGGGCGCGTGCCCTCGGCCAGGACCATCGCCCGGCTGATGACGATCGGGCGAGATCACTTGAGCAAGGCCGATACAGTGACGATGGCGGCGATCGTGGCGGGCGTGCCGACGCTGGTCGAGGCCCGTGGTCTGCTCGACCGCTTCCACACAATGGTGCGCCGGAAGGGCGGCGATCTCGACAGCTGGGTCACCGACGCCGCCGCCAGCCTGCTAGCCTCGTTTGCGGCCGGCATCGGCAGGGACAAGGCGGCCGTGGCTGCCGCGGTCAGCAGCTCCTGGTCGAACGGCCAGACCGAAGGACAGGTGAACAGGCTGAAGCTGATCAAGCGCAGCATGTATGGCAGCGCCAAGGTCGACCTGATCGAAGCGCGGCTGATCGGTGCCGCCCGATCGGCTCAGAACATCATCGAGATCGCGCCAGACCCAAAGTTGCACGCCGGTTCACACGCACGCGGAAGCAGGAGCGATGCGCCTTGCGGGCGAGGCGCGACGCCCTGCCCTGGAGCCGAGGCGGCAAGTCTGGACTCACCAAGGCCTTCGCCCGTCTGCAAGCCCACCAACCCAAGGCGATGCAGCGCTTGTAGTTAATGCTTGGCCGGCTTGGCAGATGGCCTCTGATCCCATGAGGCCGACTCCCAGCCTTCTTCCTGGATGCCGGTCGATGGTCATGGTGCGGTGGCTGCCCGCCGACCCGTCCGCCGTCCTGGAACGCCATCTCTCCTCGGCCCGGGCCGCTCTAGATTGGAAGCCGCCCGTTGATCCAACCCCATCTCCGGCGCGCACTGTCCGCGGCCATCATCCTGTGAGTCGGCGTCATAGGATCGGAAGATGTCTGCCAAGCCGTTCATCGACGACCTAACTTGGCATCAAGGTCGTCGCGATGCCGAGTCCAAGAGAACCGTGGTCGTCTTGGAGTTCCGACGCTGCTGCAGGCCCAATCGAAGCCAAGGAGATTAGAAGTGGTCGCTCACGGGGACGGTCCAGGGACGGAAAACGTTCCGATCGGGCTCGACGCCCGCGGCGAACGCGTCGAGATGGACTCGATGGGGACCGTCAACGTCCCGGCGGACCGTTACTGGGGCGCCCAGACGCAGCGTAGCCTGATCCACTTCTCGATCGGCGGCGACCGCATGCCGAAGGAGGCCTACCACGCCTACGGCGTGGTGAAGAAGGCGGCGGCCCTGGTGAACGAGGCTGACGGGCGCCTGGAGGACTGGAAGGCCGCCGTGATCGCCTGCGTCGCCGACGAGGTCATCGCTGGGAAGCTCGACGAGCACTTCCCCCTGTTCGTCTGGCAGACCGGGTCCGGCGCGCAGAGCAACATGAACGTCAACGAGGTGGTGGCGAACCGCGCCATCCAGCTGCTCGGCGGCGAGCTGGGGAGCAAGGCGCCGGTGCATCCCAAGAACGACGTCAACATGGGCATGTCGTCGAACGACTCGTTCCTGACCGCGATGCACGTCGCCGCCGCCAAGGAGTTGGACGAGCGGCTACTGCCTGCGCTCGACGCGCTGGCGAAGGCCATCGAGGCCAAGGCCGAGTGTTGGCGCGACGTGATCAAGATCGGCCGCACCCACCTCGAGGACGCCGTGCCGCTCACGGTCAGGCAGGAGTGGTTCGGCTACGCCCACCAGATCCGCGAAGCGATGGCCGAGGTGGCCCACGCCCGCACCGGGTTGCTGCAGCTGGCGATCGGCGGCGCCGCCGTCGGCAAGGGATTCAACGCGCCACCGGGCTTCAGCGTCAAGGTGACGGCGAAGATCGCCGAATTGACCCGGCTGTCTTGTCAAACCGCGCCGAACAAGTTCGCGGCGCAGGGTTCGCTCGACGCCATGGTGCGGGCGAGCGCCGCCCTGCGCGGCGTCGCGGTGGCGCTGATGAAGGTCGCCAACGACATGCGCTGGCTGGCGTCGGGCCCGCGAAGCGGCCTCGGCGAACTGATGCTCCCGGAGAACGAGCCGGGCTCGTCCATCATGCCGGGCAAGGTCAACCCGACGCAGTGCGAGGCGATCGTGATGTTCGCCATCCAGGTGATCGGCGACGACACCGCCGTCGCCTTCGCCGGCAGCCAGGGCAACTTCGAACTCAACGCGATGCGGCCCATCATCATCAACGACTTCCTGCACTCGGCCCGCATCCTGGCCGACGGCAGCGAGAAGTTCAGGCTGTTCTCCGTCGAGGGGACCGAGCTGAACAGGAACCGCATCAACCAGCACTTCGCGGATTCGGTGATGCTGGTGACGGCGCTCAGCCCGGTCATCGGCTACGACAAGGCGAGCAAGATCGCGCACCGGGCGATGGACAACGACCTGACGCTCCGCCAAGCGGCGTTGAAGTCGGGTGACGTCAGCGCGGAGCAGTTCGACGAGATCGTCGACGTCCGCAAGATGGTCGGCACCGGGCTCGCCGGCGCGTGAAGCGGCGCGGGAACGGCCTCTCTGGACCCGGGCAACAGCTGAAGGAGATGTGCGCATGAGCAGACAGAACGTCGCCGACCTGCTGGTCGAGGCGCTGCACCGGGCCGGTGTGGAGCGCATCTACGGTATCGTGGGCGACAGCCTCAACGGCCTGATCGAGGCGCTGCGCAAGCGCTCCGACATAGCGTGGGTGCACACCCGGCACGAGGAGGTCGCCGCTTTCGCCGCCGGCGCCGAGGCGCACCTCACGGGTTCCCTCGCCGTCTGCGCCGGCTCCTGCGGCCCCGGCAACCTCCACCTCATCAACGGACTGTTCGACTGCCAGCGCTCGCGCGTGCCGGTGCTGGCCATCGCCGCCCAGATCCCCAGCGTCGAGATCGGCCGCTCCTATTTCCAGGAGACCCATCCGCAGAACTTGTTCCAGGAGTGCTCGCACTACTGCGAACTGATCTCCAGCCCCGAGCAGCTGCCGGGTGTGCTGGAGACGGCGATCCGGGTCGCGGTGGCCGAGCGCGGCGTGTCCGTGATCGTGATCCCAGGTGACGTCGGGACCATGCCGATGCCGTCCGGCGCCAAGCTGTCCGCCTCGCTGCTGCCGGCGCCGGCGGTGGTGCGGCCGCAGGATCGCGAGCTCGACAAGCTCGCCAAGCTGCTGAACGGGTCCGACAAGGTGACCCTGATGTGCGGGCGGGGCTGCTTCGGCGCCCACTCAAGCCTGCTACGGCTCGCCGAGGCGCTCAAGTCACCTATCGTGCACGCCCTCGGCGGCAAGGAGGGCGTCGAGTGGGACAACCCCTACGACGTCGGCATGACCGGGCTGATCGGCTTCTCGTCGGGCTACCGCGCCATGCTCGACTGCGACGCCCTGCTCATGCTCGGCACCGACTTCCCCTACCGGCAGTTCTACCCCACCGACGCGAGGATCGCGCAGGTCGACCTCAGGGCGAAGAGCCTGGGCCGACGCTGCCCCATCGACCTCGGCTTGATCGGCGACGTGGGCGAGACCATCGAGGGGCTGCTGCCGCGGCTCCAGCCCAAGGCCGACCGCACGCACCTTGACGAAAGCTTGGCGCACTACCGCAAGGCGCGTGAGGGCCTGGACGAACTAGCCGTGGGGTACGCGGGGCACAAGATTCACCCGCAGTACGTGGCCAGGGTGCTGAGCGAGGCGGCCGCGGAGGACGCTGTGTTCACCTTCGACGTCGGCACGCCGACGATCTGGGCGGCGCGCTACCTCAAGGTCAACGGCAAGCGCCGGCTGGTCGGATCGCTCAACCATGGCTCGATGGCCAACGCGCTGCCCCAGGCGATCGGCGCGCAGGCGACCTTCCCCGGGCGCCAGGTCGTCTCGTTCTCCGGCGACGGCGGCTTCGCCATGCTGATGGGAGACCTGCTGACGCTCGTGCAGCTGAAGCTCCCGGTGAAGATCGTGGTGCTGAACAACGGCACCCTCGGTTTCGTCGAGATGGAGATGAAGGCCGCCGGTTTCCTCGACACGGGCGTCGAACTCGTCAACCCGGACTTCGCCGCGATGGCGACGGGAGCCGGCCTGTTCGCCAAGCGCGTGACGGATCCCATAGAACTCGACGGGGCGATGCGCGAGGTCCTCGCCCATCCCGGTCCGGCGCTGCTCGACGTGGTCACCGCGCGGCAGGAGCTGTCCATGCCGCCCCACGTCGGGGTCGAGCAGGCGATGGGTTTCGGCCTCTGGCTCGCCAAGGCGGTGATCAACGGCCGCGGCAGCGAGATCGTCAACCTCGCCCACACCAACCTGCTCCGTTGAAACGGCATCGGGGCGGGCACGGGCGCCCTGCTCCGCCGGCACGCATCGCGAACGCGTCCGCGACGTCCGGACGATCGACAGGGTACGCCGGCCTTCCCGGGTCGGAACGGCCGCCATCCGTCACGAGGGGATCGACAGATCCGCAGCTCGACGACCTAGCCCGGAGGCCGCGCTCGAGACCGGCCGCCCCCGCGCACTCCACTGCAAGATTGGGTCGGACAACGATGGATTTCGGAACATGGCGCGGAACCCTCTGTCCCTCGTGCTGTCGCGTCTCGACTTCGGCTGGATCACGACGTTGCACATCCTGTACCCCTCCGCTCGCTGCGCGGCGACACGGTGCGCGATTTCTGCGCGGTCGTCGCGCAACGGACCCACGTGTCAAATGCGAGCATACGCGACAACATGCTGCTGGCGCGCCCGGATGCGAACGAAGCTGAACTGGCCACCGCCCTCCCTTCGGCCGATCTGATCAACGAGGTCGCTGCCATCTGCGACCTGCTGGTCGACTACGGCGCGCTCGAGCCGCAGGAGCGCAACACCCTGCGCCTGTTGTTCCTGTACAAGCCCTACCGGACCCTGATCCTCGACTGGGAGCAGATGACCCGCGGCATGCTGCAAACGTTTCGCGCGTCGCGGGCCAAAGCGCAGGAAAAGGCGCCCTTCGACAGCTTGGTCGAGGAGCTGAACGGCGCCAGCCCGGAGTTCCGGGCATGGTGGCCGGACGTCGACGTGAAGGGCTTCGAGGAGGGCAGGAAGCGCCTCAACCATCCCCGGCTGGGACGGGTCGACCTTGCATACGTCGCCCTGGTGCCGGAAGGCCGCCCCGACCTGTCCCTCACCGTCTACGTCCCGCGGCCGTCGGTCGCGGGCATGACTCCGTGAGCCGACGCAGGGCGCCCGCCCGCACGTCCTCGATGTGAGCCGAGGACGTGCGGTGATGCGATCAGACGGATTTCGCCTTCGGGCAGCGCCTTTCATGCGCCATCCGCGACGGGCCAGAGCCGGCTCCTTCAGGCTCCCGGGGCACCATCCTGGGAGTGTGGGTCCTAGGATTGCGAGCCGTCTGCCACGAAGAGGTCCGAGCCCCTAGCTTCCACGTGGATCGGGTTGCCGCGGTGAACGCCGCGGACAGTCCCGAACGATCTCAGTTCTCTTATCCGACGCAATGGTCAGCGGGAGGTCACCGTGTTCAAACGACGCCATGCATCTCGCCGCCGCGTTGGGACGGGCCGAGCTAGTCGAAAAACGGATGGTCACCGATCGCTGACCGCCTCGATGCCAGGGGTGGGACGAGAGAAGGCGTCCGCACGGGTCATATCGGCGATTGATCTGGTTGGTTACCTGATGAAATCCGCCAAGTGGATCGGCGCGTCGCGGCAAGTGGAACTCGATTTCGAAGGCACCGCGTCGCTCGACTTCCGGGAGGCGCGGAGGTCCCCGCCGTGGCCGTCCTTTCCGGAGCCGGACGCGGCATCGTCCTCACGGCGGTGCCAAGCTTCTCCGCGGCGTCGCGATCCCGCAAGGGCCATCCGGCCAGGATGGACGTGCCGGCATCGCGGTTTGCGACCAGGTCCGAGCCTGGAACGGTCCAACGTCGAGCGCACGTCGGCTTGCAGAGACGGGCCACCAAAGTCCAGGGGCGGGTCGCCGAGCCGCCCGACACAAGCGGCCCTGCAACCAGGAAGACATCGATGCGCATAGGCTTGTTCGTCCCCTGCTACGTCGACGCGTTCCATCCGGAGGTCGGCATCGCGACGCTCGAACTGCTCGAGCGCCTGGGTTGCGAAGTCGAATACCCCTTCGACCAGACCTGCTGCGGCCAACCGATGACCAACACGGGCTGCCACGAGGAATCCGCCGCGACCGAGGCGCTGTTCGTCAAGAACTTCTCGTCCTTCGACTACATCGTCGGCCCATCCGGGAGCTGCGTGCACCAGGTCCGCTTCGCGTTCGACGCGATCGAGCAGACGGACGAGGTCCGAAAAGTCCGCGCCAGGACGTTCGAACTCGTCGAGTTCCTGCATGACGTGCTGAAGGTCGACGCCTTCCCTTGGGCCGAGTTCCCGCACAAGGTGTCTCTGCACAACAACTGCCAGACCCTGCGCGGGCTCAACATCGCCAGCGCGTCCGAGCGACGCGTCAACCCCTTCTCCAAGCCGAAGGACCTGCTCGGCAAGGTCAAGGGGCTCGAGTTCGTCCAGCTCGCCCGCCCGGACGAATGCTGCGGCTTCGGCGGCACCTTCTCGGTGTTCGAGGAGGGCGTGTCGGCCAAGATGGGCTACGACAAGGTCAAGGACCAGCACCAGTGCGGGGCGGAGTACGTCACCTCCTCCGACAGCTCCTGCATGCTGCACCAGCAGGGTTGCGCCGAGCGCCTCGGCCTGCCGCAAAAGTACATCCACATCGCGCAGATCCTCAATGGGGCTCGGGCATGAGCGACGTGCTGCAGTCGACACGGACGGATCACATCATCCATCGCGACCTGCTCGCCCCCGGTCCGGGCGAGGGCGCGAAGCGCGACGGTCGGCGCTTGGACCACGCGGAGGGCACGTCCAAGCCGTTGCGGGCAAAGCAGCCCGAGCCGCAACCGCGCGGCGCCAGGATCCGCGGCGACCGGCCGGTCGACCAATCAGAGGCGGCGAACCGCTTCATCGCCGCGACCGAGCACGAGAAGATGCACGACGAGCGGCTCTGGGACCTGCGCCAGAAGCGCGACCGCGAGATGCACGGGCTGCCCGAGTGGGAGGAGCTGCGCGACCTCGCCTCGGCGATCAAGGAGCACACCCTCGCCAACCTCGACCGCTACCTCGACCGATTCGAGGCCAACGCCCGCGCGCAAGGGATCCATGTGCACTGGGCGCGCGACGCGGGCGAGCACAACCGCATCGTCCTGGACATCCTGCGCGGGCATGGCGCCAAGCGGCTGATCAAGTCGAAGTCGATGCTGACGGAGGAGTGTGGCTTCCGCGAGTTCATGAGGGCGCACGACGTCGAGGTGATCGAGACAGACCTCGGCGAGCGCATCCAGCAGCTCGACGGCGAGGCGCCCAGCCACGTCGTGGTGCCGGCGGTGCACAAGTTGCGCACCGACGTGGCTGCGGTGTTCGCGGAGAAGCTCGGCTCCGATCCGGACACGACCGACGTGCACTACTTGGCCGAGCGGCAGCGCGAAGCGACCCGGCCGCTGATCCTGTCGGCCGATGCCGGCATGACCGGCTGCAACTTCGCCGTCGCGGAAACGGGCACCGTCGTGGTCTGCACCAACGAGGGCAACGCCGACCTCAGCGCCAACACGCCGCCGCTGCACATCGTGTCGGCCGGCATCGAGAAGGTGGTGCCCACCCTCGACCACCTCGCCGTGCTGGTGCGCCTGCTGTCGCGCTCGGCGCTGGGTTCGCCGATGACCCAGTACACGTCGCACTTCCGCGGGTCGCGCAAAGGCGGCGAGATGCACGTGGTGCTGGTCGACAACGGCCGCTCCGAGCGGCTGGGCATGGAGCAGTTCTGGTCGTCGCTGAAGTGCATCCGCTGCGGCGCCTGCATGAACACCTGCCCGGTGTTCCGGCGCAGCGGCGGCCTGTCCTACGGCGCGACCTACGCCGGGCCGATCGGCCTCATCCTCGATCCGACCTTCTCCGCGCGCAAGTACTCGAAGCTGCCCTTCGCCTCGACGCTCAACGGCTCCTGCACCAACGTGTGCCCGGTCAAGATCAACATCCACGAGCAGATCGCGGCTTGGCGCAAGGTGCTCGCCGAAACGCACGAGCTGCCCCTGCTCAAGAAGGCGATGATGAAGGCGGCCGGCGCGCTCCTCGCCAGCCCCAGGCTGTACCGCGCCGCGCTGCCGGTTGCGGACAGCGCGTTGCGCCACCTCCCGCGCTTCATCGTCTACAACCGCCTCAACACCTGGGGACGCAAGCGCGAGGTGCCGCACGCCCCCAAGCAGACCTTCCACCAGTGGTACCGCGACAACCGCGGAGCGAAGCCGTGAGCGCGCGCGACGACATCCTGGCGGCGGTGCGCGCGCACCTGCCGAAGGTCGACCGGCCCGATCCGGTGGTGCCCCTGTTCGACGACCGCAAGCCGGCGGACCTGCTGGCGGCCTTCGGCGAGACCTTGACCCGCATGGGCGGCGAGTTCCTCCAGCCGGTCGCCGACGATCCGCTCGCCCCCGTGCGGCGCAGGCTGGCCGGCGCGAAGGTCGTCTGCTCCCACGCGCCCGAGATCGAGGGCAACAGGATGCTGGGACCGGACACCCGGCCGACGGACCTGGCCGACGTCGACGTCGGCGTGGTGCGCGCGGCCTTCGGCGTCGCGGAGACCGGCTCGGTCTGCCTCACCGACGAGGGGCTCGGGATCAACACGCTCGGCTACTTGCCGCAGCACCTCATCGTGCTGCTCGACCCGGCCGACATCGTGCCGAACATCCATCACGCCTACCGGCGCCCGGAGTGGCGCCGTACCCACTACGCCGTCTTCCAGACAGGCCCATCGGCCACCGCCGACATCGAGGGCGTGCTGATCCACGGCGCCCAGGGCGTCCGGTCGCTGTGCGTTCTGATGCTGGCCCGAACCCAATGAACCATGGACGGCAAGGGTCGGACCCACCGCCGTCCGCCATCGGCAGAGTAGAGGTCCACACCGTGAGCTGGCATCTGATCGATCGCCGCACCGTTCTCTCCACCGGAGTGGCCGTGGCCGCCTCCCTTTCCTTGCGGCCGGAAGCGGCCGCCGCACAGGATCCAGCGAACATGAGAACAACGCCTCTGACGCGCGAAGTCGTGCTGTCCGTCAACGGCGCCGACCACCCCGTCCTCGTCGACACGCGCATGTCGCTCCTCGATGCGCTGCGCGAGAAGCTCGGCCTCACCGGATCGAAGAAGGGCTGCGACCAGGGGCAGTGCGGCGCCTGCACCGTCCACATCGACGGCGAGCGCCACCTTGCCTGCCTGACCCTCACCGTCGCGGCGCAGGGCCAGCGGATCACCACGGTCGAGGGTCTCGCCACGCACGGCGTCCTGCATCCCATGCAGCAGGCCTTCATCGACCACGACGGCTTCCAGTGCGGCTACTGCACTTCGGGCCAGATCATGTCCGCGATCACCTGCGTCCACGAGGGTCACGCCGGCTCGGACAAGGACATCCGCGAGTACATGAGCGGCAACCTGTGCCGGTGCGCGGCCTACCCCAACATCGTCGCGGCCATCAGGCAGGCCAAGACCGAGATGGAGAAGGGTTGATGCGTCCGTTCACCTACGAAGCGCCGACGGACGCCGCCGCCGCCGTCGCGCTCGCCTCCGTGCCGGCGAGCGCCTACGAGACCGCGTCCGTCCAGTACAAGAGCGGCGGCACGACCTTGGTCGACCTGATGAAGCTGGACGTCATGCGGCCGACGGTGGTCGTCGACATCACGGCGATCCGCGACGAGGCGATGCACCGGATCGTCCGCACCGACGAGGAGGTGCGGATCGGCGCGCTGGTCTCGATGGCGAAGCTGCAATCCGACGCGGCGATGGTGCGCGACTACCCGCTCTTGACCGAGAGCTTGTGGCAGGCCGCCTCGCAGCAGCTGCGCGTCATGGCCCGCCTCGGTGGCAACGTCCTGCAGCGCACGCGCTGCTCTTACTTTCGGGACACGAGCTACGAGCAGTGCAACAAGCGCGTGCCGGGCTCGGGCTGCGCCGCGCTCGACGGCGCCAACCGGGGACACGCCGTGCTCGGCACGAGCGAACAATGCATCGCACTTTACCCCGGCGACTGGGCCCCTGCCCTCGTCGCGCTCGACGCCCGCGTGGAGGTGCTGGGCAGGTCCGGCATGCGCACGCTGGCCTTCGCGGACCTGCACCGTTTGCCCGGCGCGACGCCCCACGTCGAGACCACCCTGGCGCCTGGCGAACTCATCACGGCGTTCGTCATACCCGGAGGCCCGCGGCGGCGCTCCCTATATCGGAAGATCCGCGATCGGGAGAGCTACGCCTTCGCCAACGCCAGCGCCGCTGTGGCGCTCGATCTTGATGGCGGGGTCGTGCGGGACGTCAGGATCGGATTGGGGGGAGTCGCGACGATCCCTTGGCGGGCGCACCGAGCCGAGGCGATGCTGCGCGGCCAGAGCCTGACCGAGGCGGTCGCGGAGGTCGCGGCGCAAGTCGAGTTCCAGGACGCGGAGGTGCGCGAGCACAACGGCTACAAGGTCGCGCTGGGCAAAGCGACGATCGTGCGCGCGCTCCTGGACGCGCAGGCAATGGAGATTGGATGATGGATCGGCCCGGCAGCATGAATTCGGAGCCGCTCGCGAGAATGGGAGCGCCGATCCGCCGATCGGAATCGGCCGCCAAGGTCACCGGCGGCCTCGTCTACGCGGCCGATGCGCCCGAGACGGCGCCGCTCCAGGCCTATTTCCTGACCAGCGCCGTAGCGCGCGGCCGCGTGCTGTCGATCGACACCTCGGCCGCCGAAGCCCTGACGGACGTCGTCAAGGTCTACACTCACGAGAACGCACCCCCCCGGGTCGCGACGCCCTACACGCAGAAGGGCGGCTACGTGTCCGACACCAACATGCCCCTTGTCGGACCGGAGATCCGCAACGACGGGCAGATCATCGCGATGATCGTCGCCGAGACCTACGAGATCGCGCGCGACGCGTCGCACCGCATCGTCGTGCGATACGCCGCCGCGACGCCCGCGTCGACGATGGACAGCCCCGGCGCGGCGATCACCCATCCCGATGCGCTGTCCGGAAAGGAGAAGCACGCCGGCGACTTCGACGCGGCGTTCGCCGCCGCACCCGTGAGGATCGAGGGCGACTACCGCACCCCGGCGCAGCACCAGAACGCCATCGAGCTGTACTCGACCACGGCGTCCTGGTCGGGGGGCGAACTGTTGATCCGTGAACCGAGCCAGTTCGTGGTCGAACTCGCGAACGGGGCGGCGACGATGATGGGAATCGACCCGTCCATGGTTCGGGTCGAGAATGCGTTCATGGGCGGGGCCTTCGGCGGCAAGGGCTTCATGACCCAGCGCACGGCGCTCATCGCCGGCGCCGCGCGCGATCTCGGGCGACCCGTCCGCAACGTCGTGACGCGGAACCAGGGCTTCACATTGGCGACGTACCGGGCCGAGACGAGGCATGTCGTTCGGTTGGGGGCGGACCGCAAGGGCCACCTGCTCGCCTACGGGCACGAGAGCTGGGAAATGCAGTCCCGGCAGGACGACTATCCCCTAGCTGGCTTCGGCGTCACCACCGCGATGTACGGCAAGCCCGCGATCCGGACCCGGGTCAACATGGTCAAGGCCGACCGGCAGTCGTCGGGCTTCATGCGCGCGCCAGTCGAGATGCCCTACATGTACGCGCTCGAGAGCGCGATGGACGAGCTCGCCGTGGCGCTGGGCATGGACCCGGTCGAGCTGCGTCGCATCAACGACATTCGCGAAAGCCCTGTCGACGGAGCACGGTTCACCAGCAGGTCGCTGATGCGGTGCTACGACGAGGGGGCGGCGAGCTTCGGGTGGAGCAAGCGCGACCCGCGGCCGGAGTCGATGCGCGAGGGCGACTGGCTGATCGGGTACGGCTGCGCCACGGCCAGCTACCCCACCCACATGGCGCCGGCGACCGCGCGGGTGACGCTGAGCGTCGACGGCAAGGCCAGGGTCGAGGTGGCGGGCCAGGACTCCGGCCAAGGGACCTATACGGCGCTGGGCCAGATCGCCGCCCAGGCCCTGCGGCTCGACCCGGGGCGGGTGGAGGTGGTGATGGGCGACTCCCGGCTGCCGGCCGCTCCCGCCTCGAGCAACTCGCTCTCCACCGCGTCGCTCGGCTCGGCCATTTGCTTGGCCACCGACAAGATCAGGGCGCGCTTCGGCAACGACATGCCGGCGGAGGACGCCCGTGCGGCCGCCTTCGCGCGGCTGGACGTGGGCGAGGTCAGCGAAGTCGGCGAGTTCGTGCCACCCGGCAAGAAGCCGGAGATCCTGGACAAGCTGCGCAAGGGCCAAGTGCCGTTCGCCAACCAGGCGCGCGGCGACGAGTCGAAGGACGGCAAGCCCCTGATGTTCGCCTTTGGCGCCGAGTTCGTCGAGGTACGCGTGCACCGCCTCACGCGCGAGCTCCGTGTGCCCCGCATGACGGGCGCCTTCGCCGCGGGCCGCATCATCAACCAGCGTACGGCCCGGAGCCAGTACATGGGCGGGATGATCTGGGGTCTCGGCTCCGCCCTGCTTGAGGCGACGGAGATCGACGCGAAGCGGGGACGCTACGTCAACGACAGCCTGGGCGAGTACCTGATGGCGGTCAACGCGGACGTGCCGGCGGTCGACGTGATCATGGTTCCCGAGGAGGACGACGAGATCAATCCGCTCGGCGCCAAGGGTATCGGCGAGCTCGGCATCGTCGGCACGGCCGCGGCAGTCGCCAACGCGGTCTACCACGCGACCGGCAAGCGCATCCGCGAGTTGCCGATCGTCATGGACAAGCTTCTGACTTGAGCGTTCGACCGCAGCATTCACGCTCGGATCGTCGTCGCATGCGACGACGATCCGAGCGAAGGGCAAGCCGTCGAGGCTCGAGGCGGGGTCGTCGGCGCAGCGGCCGATTACGGTGCGGAAGTGGACGGCCGTATCGTCATGGGGCTTCGCTGGCACGGTGGCATACAAGCGAATGCGAGAAGTTGCGATCTGGACGTGGACGAGGATCACACCGGGGCCCTTTGGCGCCTGCTACTCGTTGATCGTCGGTCAACAAGGAACGTCGTCGTAACGTGCCCCAGCTCGCTGCGGAATCTTAGCGGACGTCTGCTCCCGGCAGGAGCTGACATCAACGGCTTAGCCTCTGCCCTGCGTTGAGGCATATGGATCGGCGGATGCTGCGTGGCGGCGACAAGGGTGGCAGAATGAGTGTGACACGACCGGGCCGGCGAGACATTCTCGCGAGCATCGCCGGCACCTTCTACGGCATGGCGGCGTTGTCATCTGTCGGGCGCGCCGATCCTATCGGCAGCCACAAGCCGCTCGATTGGGACCAAGCAGCTCCCTTGCTCCGTCCCAAGCTCCTGCCGGCCTATTTCGCGGACGCGTATCCCGGGCTGGTCCGCCTCCCGTTCTCGGCCAAACTCGTCGTCGCCTACGCGATCGACCGCGGAAAGACGGACGAGTACATCGAACAACCGATGCTGAAACCTTGGGGCGTCGCCTCCGACGCCTTGCATGGGCGCGCGCTGGCCAATCTCGAGGACATGTCGAGCGAGCTTCCGACCGCCGGGACGCCGCCGCCGACGGACGGCGGCGCCCTCTTCGTCGCCAAGGGTGATGGGTACGATGCCGCCCGCCTCCTCCTTCCGAAGCTTCGCGGACGTCTTCTTGCCCAGCTCGGACCCGAAGCCTTCGCCGCCGTCCCCGCGAGGGATCTCCTGATGATGTGGCCAGTCAACGATGCCAAGCAACGCGATCTGGTGGGGCAGGTCGCCAAGGAGAACGCGAACCGCCCGCATCCGCTCTCGACCGAGATCTTCAAGGTTACGGCCGATGCGGTGCGCGTCGCGACGGCGGAGGAAGCGTCGCGTTGAGGCGCCAACGCTGCGAGTTCGCAGGAGCGCGAACGAACGGTTCACGCCCGCTTCTGCACCTGCCGTCCATGCGACGTTGATTCGAGGTGCATCGGCCACCGTCACCGATCTGCTAATTCGTGTGCCCGGCTAACCAGGATGATTCGCACGTGCATGGTGGTCCAACGCTACGAGACCGGACACATGCCAATTATCCTCAACCCTCCGAACGCCGGTCGCGGCGCGACGACGCTCGTCCCGTTCCCCGCCCATCGCACCCGCCTGCCCAGCGATCTTGACAGGACCGACCGCGGGGACGTCACGACGGCGACGATCAACAAGGCCCGCTCACCTGAACCGGGCCTGCGCGCGAGAAGGCGTCGGGAGGCGCCGCGAAACGCAACAAGGATCGTATTCTTTTCGCGCGGATGAACATCTTGGGCGTGGTCGCCCGATCGACCCCTGCGGGTCGCTCCGGCATCTCGACCTCGATCGACCGCGCATCGGTTCGAGGATGCGTTGATTGCCCGCTCGACGTGGCGCGCGATCGCCCGCGTGTGGAGTCACCTGATCGCCATCCCGATCCGGCGATTGGAAGCCTATGAGTCGGCGTCATAGCACTACTTTGGCAGGTTGGCATTGACGGCGTCGGCCAGGAGCTTTTCACAAT
>CAXTMA010000047.1:0-19825 GCA_964245015.1 uncultured Beijerinckiaceae bacterium | reverse complement strand
AAAGAGCTATCCCCAGCCTGCCAAAGAGTCATAAACTCTGTGCAGAGCCACTAGCTTGAATTTGCGGTCCGCATCGAGCGATGGAGCGATCTCAACCGCGCCCAAGGTGTGAAGCTGCCGTGGCGGAGGAAGGCGCGTGCGGCACGGATCGCACGAGTATTGCGCGCGACCGAGTGGCGTGGCTGGCAGGATGAGGTGATACTTTGCGCCCTCCAGCCTTGTGCTGGCCACGCGTATCTTGCCGTCATTTGGTGCGAGCAGGACGAGCCAGCCGACCGATTCGTACTCACCCTCACCCATCGCACCAGTTTGACCAAGCCGACGAAAACTTTGCGCCATCAGTTTCGACCTCTGCCACTTCCAGATCTGCTGAAGCGACGAAGCGCTGGAAGCCGACATAGGCACCGAAGGCCTTCTTGGCGTTCACATTCCAGGGGCAAGGCGATGCTTCAGGACACCTCATCGGCTTCCTACGGCAGGTCTGGCCGAGGCAGCTGGTGGCCAAGACGGCCAGGACAGCCGCCGCGCTGGCCGGCTTGGCCCTCTCGGCTGGCGACGATACTCCCGCCGTCGTCGAGGCCGTGCTCCCGTTACTGACGGGGGTCGGCCCACACTGGTTCAGTCCCCTGCACTTCGCCGGCGGTACACTGGTCGGATCGCATGCCGAAGCGCATTTGGCCATCCTCCACGCCGTCCTGCCCGAGGACGCGGCGGATTGGGTCCATGGCACGGAGCAGATCATCGATGCACTTGCTATCGCCGGGTCGCTGCAGGCCGACCCGCGCCTGATTGATCTCCGGCGACGCGTCATGGCGCGGTGACGTCCGTGGCCAAGCCGGTGAGCCAGCCCCCGCGTGATAGGCGACACTCACCGGTTTAGGAGGCACTGCGGCGCCGCTCGGCGTTGAACTTCTTTTCCGGACTATAGCGATGGACGCGCAAATGCCGGTCATGGACGGCATCGCGGCCAGCGGCCTGTTCAGGACGCCTAGCAGGGCGAGCCGCACGACGCCGATCGTCGCCCTGACCGCCAATGTCCTGCCGGATCAGGTCGCGAGTTTCCTCGCCGCCCGCATGGACGCGCATGTCGCAAAGCCGTTCGACCCCGGAGAACTGCTGGCTGTGGCAGGACGCGGTCCGCTTCTCCGGGGGAGGCATGAGGGCTTCGACAATGTATCGCCTCGGCTAATTCAAGCACTATCCGACGACGTTCAAAAAAAGGATCGATCTGATCCGAAGCTATGGCTTGGCATGAGCCTTGGGCGCATCCGCGATCGTGCACTTCGTCATGATCAGCAGCTTGGCAATGGAAGCGGCGTTCTGCAAGGCGGTCCGAACGACCTTGGCAGGATCGACGACGTCTATATCTCACGACGAAGTGCCTTCGAGGAAACGTCGGAGACGCTTGACATGTCCGAACCCTCGATCGGCAACCTTCTGATCTCTCCGGCGAGGCGTCGGCCGTAGCAAACCACTGTTGTCAGAGGTAAATCCCGGTGATCGGCATCGGCCACCGGTGGACCCAAGAAAAGAAGCTGGTGTGGGCGCAAGAGCACCGCGCGGCAACGAGCTGTCACGTCCTCGCAGAAACGAAGAGATCCGCATGTGTCCGTCTACTGAGCCGGCATCGGCATCGACGTTCCGGCCCGCTTCGACTGCAGCCACTGCTTCCACGCAGCCGACCTGTAGGGAGGTTTCGCGTCATCGATGCACCACCCCGGCGGCTCGCGCGGGAGGAAGTACCGTTCCCGCTCCGCCAACGTCAAACAGTCGGTCACGGCACGCTTCGCCGCTGCCATGAGGCTTCGCGTATCCGGATAGATCCGCCAGCCGAACGATTTTCCGTCGGCATCGATGATCAGTCTGTCACCGGTGTCGTTGAAAGCCAGTCTGGTCAGTTTGGCTCCTGACAGGAAGTTGCGGCCGTCATTGTCCAGGCTTTCCAGGGTTGCCGTCTGCCAAAGGATCAGGAATCCATCCCCATGAAGCGTGGCGAACCGCTTTCCCTGCTTGTCGAACGCAATCCCGACGGCATTGGATTTGCGACCGTTGACTTTCAGATCGGTTGCCAGCTTTCTTTTCATGTCGATCAACCGGAGCTTTCCGTTCCTGACGATCAGGGCATGGCGGCCATCCGGGCTCATGCGCGCGCATTGGAAGTCCGCCGCCAAAGGCATCGCGTCTTCCGTCGTCACCTGCCCCGACGCTGCGTCGATGCCGAGCACCTTGAGGATCCTGGTCGGTCCGCTTGCGTCGAGCAGAACGAAGGCGCGCCGACCGTCATCCGAGAACGCCGCATCGATGGGTGTGCCGGCCGCGCCGTCCACGACCATGGTACGAGCCAAGCTGACGAGCGTCGCGCGCCCATCGGCAATATCGAGCTTGCTTGAATTGTCAGCACTTGAAATCGAATGATGAGCACCCGGCATCGCGCAGGGAATCGCATTGGTGCCCTCCTGCGCGGCAGCCCCCGTTACGGGCTCGAAGTCCTCGGCAGTTCCTCGCGCATAGACTTGCAGCAGCCCTTCCTTGTAGGCAGTCAAACTCAATTGTGAGTCGGCGGTGCCGTCCATGCCGATGATCACTTTGCCGTTCGGCGCCGTTTCCGTTGTGACTTCCATCGATCTTGGATTGACGATCGAGAGGCGACCGTCGCCGCGGCCGATTAAGATCTGCTGGAAATCATAGGTCGGCATTGCGATCATCGCCGGTTCGGCTTCGTGCCCCTTGACGCCTCTTGGAGCGCCCCCCTGCGCCATGACTTTGACGATTGTCTTCCCAAGGGCCACAAAGCTAATCGTCATGTCGCGACTGATCAGTATGGTAGCCCTATCCATCTCCTGCGCCGAAAGTTCTTTGTAGGTTCTTGCGTATGGGCCGTTGTTGTTCTCGCAGTCGTAGGAACTGACGGAATCGGATCCAGAAAGGTCCCACGTTTCGACTCTGAATCGGACCTTGTCCCCTCTGAGTTTTATGTTCTGATGAAGGGAGATATCATTGTTCTCCCGATGCCATCCGCAGATCTGCTGTTCGACCGACGCTGAAAATCGGGACTGAACGACGCCGCTTTCGACGTCGATCAGCAGAAGCTCGCGTCCAGACGCCACGACCAGCAGCGAATTGCTGTTGAACTGGAGATTGAAGGGCTGGACATCTTTCAGTAGCTCCGCGATGTCGAGGAGGTTGGTTGTGCCCTTGACGCGGTCGAAGACATGCACGCCTTCGTCGTTTGCCGCTGCGATGAAGCGGCCATCGTAGCTGATCGCGCTCAAGTAGACGGGGGCCGGCAGAGTACCTTGCCAAAGAAGACGATTGCGGTTCACCTCGTGAAGACGCAGTGCCATGCGAAGCCAGTGTTCCGCCGATGGCAGATAGGGGCGGTCTGGATGGTCGGGATCATTCGGCAGCGATTCGAGCGCAAGCAGGATGGCTCGCTCGGCGTCGCCCTGGTTGACCAGTCCGATCACCTGGCTCGTTTGCGATCTGGTTTGTGACGTTTGGGATTCATGGAGGCGGCTCACCGCCTCCTGCTGCGATAGCCTTGCTTGGCCGGTCGCAACATAGGCCAGATGGGCGAAACCGGCAGCCAGGACAGCGATCAAGCCGAAAACGACGCTCGAAGTCCATGCGACGGCCTGCAGACGGTTGGCCTGGTTGCGCGACCCGCGCACGAAGGCGCGAATCTCGTCGGACAGCTCGTCGCCGTAGGTGTCGACTATGGCGCGTGCCTGGGCAAGCGGCAGGCCGCGTGCCAGCAGCAGTTCACCGCGCCGCTTTCCGTCCTCCCAGCGTCGTCGCTGAATCTCGACCTCGTCGCGCACGCGGTAGAAGTCGGCGCTGTCGGCGACGATCCCTGCCGCGCGCGCCCAATCACTCAGCACGCGCTGATGGGCGAGGCGCACGAAGGTGCCACCGCCTTCAGCGGTCAGGGTCAGCAGCCGAGCGGCGACCAGCGCGGCGACCAGGGCGTGTCCCGCTTCGTCGGGCGCTGCCTGAGCCAGGGGCGCGGCGCGCGCGGTCAGGCCGGCGCCGCCGGCGCCGTTCGGCAAGAGTTCGGCGAGTTGGCGGATGAGCCGGGCCAGTCTGCCGCGCTCGCTCACGCCGAGTTGGGCCAGCGCCGTCTCGCCGGCCTCCTCGATGATGCCCTTCAAGCCGCCGAGCCGGTCGAAGGCGGCCACCGGCAGCACCGTCCCGGCGCCATCGCTTTCGCGCGCTTCCCACAGGCGGCTGAGGGCGAGCTGCAGCAGCGGGAGCATGTCCGGCCGGTCGGCCTCGCGCAACAAACGTTCGTCGAGTCCTTCCCCGGTCACTGGATCGCATGCGAAGGTCAGCGCTGCCGCCTTTGCCGGCTCGCGGACGATTTCCGCCAGTTCTGCCGTGGCAGGCGGCGCGAGATCATAGGACGCACCGGTATCCTTGAGTGCCTTCAGCGCCGGCACCGTCAGCATCGCTGCGTACAGGTCGGCCCGAAGCGTCGCCAGCAGCCAAACGCGTCCCGAAGCGACGAACGCCGCCAGCAGCGTGGAAAAGCGCTCCCGCACTTCCGTCGGCACGGATGGGGCAAACAGCTCGTCGAGCTGGTCGACGAGCAGCATCAGGTCGCAGCGCAACGGGCGACCGTAGTGCTCGCTCCGCATCGCGTGCTCGCCGATGCGGGCGAGCGCGTTGACGAGCGGTCGGATCGCGCCGGCGTCCGCGTGGACGAGCAGCGATTCGAGTTCCGACGGCGTCTTCCAATCGCCATCGGCGATTTCGGGCAGCGCCGCGCCGCGGCCTTCCTCTTCGGGGGACACATCGTCGTCGCGCTGCAAAAGCGCTTGAGCCAGCGCCGCAAACGGTCCGTTGGCGCCATCGCCTGGCCGCATCACGGCAACGCGCCAGAGGTCGACCTCCGGCACCACGCCGGGCGTGACCAGGCGCGGGATCAGCCCGGCGCGCGCCATCGACGACTTGCCGGTCCCGCTCGCCCCAACAAGCAGCAGAAAGCGCGTGCCGTTCGCCGAAACGTCGCGCAGGAGGTCGATGGCGCGGCGGATGTCGCGGCCGCGGCCGAAGAACACCGGTGCGTGCCGGGTGCCGAAGACATCGAGGCCGCGGAACGGTGACCCCTTGGTGGCTGGCCAGGGAACGACGCGACCGCCGGCGATTTTGTCGGCGACCCATTTGCGCAGCAGCGTTTCGAGCTGCCGCTCGAAGTCGTCCTCATCTCGATAGCCGTTCAGCGCCGCGATGAAATGACCTTGGCGCGTGACGAACCAGCGTTCGAAGAAGCCGCGCAGGCTCGCCCACTCGCGCTCGATGTTCGCGCGGTCGGGATCATCGAGCCGGGTGAGCGGCGATCCACCGGAATAGCGGAAAACGAAAACGTCGGGCAGTTCGCCGCCCTGGCGGCGCTTGTCGATGGCGGTGAGGATCTCGTACGCCGTGCCGCTGGGGTAGGGCTCACCATCCGGGGTGCGCTCGAAGGCGGGCGGCAGTTCCGTGCCAAGCCGCCACTTGAGGATGCCCACGACGACATCGCAGTCGGCCGCGGGGGGGATCTGCTTCTGGAAGGTGTCGTGCGCCTTGTAGTGTTCTGTTTCCCAGCGCACCGTCCTAAGCCGCGCGAAGCCGGCGAACTCGGTGTTGAGCCGGCTGACCACGGTCTCGGAACGCCGCCGTTCGATGGCCGCGTCACCGGGCGAGGAGATGAAGACGTGGTAATCAGGCAAGGCGACGCATCTTCTTTGCCGGCGAACGATCGACACGCCCCAAACGGGCGAGTTGGACTTATTAGCTCTGTCGACCAGGGCAAGTAAACTGTTCAGCCCCGGCCTGCAATTTCCCGCACGCGAAACGAGCAACGGCGCAGGTTTGTGGACCGCTGCGGGGGAGCAACGCCGATCTGTCCTGCGATCGGCCAGACCGAGCTTGTTTCCCCAAACCAGGACATCAGCAGCAGCGTGAGGTGCTGCGCGTCCGCGATCTGCGCCGCCAGGGCCTTCACCGCCAGACCGATCGGGTGCGAGCGCTTCGCCTCCGCGATCCCCACCGTCGGGCGGTAGGTTCCGGTCCCGACCGACATGATCTTCAGGTTGGCCGGCCCGCACGGCCAGTTCAGGCCGAAGGGCGGCAGCGCGGCTGCGAGAAAGAAGGCGAGCGAGGGATTATTATGCGGCGTCATACCGCCGTCGAGGAACAGGCCGGGCGGCTTGCCCTCGGTGATGGTGATGATCTGCGGATCGAAGTAGTGCGGCGCCGCCGTGCTCGCCCGCACAAGAGTGGCGAGAGGCAGGTCGGCGTTGCCGATGAAGCTGCGGTCGTCCGGCGTCGCCCAGTAGGCCGAGCGCCTGTTGTTGAGGAGGAGCCAGGAGCCGCCGGTGTCGATGCGCTTCAGCACGAGGCCGAGCCCGGTCTGCAGGTCCACGGTGCCCAGACGCCGATCTGCCAGCACAGCATCCAACTCGGCCTGCAGGTAGGCCGCCTCGAACTTCGCAGTCCAGCCGGGCAGGCGCCAGAACATCCTGCGGAAGACCCTGGGCGCGAGCCGGTTGTAGAAGTCCTTGATCTCGCCGGCGCTGAAGCCCATCGCCAGCGTGGTCGCGATGATGGCGCCGGTCGAAGTGCCGCCGATCAGGTCGAACCAGTCGCACAGCCTGACCGTCCGGCCTTCCCGCTGCGCGATCAGCGCCTCCAGGCGCTCCAGGAAGGCAATGGCCATGGAGCCGCGGACACCACCGCCGTCGATCGTCAGGATGCGCTTGGGTCCCGGCCCAAAGAGGTGACGGTCCCGGGGAAGCTCGTCGTGCATCGTCACTTGATTGATTCGATCGGCCCTTGCTAGCTTCTATGCTGGACCGGGGCGCCCCGCTACTCTCGTCCGGCGTCGCGGAACCAGGACGATGACCGAAGACACGTTGCAGACCGTGGGTTTGAGTGCTTTGAAACTCCTCGCGAAGCGGCTCAACACGCGCTTGATCTTCGGCATCGTGCCCTTCGCCTTCGGTACGGCGACCATCATCCTCGGCGTCATCGGCTGGTCGCTCAAGCTTTACGACGGCAGCCTGCATTCGGTCGGCGAGATCGCATTCAGGGCATCGGGCGATTTCGCCCCGAGCATCAAGAGTCTCGAGGGCGGTAATAAAATCACCGTTCTTGCCGCTCTGACAGGCCTGTTGACGCTGTACTCCTCGCTGATCGCCGTGCTGGCCCGGCTGTTCCGGGAGAAGCGGCGCAAGCTGCTGGCGCGGCACGTCCATCGCGGCCATCCCGTCGTGATTGGGTCGACGCGCCTCGCCGTACGCGCCGTCGACCTGTGGCGCAGGCACGACCGACGGGCGCTGCAGGTCGTTCCAAACGAAGAAACGCTGCTCTTTGGGCGCCCGGTGGTGCGGCACGCGCTCGAGGGTAGTCTCGTCACCGGACTGGCCCTTTGGCGGGCCGGCCGGATCTTCATCGACGCCGGCGATGATGCCCGCACTCTATGCCTGGCGCTGGAACTCTTCGCCGCCCTGGCGGCGCGCGGTCCTGGTTCGACTGCCCCTCGGCGCGGCGACTGGATCATCATCCTCGTCCGGAGTGATTACGCCGAACACCTCGCGGCCAGGCTGGCGGAGCTGCGCAGGGCATCGCCCGATCCCGATGGACTGCCCAACGTTCACGTGCTGCGGCCCGAGCGCTTGATCGCGCGCCAATTGATGTTGGCCAGCCCGCCTTTCCTGCAGGCCGCGCCGGGCCGGCGCCTCCACGCCCTCCTCGTCGGCTTCGATCCGTTGGGCGAGGAAATGCTGGAAGCGTTCTGCCAGCTCGCGATGGTCGTCGACCGGTCGCCGGCCATGGTGACCGTCCTCGTCGCCAGCGCAGCGGCGGCGCGCTCGCGCTTCTTCGGGGCACGGCCTGCCCTCGAGGGCACCGTCGATGTCGCCTTCGCGGACGCGCTCGATGACTTCCAGGCTGGCAGCACGGCGGCGGGCATCGCCTTGCGAGAGCGCGACGGCGCCGCCCCCGTCACGGTCGTTTACCTCACCGCCGCCGGGATCGGCGGCGCCCTGCCGGCCGTGATGTTGCTGCGGGCGATCCGGCGGCGGACCGGACGTTTGATCGCTCCCAGCTTCGTCAGGACGGGCAACGAGGGGGAAGTCGTGTCGTGGCGAGCGCTGTTCGGCTCCTCGCCGCCGGACGACTTTGTGGAGTTCGGCCTGTCGGATGCGTTCCTCGATGCCCAGCTCAGCGCGCCCGCCACGCGCGACAGGCTCGCTCGCGCCCTGCACGAGCACTCGCGGATCGAGGATGGCTCGGCAGGGCGGACGTCAACTGGGACAGGCTGCCGGAGAGCCTGCGTATCGCCAACCGCAACGCCGCCGACCACTGTCTTGCCAAGATGCATTCGCTCGGTTTCGATGTCGGTGGCCTACCGCCGGGCGTGCTGCCGAAACTGGACGCCGCCGACGCGCAGGCCCTTATCGCGGAGGCTCCGGACGGGCCGCTCCTGCGACCGCTCCTGCGCTTGGAGCACGAGCGGTGGGCATGCGAGCGACGCTTCGGCGGTTGGGTGCAGGGCGAGGCGCGTGACGACGGCGCGCAGCGTCATCCGCTGCTCGTGCCCTGGGACGAGCTGCTCCCGCGCTCTCCCGAGGAGGTGGACAAGGATCATGCCCAGATCATGGGGCTGATCCGCTGCCTGGAGCGCGCCGGCGATCCAGGCCATGTGTTGTTGCGGCGCCAGGTCGTTTCGCCCGACAGCGCATCGGCACTCCGGCCGCTCGAAGCGGCGGCAGCGCCGTGACGGCGCCGAAGGATGCCGAGGCTCGCTCGCCGAGCGGTGCTCGCGGTCCCCGCGCGGGCGAGAACGCCTTGCCGTCGGCGGCATTCAGGGTCGGCGTGACCGGGATGCGCCATCTCGAGGCCGACCAGGGCGATCGGCTCAGGCGGGAGATCGCCGTCGTGCTGGCGTGCGTCGTCCGGGCGGCCCGCCGCGGCGGCGGGCGGCAGGAGGCGCGGGTCGCGGTGGTGTCGCCGCTCGCGGAAGGCGCCGACCGGCTGGTTGCCGAGGAAGGGCTGCGCGCCGGATTCGCCCTGGTCGCGCCGCTGCCCTTCGCGATCGAAGACTACGTCTGCGACTTCCCCGCCACGGCGGACGCTTTTCGCCGGCTGCTCGCCGCAGCCGTGGTGATCGAGCTCGCCGGCGTTCGCGGCGCGCGCGAGGCGGAAAGCTACGAGGCGGTCGGCCGCTTCGTGGTCGTGCACTGCGACGTCCTGATCGCCATCTGGGACGGGGCCGTCACGGGCAAGCGCGGCGGCACGGCGGAGATCATGCGCTTCGCCGCCGACGCCGGCATCCCGATGGTGTGGATCGACGCCCAGCTGCCGCGGCCTTCCCGCTGGCTCGTCGACCACGCGGCCTGGGAGCGACGCGCGGACTCGGAGAGTGGGGACGCCGCGGTCGCTCTCGCCGCCTATCTGGACCTGCCGAGATGAGAACGACTCGCGGCACTCCGATGGCGATCGGGGGTGTGCCGAGCACGGCGAACTGGCAGGGTCGTTCGCCCTACAGGACAGGCTTCGACCGAGACGACGTGCTGCGACTGGCCAACGAGTGGGTTGGCGGCATCCTGACACCGGCTGGGCGAACAGAGATCCGAGCGAGAGGCAGCTCCGGCCGTTGGACGTCGTAGCGGCATATGTGGTGCGCGCTCCTGCCGCCGACCAGGCAGATCGATGTCGCCGCCGCAGACGGAGGCAGACCCAGGTTTTTGATGCGGCGCGACATCCTGATGATGTGTTTGGACAAAGAATCGGCAAGCCGATCGGGGCTGAGGCCGGGCTTCGTGCCGCTCGTCGCGAGCGATATCTCGACCGTCCGGTTCTGAGAACGATGTCGTAGGGTGATGCGTCGGACGGCTCTCGGCATCGCTGACCAGCCCGGACTGGGAGTGCGGATGTTGTCGATGCTCATGCCATCAGAGCCGGCCTCCCTCCGGACGTTCTCCCTTGCCGTCAATGGCGGCGCTGGCGTCATGCGTCGCGAGGCGACGACACGGTACACGGAGGCCGAATACCGGACCGGCCTGAGTGTCGCGCTAATGGCGGGACATGCAGTTTTGGCCGCCAGTGGCTCGGCGGTCGAGTCCGTGACCCGGACCGTGATGGCGTTGGAGGACGACCCGTTGTTCAATGCCGGACGCGGGGCGGTGTTCACGTCCGCGGGCAAGATGGAGATGGACGCTGCCACCATGGATGGTCGGACCCGGGCGGCCGGAGCGGTCGCGGGCCTGTTGGGGCCGCGCAACCCGATACTTGCCGCGAGGGCCGTGATGGAAAGGTCGGGGGCGGTGATGTTGATCGGGGAAGGGGCGCTCGCCTTTTGTCGCGAGCAGGGCATTCCCTTGCTCGACGCCCACCTGCCCATTGTCGAGGCGCGCTGGCGGGACGGCCGACGCAACGCCACCGCGCTTCACCGCGAGGTGCAGGAGCAAGGCTTCGCTGGCGGCTACGACATCATCCGCCGCTGGGTGGCGCGACGACGCCGGGGCGAGCCGTCGCGGCCGCGTTCCGTTCGGATCCCGTCCACCCGCCGCATCACTCGCTGGCTCACCGCCTACCCGGCGGCGCTCTCCGCCGAAGAGGGCCGCTTCATCGAAGCTCTCATCGCCGCCGCGCCGGGCCTCAGAGCGGCGGCCGAGCAGGTGCGCGCCTTCGCCAGCTGCTGCGCCGGCGCAATCCTGCCGGGCTCGCTCCATGGCTCGCCGATGCCGCCATGACCGAGCTCTGCGGCTTTGCCGCCAGTCTGCGCCAGGACGAGGCCGCGGTACGCGCGGCGATGACGGAACCGTGGAGCAACGGTGCGGTCGAGGGGAAGGTGAACCGCCTCAAGCTGATCAAGCGCAGCATATACGGCCGCGCCAAGTTCAACCTGTTGCGCCAGCGCGTCCTGCACGCTGCATGAGCGGTCCTACCCGTCGACAAGCAAACGCCGCCATCAGCACCGGATGTGCGGAGGAATCAAGATTGCGAGCCGATTGACATCATCAAACGACCGATCCGACTTCGCAACAAGGGCGTGGGTGATGACGGCTCGAGGATCGTCGACGCATTGTTTACCGCTATGACAGTCTGTCGGCCAAGTCTCTTCCAGCGTCATCGGACAAACGATAGATCTGTGCGATCATACAACTCGGTGAGTTCACGGGATGATCTTTTAATATCAGGCAGGAGATATGCTGAACCTTCATGAGACAAATACTCTAAGAGATCACCGAACGTGACGGAATTTCTGTTATCTACAGGTCCGGTTGTAAGCATAACCTCATAAGTTCCGCCATCAATGAACGACGTTTTACCAAGGCTGCCGTTTACAGTCTCCTTCGAACCTAAAATCATGTTGCGACCAGGTAGGAATTCGTATTTCGAGTATTTTGGGTCAAGCCGTGCAAGTAGCTTATTCGTATGCAGATCGAACACGGCTTCACCAAGAAGATTTCGCTTGCCATTCTCCTCCACGTCGACATCGTAATCGTCATCTCTGTTCTCTTGGTTGATGTCAATAATGACGCTTCTTTGGAGCTTAAAGTCAGCGGATCGGTAAATGTCGATTTTCAATGCGGACGGGTTCGACGGATCGCCGATGTCGATGCGTTCTACCACGAAGGCACCATTACCCGCAGAGCGGATCTCAGACTTCCCGACGATTTCTGATGTAGCGCCTGTTCCGCACTCGATGCGAAACCTTCTGTCGCCTGACGTGACAAAGATCTGTTGGTCCATCGAAGCGTCAACGGAGATGTTCTTAGCCCTCGATGGCAGTTCCAACTTGGTGAACTTCGTCGCTCGGATCAGAAAAAGCCGGTCTCCCCTGTCGCTCTGAACCAGCGCCGAGTTGCATTGGCCGTCAGATGTGACAGTTATGTTTGTCAATCTTGGGTTCGAACCGGCTGGGAAATATGCTTCGAGCGATTGACTGGCAATAGTTTTTCCTTGCGAATCCGTCAAACGCAGACTGCGATCCTGGAGGCTCAAGCTTCGGACCCGTCCATCCCGGAGCACGATAACATATTGACCCAAGTTGACCGGAGTGCACTCCGTTGGCGCTCGACAAGCCTTGCCTCCGACGATGTCGGCGCCTGCATGACTCGCATAGACGGTGTTGCGCGAGTTATCCGCCGCGGCCTCTGCAAGTTTGACTGAACCGCTCAAGAGACGCGAACGCCAGATATAGACGTAGTCACTATCGATTGTCGCAAACGGGCCGTCGATATGCTCATTCGAGAAGTCGGTATCCGGCTTGGGATCGCCGCGGAATACCCTGAAAGAGTGACCGGATTTGGCGACGACTGTGAGGCCTTTCGCAGGGCTGACATCTCCATACGGATTGGCGATAAATAGAACCGAACCATTCGCTGGCATGCGAAAGGACCTTTGATAGGCGAGATCTTCCTTGGTTGGAGACTGCTGCTGCAGCGTGGAGCCGTATGAGGTATACTCGTTGAGGCTCTTGGAAGAAATGTCATAGGTCTTGGCTGCCGTATTGGAAATGCCAATCAGCGTTTGATCGTCGTCGAACACCACGGGTGCCAGACCTGCCAGGTTAGGCACTGAAGCGAGCCTGCGCTTTTGCGAAATGCTCCAGAGATCGACTGAGTTCTCCATGTCTACGGCCAGAAGGTTGCCCGAAGGCGAGAAGGTGCTGCTGGGAAGATAAGCCTTCGCACCGCCAGCCAGTTTCAGGACGACGTGACCATCATCCGCGTTTCGGATCTCGTGCGGAGACGCAAGCAGATGGTGCTTCGCATCGTAGGACAGCACCTGTTGCGGCCCTACGCCGTAATAAACATCCTCTTCCAGCCCGATCTCGACGTCGTAGAGCTGGTGACCAGAGGAGGGGGCCAGAACCACGGCCTTGTTCTTGCAGAAAGCCAGAAACCGCTCCGTTGAGAGAAAAAACATCTGGTAGAGCCGATCCGGGCAGCCAACGCTGGACAGCGCCTTGCCTTTCGAGGCGTCGTAGAACGAGATCAGCTGGGACGATCGCACCGCGGCCCGCCGACCGTCTTCCGATATTGCGATCTGGACATCTCCTTCGTTGGGCGTGCCGACGTTTATGGGTTGTGCGAGGATGGCGCCATTCGATGCATTGTAGAACGCGAGGCGGTCTTTCGAGAGAAGCGCAATCGTGTTCCCGTCTTTCGAGATCGCAGAGGCCAAGAATCTGCCTTTGATGGCGTTCAAGAGTTGAAGCTTTTGCTCGGCATCCAGAATGACCCGGCACAGTTCGGGCGTCGTCTCCCAGCTCAAGGGGGCACCTGCCTTGAGCGCCCGGACGGCTATGGAGATGGCGAGAAGGGGGTCCTCGCGCACGATCGCTTCACGGGCCGCCGCTGCCGCGCGGCCGGCTTGCGCGATCCGCTCGGCCGTGCGAGCGGTCTCACTCTGCCGCGCCGCTTCACGCCATTGCAGGCCCGCGCCGGCAGCGATGCCGGCAAAGACAAGCACCAGTGCCGCCGCCAGCGCGAAGCCTCTCTGACGCGACGCCCGGTGCCGCCGCTGAGACGCGTCAACGAAGGCGCCGAGCGGAGTGGCGGGCGCAATCCGCCAGCGTGCGACAAGATCGACGCCTTCCTCAAGTGAAAGCCCTGAGATAAGGGCATCACCCTTCCGTCGTGCCGGGGCGTTCTGGTATGCCTTGAGCAGTCCTTCGAGGCGGGCCCGGGTCTCGATGTCGCGCCGATCCCGTTCCAGCTGCTTGGCGGCCCGCGGCCAGTGCGCGATTAGCGCCTCATGAGCGAGGCGCGCCTCCACCTCTCCGTCCCGCTCCTGCAGGGTGAGCAAACGCGAGTCGGAGGCGGCGAGCGCGTCGATGAGGGTGCGCGTCGGCCCCGGCGGAAAATCTGCAAGTCGCGCTGGCCTGGAGGTCACGGCTGCGCCAACGCTCGTCGTGACCATCGCTCGCAGCAATGAAGGCAGCGTCGCCGCGACGTCTGGCGAGCCCTCCTCGATGCGGCGGTAGACGGTTTCCGCCCGGGTCGCGATCGCGCCCTTTAGTTCGCCGAGCGCCCGATAGCTCGCGAAGGTCAGTCGGGCTGGTCGTGATACGCCCGCGTCGAGAACGTCGCGACGGTAAAGATCCTCGAGAAGCACGGATAAGAGCGGCAGGGCGCCCGGCTCTGCCGCAGCTGCATCGGCGAGCACCGCGTCCAGACCCAAGTTTGTCTCCGGATCCTCGTCGAAGCCGAGCCCGACCGCCCGGGTTGGCCTGCGGACCAATTCCAGAAGCTCGGCGCCATCCGGAGGAAGCAGATCGAGGCGTGAGCCGGCCTCCGTGATATCGAGAAGTGTGGGGACCTCACAGACGCGGTGCCAAAGGTCGGACCGCATCGTCGCGATGACCCAGACCAGGCCGCAGCGTGCCAGCCCCGCCAGGATCTGCGCGAAGGACGTTCGGTCCGCGTCCGAGATGCTCGGGTGCGTGAACAGTTCTTCCAATTGGTCGATCACGAGAACAAGGCGGGCTTCCTCATGCGCGAGCAGTCCGCGCCGATTTCGCTCCGTGTCCGCCAGCGCCCGCAGCGCATTCCGAAAGGGGAAGGACGGATCGGATGCGGAGGCGCGAAGGTGGCGGGCGAGTTCCTCGATGCCGATACCGGGACCGGCAAGCTCCGGCAGACCTTCGCCGGCGCGGATGTCGCCCGCAAGAAGCGCTCGCGCCAGAGCCGCGACCGGGTCCTGCCCCGTATCTCCGGGGCGCATCACCACTCGCCGCCACAGGCCAACGCCGGGCACGGCCTTGGCCGCGACGAGAGCCGGCAGGAGGCCGGCGCGCGCGAGGGAACTCTTGCCTGCCCCGGATGCACCGAGCACGAGCAGGAACGCCATCCCGCCCTCGGCCGCCGCCATGAGCCGGGTCAGGGCCGTCCGGACCGCCCCGTCGCGGCCGAAGAACACGGGCGCGTCCTCGAAGTCATAGGTCGACAGGCCGCGGTAGGGTGGACCTTTGAGGTGGAACACCTCCCCATCTCCCGGCCGGGCGACCTGGGCGCGCAACCTCCGCTCGATGAGCTTGGCAAGATCGCCTTCGAGCTTGGCATCGAACTCGTCGAGGGAGCTGTAGCGACTGCTCGCGGCCAGGAACTCGCCCTTATTCTCGAAGTAGCGGGCCCAGAAGGCCTGAAGTGCCCGCCATTGCTGCTCCTGGTCGGCTTTGCGGGCTTCATTGATGAGTGAGGTTCCGGGATCGCCAGAACGCCGGCAGGCGAGAAGATCGGGTGCGTGGCGAGTGCGATAGGAAGCCAGGGCATCCTCGAATTCCCATTCCGTGCCGGTCACCGGGGCCCGTCCGTCGATCCCCTTATATTCGCGGACCGACGTTTGCGGCGGCAGCGGTGTTCCCAGGCGCGCCCACAGTATCAGAACGACAATATCATGCGTCGAGGGCGGCTCGATGTCGTCCTGGAAGTGACCTGTGGCCCGCAGCGGTTCGCTTTCCCAAAAATAAGGGATGAGCTGCACGTGGGCCGCGTAATCGCGTGCCAGCTTCTGGATGGTGAGTTGAGCCCTCAGCCGCTCCTCGCGCACATCGCTTGGTGAGGATACAAAAATGCGGAGACGACTGGGCATGAAAGAATTCAGGACTTTGGAACCGACCCCGCAGCGCGGCCGGAAGTGTAGGCAAGCTCCTATCTGTGAACGTCCGGCTGAATGAATCAAGACGTTTTGCACGCAAGCTGGACGGTTCTATTAACGTGACTCCGGGCCTGCCGGTGGGCTGCGAGAAGGAGCTGCTGCCCAGGAGGTCGCCTTGTCTGGTGAGCATCCCGGGCCGTTCCGACGGCAGGCTCACGCGGGGGCGGCCCTCCACAGGGTGATTAGGCGCTTGAGATTATAGGTTAGGTTGGCGAGGCCGATCTTGATCGTCGCCTTGGGCAGGCCGATGGTGCGGACGAACAGGCCCATGCGTGCTTTCTGCTCGGCGAAGACGTGTTCGACGTGGGCGCGGATCCTGGACTTGGCGTTGTTGGCGCGCCGTACCGCGCGCGACAGCGGCCGGTGTGCCGGCTTCTTGCGGTGCAGGCGCGACACGAAGCCGTTGTCGGCCATGAACGCCTCGTTGACTTTCGAGCGGTAGGCCGTGTCGCCACACACCGGGGATGCCGTGTTCGCCTTGTCGAGCAGGCCTGCGCGCAACCGAATGCCCTCGTGCGCCGCCGCATCGGTCGCCAGCCAGCGACGGGTCCTCGACGGCTACGAGGCCATCCTGACAGCCTGCTGCGAAGCAGCGCGCTCGCTCGCTCACCTTCCAACCCTGGATCCAGAAACTCGCTTCATAAGCTTAGCGGTATGAGAGCACGAGCGATGAGCATCGCTTGTGCGGTCACGACATCGCGCCGAATCACAGTCGAGGTGAAGATCAGCGACGTGGTGCTGGACGGTCGTGTGAGGTTCGGTGCCACTGTGCATCCGCAGGGGACACCTCTGAACGTCCGCTCAACGCGTCATCTGACTTGTAAACTGCCGTTTAGCTGTCGGCTAGCTCTCGCCGAAGAGCGGCCGAACGGCCCTGCGCCCAAGCTGGTCGTCCAGCCACTCGGTTATCTCGCTCCGAAGCAGACACGACGGTTGAGGTGCGGATGCCGGCGCAGGGTGGGTAGCGGGAGCGCATCGGCCCAGCAAGGGATGCCAGAACCACGACCAAAGCGGACGATCCTCCCGCTACCGCTTGGCCTCCAGGTCAGCCTCGATCAGCGAACGAATACGCGCGGCCATCGCATCGATCGCGAACGGCTTGGTCATCACCGTCATGCCCGGCGCCAAGTGACCGTTGCCCAGCACCGCGTTCTCAGCATAGCCGGTGATGAACAGCACCTTCAGGTCCGGCCGGGAGACCCGCGCCGCGTCGGCCATCTGCCGCCCGTTCATGCCGCCCGGCAGGCCCACGTCCGTCACCAGCAGATCGATGCGCACGTCCGATTGCAGGATCTTCAGCCCCGCCGCGCTATCGCCCGCCTCGATGGCGAGGTAGCCCAGGTCTTCGAGGATGTCGGTGACGAGCATGCGCACGGTCGGCTCGTCGTCCACGATCAGCACCGTCGACTCCTGCTCCGAGCGGGGCAACGCATCGAGCTTGATCGTACCGCCTTCTTCGGCCGCCTCGCCGTAGTGGCGCGGCAGGTAGATGCAGACGGTCGTGCCCTGGCCGACCTCGGAGTAGATCCGCACCTGCCCACCCGACTGCTGGGCAAAGCCGTAGATCATCGACAGGCCGAGGCCCGTGCCCTCGCCGATCGGCTTGGTCGTGAAGAACGGCTCGAACACTCGCGCGATCACCTCCGGCGGCATGCCGGTGCCGGTGTCGGTCACGCTCATCGCAAGATACTGTCCCTCCGGCATGTTCTGCTGTTTGGCAGCCCGCTCATCCAGCCACTTGTTGGCAGTCTCGACCGTGATGCGCCCGCCATCCGGCATCGCGTCGCGCGCGTTGATGCACAGGTTGAGCAGAGCGTTTTCAAGCTGCGACGGGTCTACCAGCGCGGGCCATAGGTTGGATGCGCCGACCACCTCGACCAAGATGCCGGGACCGACCGTCCGCTGGATCAACTCCTGCATACCGGAGACCAGCCGGTTCACGTCGGTGAGCTTCGGGTCGAGGGTCTGGCGGCGCGAGAAGGCGAGGAGGCGGTGGGTCAGGGCAGCAGCGCGCTTTGAGGCACCCTGCGCGGCGACCATGTACTTGTCCACGTCCTTGAGGCGGCCTTGCTGCATCCGGTTCTGCATCAACTCCAGGGAGCCTGAGATGCCCGCGAGCAGGTTGTTGAAGTCGTGCGCCAGCCCCCCGGTGAGTTGGCCCACCGCCTCCATCTTCTGCGATTGCCGAAGCGCCTCCTCGGCTTTGCGAAGCTCGGTGATATCGGTCGCTTCGGGCATGATCTCGATCACACGACCGGCCTTGTCGCGCACAGGATGCATCCCGAAGTCGTAAATGCGCGTCTCACCGTTTGGCAGAAGGAGAGGTAATTCGGTGCGGACGCTTTGGCCGCTGCCGGCCGCCTCTACCGCTCCCTTCACGAGATCGCTCATGCCGGACGAGCCGGTGAACCAGGGGGTCAGCCAGAAGGGGTGGCCAACCACATCGCTCAGTTCCGCGCCGATCGCTTTCAGCGAGGCCGGGTTGGCTTCCAGCAGGGTGCCATCGAGTTCCATGATACCCATCAACTGACGGGTAAGATCGAACACGACCCGTTGACGCGCCTGGGATGCGTCAAGGACTTTCCCTTGTGCGACAATCTCCTGGACCCGTGCAGCCACTTGCTGTTCGAGGGACGCGTTCAGCTCCCGCAGGGCCAAGTCGGATGCGCGCCGCTCGGTCTCGTCGCGGGCGATCTTGAGGAAGCCGAGTTCCCGCCCGACCGCGTCATGCAACACCCGCACCGAGCCATTGAGGAAGACAAGGGTGCCGTCCTTGCGCAGATGCCAGCGGACATCCGGTGCCTGACCCGCCGCGCGCGCGTCAGCCAACTCTTTGACCGCCTGCCCCGCCTCACGATCCTCCGGCGTGAAGAGCACGTCGGCGCTCCGGCCGACGATCTCTTCCGCGGCATAGCCGAAGATCTCCGACGCACCGGCAGACCAGCCCGTCACGATCCGCTCGCCGTCCGTGGTCATGATGGCGTAGTCAGTGGCTGCTTCGACGATGAGGTGTAGGCGCTGCTCGCGCTCGCGCAACTCCTCGGTCGCCGCATGCATGTCGGTAACGTCGGTGCCCTCAACGAAGATGCCGACCACGGCCCCCGCATGGTCACGGATCGGTTGGTAGATGAAGTCGAGGACGCGCCGTTCGCTCGGGGCGCCCGGCGTGTGTTCCAGCCAGATTTCCACGCCGCGTCCGATGAACGGCTGACCCGTCGTGTACACACCATCGAGCAAGTCAAAGAACGGCTGGCCCACAATCTCCTGAAGCGCTTCCCGGACTGGAAGACCGATCAAGTCGCGCCCGCCGATCAGCTGCTGGTAGGCGTCGTTGGTCAGCTCGAAGCTGTGGGCCGGTCCGCGCAGCACCGCCATAAAGCTCGGAGCTTGCTTGAACATGTCGCGTAGGCGATCGCTCTCGGCTCTCAGCGAAAGATTGATCCCATGGAGGCTGTCCTCCAGCGCCCTGCGCTTGGTCGTCTCGGTCAGGATGGAGATCACGCCGCCGATGCCGTTGGGCGCGGTCTCGTCGTCGATCGGGCTGAACCCGTAGGTCCAATAAGCGTCCTCAAGACGGCCCTGCCGCACGATCGGGACGTGCTGGTCCTCGTACCACGTATGCCCGCTGCCGTTGCGCACCTTGGCGACTTCGGAGCCGATCACCGGCCAGATCTCGCCCCAACTCTCATAGGCCGGTCGCCCGAGTGCGGAAGGGTGGCGTTCCGGTCCAGCCGAGGGCACGAAGCCGTCGTTGTAGAAGAACGTCGCCTCCGGCCCCCAGAAGATGTGCATGGGGTGGTGGCTGTTGAGCAGCAAGCGCACCGCCGTGCGCAGGCCGGAGGGCCAACCCTCGGGCTCGCCGAGCGGGGTCGTGGTCCAATCGTAAGCGCGCATCAGCGTCGCCATCTCGCCCAACCCGGCGAGGAAGTCGCTGTTACCGGACATCGGATCAGGCGCGGTCATGAGGAGCAGGAGGCTGCCTCGCCATCGCTTGCTGGGAGATCGGCGTCTTACTCATCTCCGCTCGCTCGAACTCGCGCAGGGCGGCCCGCACGACCTCGCTGACGCTACTGTAGCGCCCGGTGGCGACGCACCCTTGCAGGAACGCCCGGAGTTCCGGGGGCAGGGAGATGGTGATGGTTTCGCGCACGGCCATGCTTGGCCGTAGCAT
>CAXTMA010000046.1:0-20001 GCA_964245015.1 uncultured Beijerinckiaceae bacterium | reverse complement strand
TCGAGACCTGTCGGACGGCGGCGCTCGGCGGCCATGTCGAAGGCTGCGCGGACTGCGGCCACACCAGCATCGCCTACAACAGCTGCCGCAACCGGCACTGTCCGAAATGCCAGGGCGCGGCGGCGCGCGAGTGGCTGGCGGCACGCCAGGCCGACCTGCTGCCGGTCGGGTACTTCCACGTGGTGTTCACGCTGCCGGCTCCCGTTGCCGACATCGCGTTCCACAACAAGGCGGCGGTCTACGACCTGCTGTTCCGCGCGGCATCGCAAACCATGCTGACCATCGCCGCCGACCCGAAGCATCTCGGCGCCCGCATCGGCCTCACCGCCGTGCTCCACACCTGGGGCTCGGCGATGACCCACCATCCCCACCTCCATATGATCGTGCCAGGCGGCGGCATCTCGCTCGACGGCCAGCGCTGGGTCTCGTCGCGACCGGCCTTCCTGCTGCCGGTCAGGGTGCTCGGGGCGCTGTTCCGCCGGTTGTTCCTGGCCGGGCTCACCAAGCTGCACGACACCGGCCGGCTGCGCTTCTTTGGCGAGGGGGCTGGCTTCGCCGACCGCCGCGCCTTCCTGCGCCACCTCGCCCCCGTCCGAAAGATGCGCTGGGTGATCTACGCCAAGCCGCCGTTCGCCGGGCCCCAGGCCGTGCTCGCCTACCTGTCGAGGTACACGCACCGTGTCGCCATTTCGAACCGCCGCCTGCTCGCGCTTGATGAGAGCGGCGTCACCTTCCGGGTCAAGGACTATCGGCGCGACGGCGCCGCGCGCCATCGCGTCATGACGCTCGTCGCCGACGAGTTCATCCGGCGCTTTCTGCTGCACGTCCTGCCCAAGGGCTTTCACCGCATCCGGCACTATGGCCTGCTCGCCAGCGCCGGGCGCCAAGCCAGCGTCGCACGAGCCAGAGAACTCCTTGCCAGTCCAACCGTCGCCTCGTCGCCGACGAGCGGTGCCGAGCCTGCCGCCTCGCCCGAACCGCATCGAGCGTGCCCATGCTGCGGTGGTCGCATGATCGTTCTCGCCATCCTCGCCGGCGTGGCGCAACCGCGTGGACCACCGGCGTCGTCGTCCTTTTCCCGGGGAGGCTCGGCGTGACCCGGCGCGCCCAGGCACGAACTCTCGACGCAGCCATGCCGCCGCGGTCGATGGGACGTCGTGCGCGCCGTCACGTCAAACCCGCTGCCGCCGTCTTGACAGAGCCTGCCCCGACCACGCTTCGAGCCGCGAACTCCCGATGCGGAGCCATGTCGACCCGGCTTGCCCGGCCGCCGCATCTCGGTCAACACGATCGCGGACCGATCAAAATTCCATCTGTGGACGCCCCGCTGAACGCAAGCGGTTTTTCAGTGGTAGGCACGATGTCGGTTGCTGCCATCTGTCCGGCCTCTCGATGCAGCCGGTGGCTGCGGGCCCGTATGGGAGTTCGCGGATCGGATCCAACTCATAGCCGCGTGCTCTGGGCACGTGGGATTTTTCTGGCTTTCCGACCCCGTCTCGCCGACTGTTGTGCCATACCCTCCTTCGACCGATCTCGCGTCCCCGACAGCCTCTGGCGTCGACCTCGGCTCTACGCCGCGGCCGCCGCCGGAGCTTGGTAACTTCCGCCCTTCATCAGAAGAGCCCAGACGATGCGCGCCATCTTGTTGGCCAGCGCCACCGTCACCAGCATGCGCGGCTTGCGCGCCAGCATCTGCTCCAGCCACGAGCCCTTGCACGCCTCCTTGGGCGACCCATGTCGAAGTGTTTGTCGCACCACGGCGCTGCCGCCGATGATCAGCAGGCGCCGCAGCGTGCGCTCGCCCATCTTCGAGACCGCCCCGAGCTTCTGCTTGCCGCCCGTCGATCTTTGAAGCGGCACGAGACCGAGCCAGGCGGCGAAGTCACGTCCCTTCGCGAAGGTCTCGGGCGACGGAGCAAGGGCGATCAGCGCGGTGGCGGTGATCGGGCCGATGCCGGGGATGGTCATCAGCCGGCGGGCCGTCTCGTCCTCCCGGGCGCGACGGGCGATCTCCCTGTCGAGATCGGCGATCCGGCCGTCCAACTCGGCGAGCAGGTCAAGCATCACCCGGAACATCGCCACCGCGGCAGGCGGCAGCGAGGCGGCCATCTCCTCGTCCATGAGCCGACCCAGCACTGCGACATGGGAAGGACCCTTCGGCGCAACCCAGCCATACTCGGTCAGATGCCCGCGGAGGGCGTTGATCAGCTGGGTGCGCTGGCGAACCAGGAGATCCCGGGTTCGGAACACGAGGCCCGAGGCCTGCTGCTCCTGGCTCTTCACGGCCACGAAGCGCATCGTCGGACGCTGGGCCGCCTCGCAGATCGCGGCGGCATCGACCGCATCGTTCTTGCCGCGCTTCACAAACGGCTTGACGTAGGCGGGCGGGATGAGACGCACCTCGTGACCCAGCGCCATCAGTTCGCGCGCCCAGTGGTGGGCGCCGCCGCAGGCCTCCAGGGCGACCGTGCAGCGTGGCTGGTCGGCAAAGAAGGTCAGCACTTTCGCCCGGCTCAGCCGCTTGCTGAACACGCCCCGCCCACTCGCGTCGGCTCCGTGAGCGTGGAACACGTTCTTCGCAATGTCCAAGCCGATCGTGCTAACCTCCGCCACGGACGCCTCCTTCAAGTGGTGCCTCAACATCGCCACTCTGGCACGATGATGCCGTCGGGGGGCGTCCACCCCATCATAGCCATCGCGTGCAAAACCGCGGGTTCGTGCATGGGCGGTTTTCGAACGCCGGCCATCGCTCGGCCGCAGCACCGTTGCCGGCCGGCATCCGAAAACCTTCACCAACTACGGCGTCGCAGAATATGTCTGCAGCTCTCGAAAGCGGACGTGCCTGACAAATCGATCCAGCGCCCCCGCACCGATCGCGAGCGTCAACGGCCGGTCGTGTGCACCCGGCCGGTGCCGATGATGTCGGCGCTGCCCGCGTCGGGGCGCCCGCGCCCCTGCGTCTATCGCATGAACTCGGCCTGGTCGTGGGTGCAGAACATCGCGACCTCGTCCGCGTGCTGCGCCCTGATCCGCCTCAGCGCGGCGAGGCTTGCAACGCGGGCGTCCGGCGACGACTGGAAGGCGATCTCGATGGGTAGCGCCGGTGGTTGGTCGAGGAAGTAGACGCGGCCGTCGAAGTAGGCGTCACCGGCATGCAGCGACCACCTGCCGTCCTCGCGATAAGCGACGCCGCAGTGGCCGAGCGTGTGGCCGGGCACGAGCTTGAGGTCGAGGTCGCCTGGTAGCGGCACGCTGCGTGTGTCGACGCCGAACCAGCGCTCGCCGCTGCCGGCGTGGGTCGCAAAGCGGGTGGCGCGAGAGACTTGATAAGGCTTATAGGGGCCGCGCGGGCGGGTGCCGTCGTAGCTGTCCAGCTCCTCCGGCAAGAGACGCACCAGGGCGCGGGGGAAGTCGTGCAGCCCGCCGCCGTAGTCGTTGTCGAGGTGGGTGAGGACGATGTCGGTGACGTTGTCGGGTTTGAGCGCCTCATCGCGGCGATGGTCCCGAGCGGTCGGTCGTTCTAGCATGCCGCTGCGGTTGCACCTCGGCATTGCGGATGCCTCTGGAGCGCGGCTTGTATTACCCGCCGGCTTATGCGGCGTCGGGCCGGCCGGCGGAGCCGCTTTGGCAAGATCGCCGGCCGCGGCCACCGCCGCGACCATTCGATGACCCGTCCAGCGGCCCGCCGGCATCGAAACCCTCTCCAGCCTACCGGCAGCGCATCGTGCGTTGGCGGACGGGGTGGCCCCAATCGTCGTAGCCGACGACGGTGCGGCGTGTGACGCAGAAGAGGTCGTTGCGGCCGTCGTCGTAGACGACGTGGCCGGTGTTGCCGTTGACGATCAGCAGCCGGTCATCGTCTGTCCCGGCCGACGCGGAGGCCAGCGTGGCGGCGAGGAGCGGGGCAGCGAGGAGGCAGAGGGCGAGGCGGCGCATGGTCGGGAACTCCGGGAGAGCGGCGAGGCGGAAGGCCTCGCGACCCGACGGACACTGCCGCAACTGGACGTGACAGCACAGACCCGCAGCCGCCAAGGCGCTTGGAGGGCGCCAACGTGTCCGACCCCGGCGGGCCGGGCGCCGGCGGCCCCTGGCATGGGCGCCTTCAGCGTTGGCTTTTGATGTAGAAGTCCACCTCGCCGGGGATGGAACCGTAGGTGAAAGGCCTCTGGGACCTGCCCGTGCGCTTGAGCACGTCGCCCGCGACGAGGTCGAACAGGCGCCGGATCTCCAGTCCGGGCTGGTTCATGCGCCGGAGGAGTGCGTCCGCAAATGGGCTGTGGACGGCGTTGCCGTCGTCCGCCGTCGCGCCGGCCTCCGCGGCATAGACGACGAGAACCGAGGCATCGGGCGGCTCGACCCTCGCGAGGCCGCGCTCGGCGGACCGGCTCGACACGCGACGCTTCATCGTCGCGGCGAAGGGATTGCTGCGGCAGGCGTCCAGGATCACGAGCTTCAGGGCTCTGGCGCCGGAGATCGCGTCGAGGACCCTATCGAGGGACACGGTCTCATCCTCGACGTCCCGATCGGACTTGAGGCGCGCGTCGACGGGGAGCAGGTAGTTGCGGCCGCTTGCTTCCATGCCGTGGCCAGCGAAGTAGACGACGGCCCAGTCGGCCTCGTCGGCGGCGTCGCGGAATCGCCGGAGGGCTTGCAGGAACTCGGCCTGGGTCACGTCGAGATCGAGATCGACGGTCTGGAAGCCGAGCGCCTTGAAGCTCGCAGCGATCCCTTCCGCGTCATGCCGGGGATTGGAGAGCCAAGGGACATTGCGATAGGCCGAGTTGCCGATGACGAGGGCGACGCGGGTCTGGCTCTTCGCCGGAGCCGGCGGCGTGGCTGCCGTTGCGGCATCCGTCGCGTCCTGCTTGGCCGGTCCGGGTGGGTTGAGGGGCGAGAGCGTGATGTGCCGGACGCTCGGGTCGAACTCCAGCCTGTTGCGCATGATCGTTCGCAGCACCCTGTCCGTGTCCGAGGCGCTTCTGATCTTGAGCGAGTCATTACCGACGTCGACAGCGGTCCTGATGTCCGTCGGCAGCAGCCACGACGACGACGGCTCGAAGTCGTAGATCGTCATCCTGCCATCCTGGTCGGGAGCGCCGGCAAAGTAATAGTAGAAGCCTTCGATACCCTTGGCGGCGAACTGAACGATCATGACCCCATCGCCGCCCGGCACATTCAGGAAGGTGTAGGCGGCATCCTGAATGCCGCCCCCCTTGTTTCTCTGATGATACGACCCATCGACGATCACGAAATCGGCGCGCTCCTTGTTCGCGTCGGTGGAATACGTCCCCACCGCAAGAGGCGTGACGACCTCATAGGTTTTGGACAGGTCCCGCTCTCCTTCGATGCATCCGGCCAGCATCAGGCAGGCGGCATGAAACAGAGGCTTCAACATCCGCTTCAAATTCGCCTCCCTGCATCGTCGTTACGGGATATGAGCTCAGAGCTTATGGAACCATCCCGGCCCCCTCAAGAGGCGCGGCGGAGATGCGCTCAGCGTCCGGCGAGATAGACCTCCGTGAGAAGGCTCGACGACATGAAGGGAGACTGACGCCGCGCTGTGACGCTGACGACGTCGCTGCTCACCTTCTGGATCACCGTCTTTATCTCCACCCCGGGCGACACCAGATACTTGGCGAAGGCAGCGCTGAAGGGACTGTTGGCAAGGCCCGGCCTTCCGTCGGAGGCGACCTGGTTCGCTGCCGTCGCGAAGACCACGAGGGTGCCGCTGTCCTGATTGCCCGACGCCTGTCCGACCGGCGAGGCCGGGAGCCGTCCCAGGCCCCGACCGAACTCTAGGGACCGGGCGCCTCCCGTGGGCCTCGACGACTTCAGACGGTCGGAGAACGGATTTTCGCGGCAGGCGTCAAGGACGAGGATGCGCGTCGGTGCACCGTTCATCGCCGCGAGGAGGTCCGAGGCTGGGATCGCATCGCGCTGCACGTCGGCCGACGCTTGGATGTCGGCATCGACCGGCAGCAGGTAGTTTTCGCCCGTGTTGCCCTGCGCGACCTGCAGGCCATGCCCAGCGTAGTACAGCATGGCGACCTCGGCCTTGGCGGCCTTGGGCGCGAAGTCCCGGACCGCGGCGGCGAAGGCCTGCCGGTCGAGGTCGATCGCGAGGCTCGTCTCGAAGCCGAGCTGCCTGAGGGCGGCATCGACGCTCCTGGCATCGTTGGCCGGATTGGCGAGGGCTCCGACACGGTAGCTCGCGTTCCCGATGACGAGCGCCACGCGGCTGCCCGGCCGCACCGTCGCCCGATCGAGCGGCAGTGCCATCGGCGCCGGCACTATCACCCGGACGATGCGCTGGTTCTTCGCGAAGTAGGCGGCGAACTGATCGTCGAGGGAGGCCGCCTTCGCCCAGTCCGCCCTCGCCTTCCCGGCCTGACCGAGTTTTCCGTAAAGGTTACCGCGCTGGTTCAAGGCGGTCGCGTTGCCCGGCTCGGGGCGCAGGGCGGCGCCGATCACCTTCAGCGCCCCCGCGACATCGCCCTGCTGGTCAAGGACCAGGGCCTTGTCGACGAGCACCTCCGTCTTGCTCGGCTCCAGCTTCAGGGCGGCATCGTAGTCCGCGAGCGCGGCGTCGAGGTTGCCGGCGTCCATCGCGATGATGCCGCGCAGGAAGTAGGCGTTCACGAGCGGCTTCGATCGGATGGAGGTGTTGAGGTCCTGACGGGCGGCCGACGGGTCGCCCTTGTCCTTCAGCGCCACCGCCCGGTTGAACGCCGCGATCGCGAGTGCATCCGGTGAGAGCGGGGGGCTGCGCTGCAGGAGCCGCGTGCAGGCCTGCACGGAGAGGTCGCTCTGCGGGCTGCCGCAGCGCACGTCGTCGGGCCCCGCCCATGCCGCGGAGACGGCGGCGAGGAGGCCCAGGAGGGCGAGGGCGGCCCACCTCGACACGGGCTTGCTGGGAGGCTTCACGTTCATCGGGTCGGGCTCGTGCGACGATGGAAGGGTAGAGGTGTCATCGCGCGGGAGGCTCGCGGCGCCTTCACCGCGCCAGGGCGAAGGCGAAGTCCGGCACGGTCGGGGGCCGGATCATCACCGGGCTCTGCCCGCCCCGCGTCAGCGCCTTGACCCGGTTGGCGACGTAGGCATCGAGCTGCGAGGTGGTGATCGTGCCGGCGCCGACGAGGTCGGCCCTGGCCTTGGCGCCGGGCAGCCCCAGCCCCTCCACCACCGCCTTGGTGAAGGCGCCGTTGTTCCAGGCCGCATCCTCCTGGCTGACCTGCCGGCCGGTGGAGGCGGCGAAGACCACCGTGCCGCGCTCGGAGCGGGCGAAGTCGTTCACCACCGCGTTGATGTCCACCGTGCCGCGCCGCCCGCCCGTGCCCCCGGTGCCGACCGCTCCGGCGTGGCAGGCGTCGAGGAACAGGAGCGCCTTGCCGGCCAGCGCTCCGAGCGCGTCCTGGATGTCCTCGCGCGGCACGGCGGTCGAGCGCAGGCGGGCGGCGTCGCTGTCACTGGCCAGGAAGTAGAAGCGCTCGCGCTCGTCGAGCGCGCCATGCCCGGCGAGATAGACGATGCCGACGTCGCGGCTCGTCACCGCACGCGTCAGCCAGTCGAGCCCGTCCTTGATGGCGCGCTCCGTCGCCTCCCCGTCGGCCAGCGCCCGCACCTCGACGTCGGCGTAGAGCCCGCCCTTCTGGTTCGCGAGCGCGGCGGCGAAGTCGCGGGCGTCCTTGGCAGCGTAGGCGAGGGCATAGTCGGGGTTGGCATAGGCCGAGATGCCTACCACCAGGGCGTAGAGCTTCGGCTTCAGAAGAGCGATGCCGTCATTCGTGGTTCCGCCTGCCGGGGCGGCACGGGCGAGCCTGACCCGCACCACCTCGCTGGTCCTGTCGCCGGAGCGGGCGAACAGGCCAACCTCGTGTGCGCCCGGCGGCAGTTCGACGGTGAGGCTGCCGCGGCAGCCCTGCAGCGCACCATCGGTGCGCCCGAGGCCGCGCGTCTCGCCGAGGCACTGCTTCAGCCCGCCGCCCTCGTCGAGGCGGCCGAGGCCGCGCCCGGCCGGCACCGGGCGGCCGTCGACCAGCGCCTCCACGGCATCGACCGGCAGGCCGGAGGGCGAGCGCACGAGGTAGTCGACTTGCACCGCATCGCCGACCTTGCCGCCGTCGGGCGGCGACAGGATCGAGACGATGGGGGGCAGACGCTCGATGACGGGTGTCGTCGGGCCGGGCTTGCCGCCGCGGGCGGCGTTGGCTTGGCGCACGGCTTCGCCCTCGTCCAAGGTATCGAGCACCCGCTCCACAATGTCGGGACGGGAAAATCTGTCTCGGAAACGCGACGCTGGGAAGAAGTCGGCGGTCTGCAGCCAACCGCGACTGATCTGCCAGCCGATCATGTCCTCGCCGCCGGGCGAGGCCATGTAGTAGCCCGATGGCGTCCAAGCCACCCAGGCCTTCGTCTGCTTGTTAACGAAGAGGGCAAGCAACTGCTTGTCGTCCTTCTCGCGGGTCCAGCGTACTGTGCCATCACTCAGTGCCGAGACAACCAAGCGGTTGTCGGGGCGCCTAGCCATGCTTGCAGCCGGCACCGTATCGCCATCAACCACCAGGGAGGTGTAGCGCTCGGTAAGACTTGGCCAACTTTTCCAATCCTCGGCCGGACTAATCGGCGGGTTGCCGGTAGCTACCTGATCGACCAACTGATGGCGCTGCAGATCAAATTCATAAAGCGGCCCATCTGGATCGAGATGAAGGCGCACACGTGCTCCGTCAGCCGCAAACTCCAGGGGGCTACTATTGTAATTTGGAGTTCTCGACTTCAGGTCGTAGAGTGATTTGCCGGCAAGATCATCTATCATGATACGTCCCTGGCTTCCACGAATGAAAAGTTTGCCCGCACAGGCTGCACTAGGTATATCGGGAGCATTGAACGATGCGGATGCAGCTTGAGAAATTTGGCCAGATGGATTCACAATTTCGATCTTGAGCCTTAGGTCACGTCGGCCCAGGTAGGAAGAGGGCTCCTTTGGAAGCTGCCCAATCGCAAAGGTAGAAATCATAGATTTACGCGATGAGTCCCATGAACGAAATGGAACATTATTTGTCTTTGATGAGTCCGCAATTTGGCCGATAACACCAAGACTATTTGTATCGACAATATAAGATCTGCCGAACGTATTACTTATTAGGAATTTAGAATCCGAAGCGACGTCCATTGACATCAAATGCCACTTGAAGCGCTTTGTCATTATTATCATAATCTTCGTTCCGATGGCATAAGAGTGGAGGGTGCCACTTTGTTCCTCCTCAGCTTGCCAAGTGAAAAGTCTCCCATTCGGCGCAAAAACACCGGTGCTTCCCCGGATGGGTCCCGGCATTTGATCCAATTTATGCCAATCGTCTGCGCCAAAAGCGATTGGCCGGTCTTGATGCTCGCCGAATACAACAAGCATTTTCGAGTCAGGGGAGAAAACGATCTCATCCCAGAAGTGACCGATTGGTCCTATTATTTTTTCGCTACTGCCATTATCAAGGTCGACGATGATAATATAAGTATCCTCAATAGGCGCAAGGTAGTTAAGAAGAAAGTTAACACCCCCACTTATGAAGAATGCCAGAAATCTACCATCGGCGGAGAGAACCGGATTGGAGGCGCGGATGCCGGGTGCGAAGCGGAAGGTGCGGAGGGGGTCAAGTCTATCAACCGCCCAAAGCCTGATGGACCTGTCCTGGGCACTTGTTACGACCTTCGCGCAACCGGCGTCGAGCTTGAGCGTATTGATATCGTCTGTATGCATCCCCGCCTCGATGCGGAGGAGCGGGCGCTGATCGGGACAGGCGGCAATGGCGGCCTTGGTTGCCGCGCTGGGCTGCCCGTCGGCAGCTCCGTTGTAGCAGCCAGCATCCGCAAGCCGACGCTGAAGCACGACGAGTTCGTCGACCGACATGGTCCCTAGTTCGGCCCTATCTGTTGCGGCCTGTGCGCCTGCCGACCAAGCGGCGATTAGGGCCAGCAGCACTAAGGCGCACCATCGCAATGCGGCTGTTGTCAGTTCCATCATCAAGGGTCGATCCTGTACGGCACCGCCTTGAAGGCCCAGCGGTGCGCCCCGTTGGGTTTGTCGAGGTCGGGCGTCACCACCGGCTTCTGCAACTCTTCGGCCAGCTCCACCACGATGCCGCGGGGGTCGGCGATCGCTTTGCCGTCGAGCCTCCGGCCGACGATGCCCGAAAGGTCGAGCGAGCGATCCGCCACCAGCACCAGCAGCTGCCCCGTCCCCGCGTCCGCCGCCTCGAAGGCGAAGCCGTAGCTCGCATCGGGAATGGTGGTCGGCGCGCCCGCGCGCACCGCGCCTGTGGCGTGCCGCCCCTGCCCGTAGCCGTTGGGGTAGATCTGCCGCAGCGTGCCGTCGGGCCCGGCGTCGAGGATCACAAGCGTCCCGGCCTCGCCGGCGGTTACCCTGAAGCGGATCTGGTCGTGCAGCCTCACTCGCGCGCCCGGCAGGATGGCGACGTCGAGCGGGAAGTCGTTGCGGTGCGCGAGCAGCCCCTGCGCGTCCTCGGCCGCCTGGTGCGGCGTGTCGGGCTTGGGCGGAGGGGGATCGGGCGCCAGGGTCAGGTCGCGGATCGCCGCGTCGGGCAGCAGGGTCGGGGTCAGGCCGACGCATCCCTCCTTCTGCCGGCAGAAGTCGGCGGCCTTGTCGCGGACGTTGTTAAGGAGGGCGCCCGGCGTGGCGGCGTAGGAGTCGCGGTCCATCCCAAGCTCGTGCAGCCCGCGCAGGAAGCTCTGGGTGAAGATGCCTCCGGAGCGGTCCGACAGGTCGAAGGTGACCTGGTCGATCGCCGCTGCCGACCAAACCGCCAGCGCACCCGACCGCGGTACCATTCCGAATACAAAAAACAGGAGACCCGCGCTCGTCTTGATCTCCGACTGCAGGTCCCGCGTCATCGCCGCCTGCGAGAGGCCGGCGGGTACGCGCGGCGTCAGCGTGCGGACGCCCGACGGCCCGCGGTCGAGGCCGCGCGTCACCGATCCCGAATGGCAGGAATCGGCGAAGACGGTGACACGGCGGCCGTCGAGGCGCCGCAGGTACTGGCCGATTTGCCGGCCCTCGATCGTGTTGCGGAGGGCCGGGCCGTCGAAGCTGGCGTCGGCCGCGACCAGCGTCGAGGTCGGGCGCTCGCCGTTCCCCTCCTTGACCATCTGCGTCGCACCATGGCCGGCGAAGTAGAAGACGACGCGGTCGCCGGGCCTGCTGCCGGCAATGAGCCAGCTCTCGAAGCCGGACAGGATCGCGGCCCTGGTCGCCTGCGCGTCGAGGAGCATCCTGATGTCGCCGGGGTCGAAGCGGAAGCTCTCCTCAAGCGCGCGCGCGAAGGACCGGGCGTCCGCCACGGCCCCGCCAAGGTTGCTGCCCCCGCCATTGACGAGCGGGTACTCGTTGATACCGATGACGAGGGCGCGGTCGCGTGCCCGCGCCCCGGTGGCGGCACAGAGCAGCGCCAGCAGGATCAGGGCGCGGACGGCGTGGCGCATTGCCGGTCTCCGGTCAGGCGTTCGCAGGTGAAGAGGCCCTGGATGCCGATGCGGACGTCGTTGGCCCGCAGGTCGCGTGACAGCACGTCGAACAGCCCCGCGGCCGGCGCCGTGTCCCCGCGCTTGGCGAAGAAGGCGTCGAGCTCGACCAGCGGCTCCTTGCTGCGGACGAAGACGACGAAGTCGGCGCCGAAGGGCGGCTTGACCTCGAAGGTCTGGTTGGCAGCCATCTTCGGCGTGTCGCCGTTGCGCGGCGCCAGAAATTGCACCGTGCCGTCGGAGTTGAGGTCGAAGACCGTGACGAAGGGGAGCGGGCTGTCCGCAGACTCGAACTGCAGCTGCGTGCCGGGCGTCTGGAAGCCGTTGTCGATCGATCCCCTCGGTGTTCCCCTCTGTCGCATGGAGACTGTCAGCGGCCCGCGAATCTCGCCGGCGCGGCGCAGGAACAGGAGCAGGCGCCGGGCAGCCACCGCGCCAGCAAGGTGCGCGGCGTTGACGCCGTCGACCAGCGTATCGCCGGCAAGGTCGCTGACCCGCCGGTGTTGCGGATCGTAAATCAGGTCCGCCCCGGCGCTGTCGTCCGCGGTGGCGACCCCGGCGACTGACGCGCCGCCGGCGTAGACGGCCACCTCGGGTAGGCCCGGCAGAGGCGGCAGGGCTGGTCCGGCGGCCTTGCCCTCGCCGAACAGAGGCGTGGATGTATCCTCCTCCCGCGCAAAGAGCACGGGTTCCTGCTTATGGTCGGAACGCTGGCGGACGACGTCGCGGACGTAGGTGAAGAGATCGTCGGGCGTGAGGACGCCCCGCCGCTCGGGATCGGCGTCCGTCCCGCTGATCGCCTGCGCGAAAGCGTAGGACAGGGCGCCGCGCGGCCGGTCGTCGATCTTGACCTCGGCGACGGTCTTGTCGGGAGTCTGGGCGCCGATGGCCACCACCCCGGCGATCGGTGGGCGCGGCGTGGCCGCTTCCCGCGACGGCGAGGGCCGGGTGGCCGTCGAAGGCGGCTGGTAGAAGCGAAGCGGCGTCGGCGAGGGCTCCCTCATCCCTGTGCCGGCATGGCAGGCGTCGGCGATGAACAGGATGCGCACGCCCTTTCCCTCCGCCGTCTTCTTGAAAAGGTCGTAGAGGTCCTCGTCCCTGAGCAGTTCCTCCGATCGCTTGAGAGGCTCGCCGGGGTGGGGAAGGTCGTCGTACTGAGGGAGCAGGAAGCCCTTGTCGTCGCCGTAGCGGATGCGCCGCTTCGCGTCGCCGTCGATCAGCCGTATGCCGTGCCCGGCGAAGGCGAAGATGAGCAGGTCGCCCTTGCGCGCCCGCCCGAGCATGGCGTTCCAGTCCGCCATGAAGTCCGCGCGACGGGTCGCGGCCTCCGTCCGCTTCACCACGTCGGCGATGCCGCGCTTCCTGAGAGCTTCGGTAACGTCCTCGGCGTCGTTGACGGCTCCGGTCAAGGGCCGTTTGATAAAGGAATAGTCGTTGAACCCATAGACGATCGCGTGGATGGCCGCCCGCGCGGGGATGGGGGCGCAAAGGCCGACGGCGAGGAGGCAGCCCCAGACTCGCAGGCGGAGGGCGGTCACCGCTTGACCCCCCGCAGCTCGACCCGCCGGTTCATCTGGTCGATCTGGTCGCTGCTGTAACTGCCGGGATCGTCGACGGCGAAGGGCTCGCGCTTGCCCTTGGGCTCAAGGATGATCCCGCCGTCGTAGCCGCTCTGCACAAGGCGGGCCTTGATCGCCTCCAGCCGCCTGGCCGAGAGGGCCATGTTGTAGCCATCCGACCCATGGGCGTCGGCATGGCCCGACAGCGAGATGCTCTTCATCTTGGTCACGCATTGCGTCAGCCCCTCGGCCGCCTTCTCGCCTTTCGCGGTCAGGGTCGTCGAGTCGGTCTCGAACTCGATCGGCAGCTGCGTGGCCTTCGGCTTGAACTCGCGGACACTGGGCAGGAACACGCCACCGCATTCCCCGTCCCGCGTCGATGCAATGACGAAGGTCGGTGCGAGGAGCTTGGCCTCCGTCATCCGCTTGTGGATCGAGGCGATGGTTTCGACGGACGGCGGCTCCGCTTCTCCAAAGGAGCGGCAGTCCAGCTTGTCGGCGATGTCGTTGATCGCCTCCTCGTAGTCGGCCGCAGCCTCGGCGTAGGCGTTGCGGTCGCCGCCGGTTGCGCGGGAGAAAGCCAGGTCGCCCAGGCGGACCGTAATTTGCCATACGTTCCTGTACGACTCCGCCTGCGCAAAGACGCGGCTCGCTTCGTCGGACCGGCCGCCAGCCTTCAGCCGGTCGCTCTCCGCGAGGAAGCCCACACCGAGCAGGCGGCTGGTGCAGAAGGACTTGTCGCCCTCGCAACCCCTTGCCTTGTAGAGACGAGTGAGTGCGACGTTGTCGCCGGCGCGCGCGGCTGCGGCCACGTCCTCGGCTTGGCAGGTCGCGGCGGCCCAGGCGGCCGGGGAATGCATCGAAGCGAGAAGCAACGATGTGAAACAGAAAAGAAACTTGCGTCGCACCGGTCTCGACTCCGTCATCCATTCCTCGTTGGGCAGGCAGGCAAACCAAGTAGACAAAGACGGGTCTTGACCGTCGCCGGTCCTGTCGACGGCTCGATCGTGGCCAGCCGCTAGACAGCGCAACCGACGATGAACGGCGGGGCCTGCGATGCATCGTAGGCGGGGCGCCCAGGCAGGCGGAAGGTGGTCCCATCCGATTGCCGGGCAGATTGGCACTGCGCGAGCGTCACGGCCCCGCTACCGCACCGCAGCCAGCGGAAAGTCCGGCACCGTCTTCGGCCGCGTCATCACGGGATGCTGCTGCCCGTCGGTGAGCTGCTTGACGCGATCGGTCAGGAAGGCGTCGAGCGTCGCCGTGGTGATGAGGCCTTTGCCGAGCAGGTCGGCCTTGCCCTGCCCGATGCCCTCGATCAGCGCCTGCGAAAAGGCGCCGTGGCCCCACTCGCCGCGCTCGATGGAGAACTCCCGACCCGTCGCGGCGGCATAGGCCACCACCCCGCCCTCGGCCTGGGCGAAGTCCTGCACCGCCAAGCCGATGTCGGGAGCAAGCCCGCGCGTCGCCTCGCCCAGCGCGGCCCCGGCGTGGCAGGCGTCGAGGAACAGCAGTTTCTTGCCCGGCAGGTCATAGAGCACGTCGGCGATGTCGTCGCGCGACACCGCCGTGGTCAGCAGCCGCTTCGGGTTGGCATCCGCCGTCAGGAACCAGAAGCGGTTCTTGGCATCCGTGACGCCGTGGCCGGCGGCGAATACCACTGCGAGGTCGCGGCTCGTCATCCGCTCCTTGAGCCAGTATAGCCCCTCCTTCATCGCCGCCGCCGTGGCATCGCCGTCGGTTAGCACCTTGACCTCGACGTCTCGGTAGAGCCGCCCCTTCTGCGCCCGCAGCGTCTCCGCGAAGGCGGTGGCATCGGCGGCGGCGTAGCCGAGGTCGTAGGCATGGTCGGCGTAGTGCGTGACGCCGACCAGCAGGGCGTAGAGCGTCGGCTTCAGCACGTCGGCCATGGGCGCAGGCGTGGGCGCGGGCTTGGCCTTGAGAAGGACGCGCACGGCATCGCTGGCTCGGCCGCCCTGGTAGGCGACGAGGCTGACCTGCGCGTCGTGGTCCGGCATCGGCACGGCCATCGTCGCCTCGCCGCCGGCCACATCGACGCGCCCGAGGCCGCGGACACCGCTCCCGCCGGCCTCAATGCGGGCGCCGTCGACGAGGACCTCGACGCGGTCGACCGTGCCGCCGGAAGGGAGGCGGATGCCGTAGCGGATCTCGACCGGGCCGGGGGCGACGGTGGCGCCGTCGGCGGGGCCGAGGATGGTGACCACCGGCGGAAGGCGCTGGATCAGCCCGGCATCCTCGGTGCGTCGGTGCGCGGCGGCGTTGGCCTCCTCAAGCGCCTTGGCCTCGTCGAGCGTCGCCAGCACGAGGCGTACGACGTCGGACCGGGCGTAGTTGTCGCGGAGTCGCGAGGCGGGAAAGAAGTCGGCGGCCTGCGCCCAGCCCCGGTTGACGTGCCAGCCGATCATGTCCTCGCCGCCAGGCGAAGCCATGTAATAGCCGGACGGAGTCCAGGCGACCCAGGCTTGATTTTCCTCATTGACGAACATTGCCAGCAGCTCCTGCCCGTCAGACCAACGGTGCCAGCGCACGGTGCCGTCGCCGTAGGCGGCGACCACGATGCGGCCGTCGGCGGAGAGGTTGACGCCCCAGGCGGCGCCGGGCACTGTCCGCTGCCACCTTTCCTGGCCATTGGCGTCGAAGGCGCGCAACTTGAAATCGCTCCCGAGCATGAAGCCGTCGCCGCCGGGGCGCACGGCGAGCGCTTCGGACCAATCATGGGGATCGAGTGCGATCGGGCGCCCGCCGATCAGCGGCTTGTCGGTGCCTTTCCAGTTACTGACCGGCAGGCCGTCGGTCCGCGCCGCAGCCAGCCCGGCTGGGTCATCGCGGCTTTCGATCAGCGTCGCCGCGGCGAGGTCGAACAGCACCGGGCGCGTGATGCTTCCAGTGAGGCCGAAGCGAAGGCGACGGGCGTCGGCGGAGAGGGTGAAGGCAGCGCCGAGCTTGCCGTGCATGTCCGCGGCGACACCGGTTATCCACAGCGTCTTGTCTCCATCGAGCGCCATAAGGCCGAAGGCAGGGTCGGCCGCCGCCACTGCAACGCCGTCGCCGCAGGACTTAAGGTCGAAGATCGGCTTAAAGGCGACCAGTATAGGCCTACCACGACGCCGGCCGTTGCGGTCTAAGATCAGGGCGCGAGAGTCGAATTTGCCATAAGTGCCACCGGCGACGAGGGCGCGGCCGTCACGGCGCCAGGCGACGCTGGAGAGGTCGCCGTTGTCGATCCCCTTGGTTTCGGCATGGCCGCGGAAGGTCAGCGCCGGGGCGTCGTACAAGTCCACCGCAGTGCTGTCGGTGAAGCCCACCGCGAGGCGGCTGCCGTCGGGTGTGATGTCAATGGCGTAAGGCTTCTTGCCGCCTTCTGTTGACACCTCGCCTTCCTTGCGGAAAGCCGGCCCCGGCCCGTAGCTGCGAATCTTGCCGTCATCAGAGCTAGTGTAGAGCCGCCCGTCCGGAGCGAATACGGCGCCGTAGCTTTGATCGTTGTAGAAGCGGTCCGCCGTTGCTATCCGCCAGTCTGTGGTATCGATCACCCTTAGCCCGGCGGTGCCGCCGAGGGTTGCGGCGAGCCAGCGGCCGTCGGCGGAAAAGGCGAGATAAGCGACCACGTTCTCCAGCCCGCCGACCCGTGCCACCACCGCGCCGTTGGCGACGTCGAAGACCGTTACGGCTATGGTGCCATTGACCTCGTCGCCGGGATCCCAGCCGCCCTCGGCAACGAGGCGCCCGTCGGGTGATATCGCGACGGCATAGACCTTACCGCCGTTGCCGGCGCCGATAGGCGGGCGCAGAGTGCGCAGCAGTCTGCCGTTGGGCAGCGACCACAGCCGCACCGTCTTGTCCTCTGACCCGGTGGCTGCCAATCGACAATCCCGGTCGACGCTGATGCGTTTGACGGCGGCGACGTGCATCCCCGTCTCGATGCGCAATTGCGGGCGCTGGTCGGGGCAGACGTTCACCGCGGCCTGCGTCGCCGCGCTCGGCTGCCCGTCGATCGGGCCGGCGTAGCAGCCGGCATCGACAAGGCGCTGCTGCAGGGCGGTGATCTCCGCCGCCGGCAGGCCCGCCACGACCTGCCGGTCCGGCGCGGCATGGGCGGCAGGCAGGCCGAGCAGGCCGACGGCGCAGGCCAGCATGATCCTTCGCCATCCGGCGCGCCGATCCCGGCCTGTGCTCGGCGAGACCTTGCCGCGGCGTGCCGCCCTCTGCCACCCGAGACCAGGCGCACCCGCACCGGTCATTTCACTTGCCCTCGGGCGATGGATGCGGCGCGACCGTCGTGAGGTTACCGCCCCGGCCGGCAGGGGCCTTCGATGAGTCGGCTTCGGCTTTGCCGGCAGTCGGCCCCGCGACGGCGGGCCGGTCGCTTTCGGCCTTGCCCGCATCCGCCTTGCCGGCACCGGGAGGGCCGGCATCGGGCTTCTCGTCGAGCCGTTTGGCTCCATCCGATGCGCCGGCTCCGACCGCGGCGGCGTCCGGTTTGCCCGCGGCCGCCTTCGCCGCCTCGGGCAAGCCCGGCGGCACGCCGGGCTTGCCGACGTAGCCGGCGACGAGGACCAGCCCCGTCGCGCGGTCGCGCAGGGCGAAGAGGAAGGGCTTGTCGAGCACGACCTGAATCGGTTGGCCCTCGAAGGAGCGGGTGGTGGTGACGGCGGTCGCGGCGGCGGCCTCGGCGCCGGTCTCGTCGGCGCTCATCTCGACGCGCTGCAGGATCTGACCCAGCCGGATGCCGGGGGCGAAGCCGCCGAGGGCGTAGGTGCCGCGGCCGGCTTTCTCGACCTCGGGGAGTGCCGGAAGCAGGTTGCCGGCCGCCGACAGCTTGAGGCGCGGCAGGGCGACCTCGCCGCTGAGCATGGCGTAGCCTGTGCCATCGAGGAAGGGCGCTGCCTTGGCGAAGTCGCTCGCCGTCGCGGGCTTGCCCGTCGTGGTGACGAGCAGGAGCGAAATGCGCTCGCCGGCGAATGGCAGGTCGGCAGCGACGAACACCTCGTTCCGGCGGATGGCGTACTTGCCCTCGCCGAGGTGCATCAGCAGGACGTCCTCGCTGCGGCCGTCGGCGCCGCGGAAGGGATGCGCCTTGGTCAGGGCGGGGTCGAAGCGCTTCGCCCAGCTCGCCTTGAAGTGCAGGGCGTCGAGCACGGTCAGGGCCGGCCGTTCCAGCGGGCCGTTGAGGATCGTCGGGATGAGGCCCCGGGTCTTCTCCCTGACCCAGTCGTTGGCGCGGGCGACGCCATCGGGCCGGGCAAGGTCGTCGACGACGATCTGGCGGCCATGGTCGGCCAGCGTCGACAGCAGCAGCGGGTAGGGTTTGGTCGCGGGATCGAGGATGAGGCGGTCGGCCGCCCGCACGCTGTCGGCCGCGCCCTTGGCGAGATCGTCCACCGACTTGTCGAGCGCCTCGAACAGGGCGCGGGGCGTGCAGACCGCGTCGGGCGCGAAGCCGAGCGACGAGGCCATCGCCTTCTCCATCGCCGCGTCGGCGCCGAGCGAAAGGGTGCCGAAGGCGCCGGCGAGGCTCGCGGGGGAGACGACGATGTTGTCCGGCCTGCCGGACTTGGCGAGCCTGCCGATGAGCGCGGCGGCGAGGCGGGCCTGGGCCGGGCCGATGGCCGGGGCGCAGGTCTGGGACGGGGCCTTCTCCACGCTCATCGCCGCGATGGCGCGGTCCTCCGGGATCGCGGCTGCGAGAAGCAGCGCGGCACCCAGGTGGCAGGCCGGCCGTAAGCGCAGGGGGCCGGGTGCCCCCCCTCGCCGCAGGGAGGCGGCGCTCGTCGCGCGCCGGCCGGATCGCAAAGCGGTCATGACGGGCTCCTCGGCTCGGGGGCCTACGGCTGCACGGTGAACGAGATCGTTGAGGTGCCGGCGGCGGGCTTGCCCTGCGCCGCCGTGACAGTCAGCGTCCTGTCGACCGCGGCGCGGTCGCTGGCGAGCGGGAAGGTCGCCGTGTCGTCGGGCTGCGGCGCGAAAAGCGGCGCGGGATCGGCGGTGCAGATCGAGACGATCTGCTCGGTTCCCCCGGGGCCGTCGAGCTTGAGGGCGACCGGCGCGTGGCCACCCGAGATCAGCACGGTCTGGTCGGCGGCGAGCGCGTTGGCGGGCATCAGCCTGTTGGGGAAGAGCTGGCGCGCCACACCGGCCGCGTTGATGTCGAGCACGGTGAGGTAGCAGGGCCGCAGGGTGGTCACGGCGAGGGTCACCGTCTCGCCGATCCTGTAGCTCTGCTTGTCGACCGCGGCGAGCAGGGGAAAGCCCTGGCCGACCGCGAGGCCCGGTGCGGCGGACGTGCCGGGCACCGCGGTCGGCACGATGACCACCGTCGGAGTGTCGTTGCCGGCACGGGACTCGACCGTGCGCAGGACGACGTTGGTGGTGACGAGCTTGCGGCCCTTGGCGCTCGTGTCGCTCGCCGCCACCTCCAGGTTGCGAACGAGGGTCGGCACGCCGCCCTGCAGCTCGCGGAAGGCGCCCTGGCCGTGCAACTGGCCGTCGGCGATGACGGTGAGGGGCTTGTTGGAGGCGATCACCTTCATCAGCTCGCGGCCGACGGGGCCCGAGACCATGATGTTGGCCTTCGTCGTGCCGCCCGCGACCTCCACGGGCCGGCCGGCGGCGACGCGGGCGTCCGGCTGGAAGGCGTTGGGGAAGAGCTGGGTGACCTGCCCCGCCGGCCCGATGTTGAGCACGGTGACGTAGGCGTCCTCGTTGGCCGTGATGAAGAGCCTGATCTTCTCGCCGCGGGCGTAGGTGGCATCCTGGCGATCGGTCGAGACGGACACCTTCAGCCCGGCGGCCTGCGCGATGCCGGCGTCGGCGGCGGTGGACTGCTCGACGGTGAGGTCGCGGGCGAGGTCGTCCGCTGCCGCGGATGCGGTAAGGCCGACGGCGAGGATGG
>CAXTMA010000045.1:0-20075 GCA_964245015.1 uncultured Beijerinckiaceae bacterium | reverse complement strand
CCGATGCCGCACTGCGGCCAGCCTTCCTCCACGGTGACGCAGCGATGCGTCTTGCGCACGGACGCGAGGATCGTCTCGTGGTCCATCGGCCGGATCGTGCGAAGGTCGATCACCTCGGCCTCGATGCCCGCCTTGGCGAGCTCGTCCGCCGCCTTGAGCGCGTAGGTCATGCCGATCGAGAAGGACACCAGGGTGACATCCGTCCCGGCGCGGGCGACGCTGGCGACCCCGATCGGAACCGTGAAGTCCTCGATCTGCGGAACGTCGAAGCTGTGGCCGTAAAGGATCTCGTTTTCCAGGAAGATGACCGGATTGGGATCGCGGATCGCGCTCTTCAGCAGGCCCTTGAAGTCGGCGGCGGTGTAGGGAGCCACCACCTTCAGGCCGGGAACGCTCGAATACCAGGCGCTGTAGTCCTGGCTGTGCTGCGCCCCCACCCGCGCCGCCGCGCCGTTGGGTCCGCGGAACACGATGGGGCAGCCCATCTGCCCGCCCGACATGTACAGCGTCTTGGCGGCGGAGTTGACGATCTGGTCCATCGCCTGCATGGCGAAGTTGAAGGTCATGAACTCGACGATCGGCTTCAGCCCGGCCATCGCCGCGCCGATGCCGAGCCCGGCGAAGCCGTGCTCGGTGATGGGCGTATCCACGACGCGCCGGGCGCCGAACTCCTGCAGCAGCCCCTGCGTGATCTTGTAGGCGCCCTGGTATTCGGCGACCTCCTCGCCCATCACGAACACGTCGGGGTCGCGCCGCATTTCCTCGGCCATCGCGTCGCGCAACACTTCGCGCACGGTGGCGGTGACGGTCGGAGTGCCGGCGGGGATCTCGGGCGCCGGCGTGGCGGCCGCCTGCGCGGGCACGGGTGAGTCCGCGCCGGTCTTGGTGATCGAGGCCGGCTTCTCGCCGCCGAGGGAATCCAGAGACGAGCCCTGCCCCGTGCCCGGCTGCGTCGCCGCGATCTGGTCGGCCGGCGGCAAAGCGACGTGACCCGGCTCGGCCGCCATCGGCTCGGCTTGCGTCGGTTCGACTTGGTTTGCTTCGGCTTGCGTCGGCTCCACCGGCGCGGTCGGCGCCTGCGCCGTGATGTCCTCGCCGTCCTCTGTGATCACGGCGATCGGGGTGTTGACGGCGACGTTCTCCGTGCCGTCGGGCACCAGGATCTTGGCGAGCGTGCCCTCGTCCACCGCCTCGACCTCCATCGTCGCCTTGTCGGTCTCGATTTCGGCGATGACGTCGCCGGACTTCACCGCGTCGCCCTCCTTCTTCAGCCATTTGGCAAGCGTCCCCTGCTCCATCGTCGGAGACAGGGCCGGCATCAGGATGTTGGTTGCCATCGGGTCCCGCTCAGGAGCGTGATGCCGAAAAGTCGCGAACTCTTCGAGCAGCATCGGGCATCAGGATAGGAGTCTAGTGCAGAACGTCCGTCCAGAGCTCCGACGGATCGGGCTCGGCATCGTGGGTCGCGAAGTCGGCCGCCTCGGCGACGATGCGGCGGATGTCCTGGTCGATCCTCTTGAACTCGTCCTCGGCGGCGCGTCCCTCGCGCAGCAGGCGCGCCTTCACCTGCTCGATCGGGTCGTGCTCCTCGCGCATCCTCTGCACCTCGTCCTTGGTGCGGTATTTCGCCGGGTCGGACATGGAATGGCCGCGGTAACGATAGGTCTGCATTTCCAGGATGATCGGGCCGTTGCCGCCGCGGCACCAGCCCATTGCGAGGTCTGCGGCGGCCTTCACCGCGCGTACATCCATGCCGTCGACCTGGACACCCGGGATGTTGAAGCTCTGTCCGCGCTTCGAAAGATCGGTGAGCGCCGACGAGCGGGTGATCGAGGTGCCCATCGCGTAGCGGTTGTTCTCGATCACGTAAACGACCGGCAGCTTCCAAAGCTCGGCCATGTTGAAGGCCTCGTAGACCTGCCCCTGGTTCGACGCGCCGTCGCCGAAATAAGCGAAGGCGACGTTGTCGTTGCCGCGGTATCGGTTGGCGAAGGCGAGGCCGGTCCCGAGCGGCACCTGGGCGCCGACGATGCCATGCCCGCCGTAGAAGTGCTTCTCCTTGGAGAACATGTGCATCGAGCCGCCCTTGCCCTTCGACAGGCCGCCGCGACGCCCGGTCAGCTCGGCCATCACCCCCTTGGGATCGAGGCCGCAGGCCAGCATGTGGCCGTGGTCGCGGTAAGCGGTGATGGTCTGATCGCCGGGCTTAGCGTCGAGCATCAGGCCGGTCACCACCGCCTCCTGCCCGATGTAAAGGTGGCAGAACCCGCCGATCAGCCCCATCCCGTACATCTGACCCGCACGCTCCTCGAAGCGGCGGATCAGCAGCATGCGGCGATAGGCGTCGAGTTCCTGTTCGCGGGTGAAGTCGACCGGCCGGGGCGGCGAAACGTCCACCCGCTCGCCGCGTCCGCCGGACGCCTCGGTGGAATCCGACGTTTCGACCATGAAAGCCCCTTCATCCCGCGCTGCCGATCGCACCCTCACCTAGCGCAGCCCCGCCTCGAAAGCGAGCGGGCAAGACAAAGCGCTCGGAGACGCAAGTCGTTGTATTGGTTCATCTTTCCTGTACCGGCGGGGATTGTCATAGCAGCTCCGCGCTTTGCAAAGCCTTTTCTTTCGGGGGAGGCGGACGACGGCATGCCGTGGACGGCTTCGCCGGTTCCGCGCGGGACCGGAGTTTGAGAACGTCTCAGCGCTGCGGCAGGAACACCACGAGATCGCTGGTGCTGACCCGATCCAGCGTCGCATGGGCTTGTTCTTCGAGGAGGTCGCGATCGATGGCGGTGCCCTGCAGCAGGTCGATGCGGTGCTGCCACTGCGCCCGATCGGAGCGGGTCGCGGCGAGCTGCTTATCGAGCATCGCGATCGACTTCTCGTATTCGTCGCTGACCTTGAGACCGCGGTCCCCGTTGACCGCGTGCCAGACGAAATAACCGCCGATGCCGGCCGAAACGCAATAAAGCGCCAGCGGGAACAGGAAGCTGCGAAGGCGCGTGCGGACCACCATGGGCAAACGTTAACAGCGCGAACGTTAGCGCCGGGTTACGGACCGGCGCTTGCCCGGTCCTTGATCAAGGATCGATGAAGCCTGCGCGCGGCGCCACACCCTCGGCTCCAACGCTTCGAGGCAGGGCCCTTCAACGCAGCGCCTTGAGGGCGTCGCGACCGGCGAACAGGGCCTGCCCGCCCAATTCCTCCTCGATGCGGATGAGCTGGTTGTACTTGGCCACACGGTCGGAGCGAGACAGCGAGCCGGTCTTGATCTGCCCGCAGTTGGTGGCCACGGCGAGATCGGCGATGGTGGCATCCTCCGTCTCGCCCGAGCGATGAGACATCACCGCCGTGTAGCCGGCGCGGTGGCCCATCTCGACCGCCGCCAGCGTCTCGGTGAGGGTGCCGATCTGGTTGACCTTGATGAGGATGGAGTTGCCGACGCCCTTGCGGATGCCGTCGGCGAGGCGGCGCGTGTTGGTGACGAAAAGATCGTCGCCGACGAGCTGCACCTTGCCGCCGATGCGGTCGGTCAGCAGCTTCCAGCCGTCCCAATCGTCCTCGGCCATGCCGTCCTCGACCGAAACGATGGGATAGGCGCCGACGAGCTTCTCCAGGTAGTCGACCTGGGCGGCGATCGAGCGCACGGTGCCCTCGCCCTCGTAATGGTAGCTGCCGTCCTTGAACCAGTCGGTCACCGCGCAATCGAGGCCCAGGGCAACCTCGTCGCCGGGCTTGAAGCCGGCTGCCTCGATCGCGCGCATGCAGAAATCGAGTGCCGCTTCGGCCGAGGGAAGGTTGGGGGCAAAGCCGCCCTCGTCGCCGACGTTGGTGTTGTGGCCGCCCTTCTTCAACGCGCTCTTCAGCGCCGCGAACACTTCCGCGCCGTAGCGCACCGCCTCGGCGAGGGACGTCGCACCGATGGGCAGGATCATGAATTCCTGGAAGTCGATCGGGTTGTCGGCATGGGCGCCGCCGTTGATGATGTTCATCATCGGCACGGGCAGCATGCGGGCCTGGGTGCCCCCGACGTATCGGTACAGCGGCAGACCGACCACTTCGGCCGCCGCCTTGGCGCAGGCGAGCGAAACCCCGAGGATGGCGTTGGCGCCGAGCTTGGCCTTGTTGGGCGTCCCGTCCAGCGCGATCATCGTTTCGTCGATGTGGACCTGATCCTCGGCGTCGAAGCCGCCGATCACGTCGAAGATGTCGCGGTTGACGCTTTCGCAGGCCTTCAGCACGCCTTTCCCCTTGAAGCGCCCGGCGTCGCCGTCGCGCAGTTCCACCGCCTCGTGGGCGCCGGTCGAGGCGCCCGAGGGCACCGCCGCCCGTCCCATCGAGCCGTCTTCCAGCGTGACGTCGACTTCGATCGTCGGATTGCCGCGGCTGTCGAGGATTTCACGGGCGACGATGTCGACGATGGCCGTCATGGGGAGTCCTTATCTTGCTGGCCCGAGGCGGTCGGAAGAGCGCAACCCCGGCGCTTCTACGCCGCAGGCCGATTGGACGAAAGCGTTGTCGGCGGGCAACGCCGCCCAAAATTTCCGCTCGCCGTCGCGCGAAAGGCGTGAACGGGCGATTCCCGGCGACTTTCCTGCCCTGAATCGGCCGCCATGGTGATCTAGGGCGCGATGACGCCATGAGAACCGTTCTCCTGATCCTCTTCGCCTCGACCTGCGCGCTGGTGCTCACCGCCCTTCTCGGCGGGCGCTCCGGCCTGCCTCCGGTCGTCGCGCGTGACGGTCCCGCGCCACCCGTTTCCGCCTCCATCTTGTCGATGCGCCCGGCCTTCGCCCCCCTGCCGCTCCCGAAGCTGGCGCGGGGAACGCCGGGCGAGCTGCCGCAGGCGGCGCCACCCGCGCGACGCCCCGGCGGCGCTGATCCCGACGCCCTGGTTCTGGCCTCGCTCAGCCTGCCGCTGACCGAGCGGACCCTTTCGCAAAGCGAACGCGGCGAACCCGTGACGCCCGAACTGCAGGACGCCATCAATCGCATCGAGCCGATCCATGATCCGACCCGCCTCGACGGGCCGTTCGTTCCCGCCCTCTTCAGGATCTGGTCGGGCACGGCCTCGCTGACCGACATCTTCGGCGAGCATTGGCATCTCGCCTCCGACGATGCCAACGTGAACGCGAAGGTCAGCAGTTTCGGGCTGGTCTGGCGCCGGACGGCCGCGCTGCCCTGCGACGCCGTGAGCAAGAACCGGGCCCATCAGGTCGGCGAAACCGCCCTGTCGGCCTTGAATGCGCTCGATTGCAGCCGGTTGCAGCAGCGCCAGGCCAGGCGCTTCGACGATGCCGCCCCCATCCCGATCGTGGCCGCCCCGGTTGCGCTGCCCGTTTTCGCCGCACCGCCGCCCGGCGCGCGCATGTCGAGCGGGGATTTCTGGGCGGCGCAGCAGGCGCGCGTGTCCGCCACGAGGGCTCTTCTCCAGCGCAAATGGCAGGCGGCGCGGACCGAGCCGAACGATCTCGGCCTGCGGTAGCGACGTCGCGCGGGTTGTTCCCGGCTCCGGGCCGTGCGAAATCTCCAGGCGATGCCCGCACGATCTCCCGATCCCGGCCTGCTGGGCCGGCAGGTGCCCGTTCCGTCCTCGCCCGGCGAGGCACGGCTCGATCGGGTGCCCAACCCGCACCCCGATGTCGACTACCTCGCCCGCTTCACCGCGCCCGAGTTCACCTCGCTGTGCCCGGTGACCGGCCAGCCCGACTTCGCGCACCTGGTGATCGATTACGTTCCCGGCGACTGGCTGGTCGAGTCGAAGTCGCTGAAGCTCCACCTCGGCGCCTTTCGCAACCACGGCGCCTTCCACGAGGACTGCACGGTTGGCATCGGCAAGACGCTGGTCGCCTTGCTCGCGCCGCGATGGCTGCGGATCGGCGGCTACTGGTATCCGCGCGGCGGTATTCCCATCGACGTGTTCTGGCAAACCGGCGCGCCGCCGGGAAACCTGTGGCTTCCCGAGCAGGGCGTGCCGACCTATCGCGGGCGGGGCTGAAAAGGTAGCGGTAATAGCCGTATCGCGTCTCGCCGGCTTCCTTTATGGTCGGGGGACATGAACCAGCACATCAGCGTCCCCCGTTCGACCCCCACCACCGCTTTCGACGAGGCGGGACCCCGTCCCACGCGCCTGCTGCTGGTGTTTCCGCGTTTCAATCCCAACTCGTTCTGGGCCTTGAAGGACAGCTGCGAAGTGGCCGGGGCCAAGGCGCCCTCGCCCCCGCTCGGCCTGCTGACGGTGGCGGCGATGGTGCCGCAGAGCTGGGACATCCGCCTAATCAACTGCAACATATCCACGCTCGCCGATGGGGATCTCGCCTGGGCCGACCTGGTGATGACCGGCGGCATGCTGCCGCAGTCCGACCATGCGCTGGAGGTGATCGAGCACTGCCGTCGCGTGGGGGTGCCGGTCTGCGTCGGCGGCCCCGACGCCACGTCCCGCCCCGACCTCTACGAGCGCGCCGACTTTCGCGTGCTGGGCGAGGTGGAAGGCATCATCGACGATTTCGTGTCGGCTTGGCGCGGGGGCCAGCGATCCGGGCGCTTCGAGGGTCCCAAGTTCCAGGCCGACGTCACCAGGACGCCGGTGCCGCGCTGGGACCTGATCGACTTCTCGAACTACCTCTTCATCGGGGTTCAGTTCTCGCGCGGCTGCCCGTTCAATTGCGAGTTCTGCGACATCATCGAGCTGTACGGCCGGGTGCCGCGCACCAAGACCAACGCGCAGATCCTCGCCGAACTGGACCGCCTGCTGGAACTCGGCCACCGCGGGCACGTCGATTTCGTCGACGACAACCTGATCGGCAACAAGAAGGCGCTGAAGCGCTTCCTGCCCGAGCTGAAGGAATGGCAGCGCAAGCGCGGCTACCCCTTCATGTTCTCCACAGAAGCCTCGCTGAACCTCGCCGACGACGAGGACCTGCTGTTCATGATGCGCGACGCCAACTTCTTCGTCGTCTTCATCGGCATCGAGAGCGGCGACACCGCCACCCTGGTGTCGATGCAGAAGAAGCAGAACACGCGGCGGTCCATCGCCGACAGCGTCGCCCGGATCTACGGCGCCGGCATGTTCGCCATCGCCGGCTTCATCGTCGGCTTCGATACGGAAAAGGAACGCGTCGCCAACGACATGATCCAGACGATCGAGTCGACCGGCATTCCCATCGCCATGCTCGGCCTGCTGACCGCCTTGCCCAACACCCAGCTTTCGCGCCGGTTGGAAAAGGAAGGCCGCACGCTGGACGGCTGGTCGCAGGCGCCCGAAGGCAGCGGCGACCAGTGCACCACCGGCCTCAACTTCCAGACGCTGCGGCCGCGGCGCGACATCCTCAGCGATTACAAGGCCGTGCTGGAGCGCATCAACTCGCCGAAAGCCTTCTTCGGCCGGCTGACCCGCGTCACCGCGGCGCTGCGCCGGCCCAAGCTCGACGTCAAGCTCGACGTGCGCCATTGGGCGCGCAACCTGCGCGTCTTCGCCAAGGCCGCGGTTGAGATCACGCTTCACCGCCCGTCCATGCTGCTGCCGTTCTGGCGCTTCATGTTCTTCGCCCTGACCCGCAATCCCCGCGCGGTCGAGTTCGTGATGATGAACGTCATCATGTACCTGCACGTCGGCCGCTTTTCGAAGTTCGTGATCGCCGACATGGAGCGTCGCATCGCCGAGATCGATGCCGGCCTCGACCCGGCCCGGCCGCGCCAGTCCGACGCCGACGTCGCCCGCGCCGGCATCCTGGTCGCCCCCGAGCCGCCGGTGATGGCGGTCTAGGTCATCGGGCCTTATGCCTTGGCCGACGAGAGGCTTCATCGGAGCCCCTGACGCCGGCGCCGCTGCCGTGAGGTCGCATGAGAGTCAAAGCCGTCGTCGTGCGAACCGCCGGTCAGCCCGCGCGGATCGAGGGGCTGGATGTCGACGAGCCGCGCGAGGGCGAGATCCTGGTTCGCCTCGCCGCGGCGGGCGTCGCCCGACATGACCTCGACGCGCTCGCCGGCACCTCGCCGATGCCGCTGCCCTTCGTGCCGGGGTCGGAAGCAGCCGGCATCGTGGAGCGGGTCGGGCCGGGGGTTGCCGTCCCGGCGGCCGGGTCCGCCGTTCTCGTCGCCTATGCCGCCTGCCGCTCGTGTTCGGCCTGCGCGGCCGGCGACCCCCGCCACTGCGAGCGCTTCGCCGAGTTGAACCTGTCCGGGCGACGCGGCGACGGCACCTCGCCCTGCGGAGCCGTCGGCGGCTTCTTCTTCGGCCAGTCCTCCTTCGCGACGCACCTGATCTGCCGCGCCGGCGATGCCATCGTCGTCGGCAACGATGTGGCGCTGGAAATCGCGGCCGTGTTTGCCGGCGAGTTCCTGCGCGGCGCCGGTCCCGTTCTACGCCGGGAAACGCTTGAAGGAACGCTTGACGAGGCGGATGCGGTGGTGATCGCCGGCGCCGGGATCGTCGGTCTGGCTGGCTGCCTGACGGCGAAGGCGTTGGGCGCGGGCACGATCATCCTCGCCGAGCCCGACGAGGCGCGCGGCAGATTGGCGCTGGAGGTCGGCGCCACCCATGTCGTCCCCGACGACAACGGGCTGGCGGCCGTGGTCGCGAGCCTGGGCGGCCGGGTGCGCCTCGCCCTGGATGCGGTCGGCACCGTGTCGGCGCTGCGCGCCTGCCTCGCCTGCGCCGGGACGGACGGCATCTGCGTTTCGGTGGCGTCCGACCCGTCCGGCCGCGCGACATCGGCCGACACGGGCCTCGATCCGTCAGCCCTCGTGCCGCGCCTCGTCGCACTCCACGCCGCCGGCGCGCTTCCGGTCGAACGGCTCATCGACTTCTTTCCCTTCGAGCACGTCGGCGATGCTCTTGCCGCCTCGGGCGAGGTGGTGAAAGCCGTGCTGCGCTTCCCGCTCGGCTCCTTTGGCGACCTCGATCGCGCGTCGAGCGAGGGAGCCGCCGTCGACGACCTTGCGCCGGAGGCGGCCGAACCCGCCGACACTGACGCGGCGCCTGGAACGGCAGCGCCGGTCACCGCGTAAGCAGCGAAACGAGGCCGCCGCCGTGCCGCTCGATGCGGCCGGCGAGTTCCAGTTCGAGCAGCGCGCCGCGGACCTGTCTGACCGGCAGGTCGATCGCGCGGGCGAGTTCGTCGATGCTGATCGGCGCCGGGCTGAGCGCCGCCGCCACGCGTTCGAGCGGGGTGCCGGCCGGCAGTTCGTCGGACGCGAAGAGGTCGGGACGACGGGTCGGGGCCGCCGACCCTTGCCGCGTTGCAGGGGTTTGGATGGCAGCAGGTTCTTGCAGGGCCAAAGGCGCTTGCCCGGAAAAGTCCAGCTCGTCCCAGAGCGGCGCCGCGTCGCGGTCGGGCATGTCGGCGAAGCGATCGGGCGCGTGGCGGCCGGTCTGGTCGGCCAGCGCGCGGATCACGTCGTCGGGCTCGGCGCAAAAGGTGGCGCCGTCGCGGATCAGGTCGTTGGTCCCTTCCGAGCGCGGATCGAGGGGTGATCCCGGAACGGCGAACACTTCGCGCCCCTGGTCGGCGGCGAAGCGGGCGGTGATCAGCGAGCCCGAGCGGCGGGCCGCCTCGACCACCACCGTGCCGAGCGACAGGCCGGAAACGAGGCGGTTGCGCCGAGGGAAGTCGCGGCCGCGCGCGTCCCAGCCGAACGGCATCTCGCTGATCGCCGCGCCGTCTTCCAGCAGCTTGTCCATCAAGGGCGCCTGATCGGCCGGGTACAGGCGGTCATGCCCGCCGGCCAGCACCGCCACCGTGCCCGAAGCAAGGCTCCCCCGGTGCGCCCGCGCATCGATACCCCTGGCGAAGCCCGACACGATGACGTAACCGGCCTGGGCCAGCGCACGGGCGAGCCGTTCGGCGAAGGCAAGGCCGGCCGCCGACGCGTTGCGCGAGCCCACGATCGCGACCGCCGGCCTCGCCAGGATGGCTGCCCTCCCGCGCACCGCGATCACCGCCGGCGGGCTGTCGATCTCACGCAGCCGGGCGGGATAGGTCGGCTCGTCGCGGCATAGGAAGACGGCGCCGTATCGCTCCGCCGTTGCCAGCTCGCGCTCGATCTCCTCGCGCGAGGCTACCGCGATCGCGCGACCGCTGACTCGGGCGAGCTGCGGCAGGGCCTCAAGCGCCGCCTCCGCCGAGCCGAAGCGAGACAGCAGCGTCTGAAAGGTACGGGGTCCGACGTTCTCCGAGCGCCACAGCCGCAGCCAGGCGAAGCGTGTGGCCGGGCTGAACGCTTGCGGCGGCGCGGGCTCGCTCACGCCATTCCGCTCTCATGACCCTTCCCCGCGGCGTGGCTGCGCCCGATCTTGCTCTCGGTGCCGGCGAGCAGCCGGCCGAGGTTGGCGCCGTGCTTGAGCCAAAGAACGGCGCCGAGCAGGGCGAACAGCGCCGCGCTGTTCGGCCGGTCCAGCAGCAGGAGGACGAGCGGCGTCGCCGCGCTGGCGGCGAGGGCGGCGGCGCTGGAATAGCGCGTGGACACGGCGACGATCAGCCAAATGGCGGCGAAGGCGATCGCCGCCGGCCACGCCAGACCGAGCAGGCAGCCGAGATAGGTCGCCACGCCCTTGCCGCCGCGAAAGCCGAGAAACACCGGGAACAGGTGTCCGAGAAAGGCGCCGCACGCCGCCATCGCCGCGAAGGCCGGCAGCTGCGTCCCGGCGGTGCGGGCGGCGAGGCTCGAAACGACGAGCACGGCGAGCGTGCCCTTGAAGGCGTCGGCGAGCAGCGTCAGGGCGGCAAGGTCGCGGCGTCCCGTGCGCAGGACGTTGGTGGCGCCGATGTTTCCCGAGCCGATGCCGCGCGGGTCGGCGGCGCCGGCAAGGCGGGCGATCACCACGCCGGAGGGGAACGATCCGACGAGGTAGGCGAAGACGAAGGCGGCCAGAAGCGCGGGCATGGCGGGATCCGGGAACCGGCCGCTTGTAGGATGGCCGCCTCCGGGAGGCAATCGGTCAGGGTCGGCTGCCTGTCAGCTCTGGTTCTGGCGGCTGAGCCACGTCTGCCAGTCGTTCTCCGATCCGTAGAAGCAGTTGCGGTCGACGTAGCCGCGGATGCCCGGGATCTGCCCGGTCGCCGTGTGCTGCCAGAAATGCCAGCGCCGGTCGCCATACTTGACGCTCGGGTGGTATTTCACGCTGCGCACCCAGATCGGATAGTCCTGCATTTCGCCTTCCAGCACGTCGCGGTGGAAATCGACGGAGGTGTAGATGACCGGGCGCTTGCCGTAGGCGCGCTCCATGCCCTCCAGGATGATGCGCATGTCGGCCAGAGCCTCCGCGCGCGGGAGCTTGCGCGGGCACGACCGGGACTGCGGGTTCCATTCCACGTCGAGAACCGGCGGCAGGGCCGAGGGATCGTTGGGGACGTTGGCCACGAACCACGCCGCCTGCTGCTGCGCCGAGCGGCACCAGTACACGAAGTGGTAGGCGCCGCGGGTGATGCCGGCGGCGCGCGACAGCTCCCAGTTCTGCCGGAACTTCTCGTCGAGGTAGTCGCCGCCTTCGGTCGCCTTGATCCAGGCGAAGCGCATGCCGGAGCCAGCCACCGCCTGCCAGTCGACGTCGCCCTGGTACTTCGACACGTCGACGCCCTGGATCGCGAAGCTGCTCGCCAGCGGCGAGGAGCTGTCGTTGGGATTGCCGGCGCAACCGGCCACGATCAGGAACGCCACGGCCGCGGCGAGCCGTGGCAGGCGAAGGGAAGGAACTCGGAAACTCATTCGAGCAAAGTATCCTCGATCCGCCAACGCCCCGTTAACGGGCGGCTCGCGCGCTTCGATCGCCCGATATCCTGCCAGCCATTGCGGGATCGGCAAGGGCGACCTCATTGCGGACGGACCTCTTCCGCCATAGCGGGGGCGGCCGTGTCCGTGATGCCACGACCCGTCGCCCCGGTCGGGTCGGTGCCTTGCGCGACGCGCTGGCCGAACACCGAGAAGCTCGGCCCGTAGATGTGGTCGGGCTGGTCGTCCGCGATCAGCAGGCGGTTGTACCCCATCGCCGCGAGCAGCTTCAGGAGATCGGCCCGGTCGACCCAGAAATGACGGTCCTGCAGGCCGCCGCAGAAGGACGGGTTGCGCCAGGAGCTGAAGTAGCTGCGCTCGTAGAGGCGCACGGGGACGCCGTGGGACTGCCTGACCTCGACCGCCTCCGAAAAGGGAAAGCGGCGCTTGTCGCCGGGCGGCATCGCCGTCTCGTCGAAGACATGCGTCCAAAGGAAGACCGCATCGGCCGTTCTGCCGATGAGTTCGAGGAGGCGGACGGGGTCATCCGAATGGTACAGCACCCCTGAGGCGACGACGAGGTCGTACCGCTTCGGCATGCGTTCCAACCACTTCATGAAGTCGCCGAGATAGAAGCTGGCGCGGCTGAGCTTCAACGCTTCCTTGGTGATGAGGCAGCGCATGAAGGCGAGGGCATTGGCCTCGATGGCGTCGACCGAGGCGACGCCGGCCCGCTCCAGCATGTAGGTGTGGAAGCCTTCGAGCGGTCCCAGTTCGAGTGCCGTCTTGCCGGCGATGTCGAAGCAGTTCCTCAGCAGCCAGTCGATGCGGTTGTCGGCGTGCAGCGCGGCCGTGCCGGCCCGCAGGCCCGTTTCACCCGGCATGGCGCCGGTCCATCCGGGGATCGCGTCGATCGCGTTCTGCAGCGAGGGTGCATCGCCGACGTAGCGGTTGAGAACGTCGGCGCCCGTTCTGAAGGGCCGCAGCGTGCGCGTGCGCAGGCGCGCGACAGCCCGGTGAGCCAGTGCAGCCACCTTGGGCCAGGCTTGATCCCTCAACGCGCCTCCCGTCCCGCCGTCGCCCCGAACCTTGCCGGAGCCGGCATCGAATGGGTGAGCCCTGTGCTCCGCCGTTGCTTGCCTGTCATGGATAGCCGTGATTGGAGAAGCGCGCCGCCGAACCGGGACAAGCCATGCCGAAATTCGTCGCGTTCACGTCGCTGGGCCGCAAGGTGCTTCCCAACCAGTACGACCTGTTCGCCCTGGTGGTGATCTTCGCCCTGCTCGTGGGCGTGTTGCACGCGAGCCGGGGGGCGATCCAGCCGCTGCAGGCGCCCGGCGCGACCGACATCCACCTCGGCATCATCTACCTGCCCTACTACGCGCTGCGCACGACGCTGCGGATGTTCATCGCCCTGTTCTTCTCGCTCGTCTTCACGTTCACCTACGCAACCGTTGCGGCAAAAAGCCGGCGGGCGGAAACGGTTCTGATCCCGCTGCTCGACGTCCTGCAATCGGTGCCGATCCTCGGCTTCCTCGCCTTTCTCGTCGTGTTCTTCGTCAACCTCTTCCCCGGCTCGGTCGCCGGCTACGAAGCGGCGGCGATCTTCGCCATCTTCACCAGCCAGGCCTGGAACATGGCTTTCTCCTTCTACCAGTCGCTGCGCTCGGTGCCGGCCGATCTGGCGGAGGTGACGGCCGGCTTCCACCTGACGTCGTGGCAACGCTTCTGGCAGCTGGAAACACCCTTCGCCCTGCCCGCCCTCGTTTGGAACATGATGATGTCCATGTCGGGGGGCTGGTTCTTCGTCGTCGCCGCCGAGGCGATCACCGTGGGGAACAACTCGACCAAGCTTCCCGGCATCGGCTCCTACATCGATCTCGCCAATTCGCGCTCGGCCTACGGCGCGATCCTGGCGGCGGTGCTCACCATGGCGGTGGTGATCCTCGCCTACGATCAGCTGTTGTTTCGCCCGCTCGTCGCGTTCTCCGAGCGATTCCGCGTCGAGCTCGTCGCCAGCCAGCAGGTCGAGCGGTCCTGGGTCGTGGACGCTCTCGCCCGCACGCGCTGGCTGCGGCCCCTCGCGATGGTGCCGGCGCAGGCGTTCCAGCGGATGGCGCTGATGCAGCTGCGCGCGCACTTCTTCGCGAGAAGCGCCGCCGCGCCGGCGGGCGAAGGCTCCCGCGCCGGCGATCTCGCCTTCAATGGCGTTCTCGCCCTTGGGGCCGCCGCCTGCGCCTGGAGCGTGTCCAGCTACCTCGCCGCGTCCGTTGCCTGGCCCGAAGTCGGGCATGCGCTGGTGCTGACGGTCTACACCATGCTGCGGGTCTTCGTGATGATCGTGCTGGCCTCGCTGATCTGGGTTCCGGTCGGTGTCTGGATCGGGCTTCGCCCCAAGCTCGCCAGCGCCATCCAGCCGCTGGCGCAGTTCCTGGCCGCGTTTCCGGCCAACGTGGTGTTTCCGCTCGCCGTGCTGCTGCTCGTCGCCTTCTCGCTCAACCCCAACCTGTGGCTGAGCCTGCTGATCGTCTTCGGCACCCAGTGGTACATCCTGTTCAACGTGATCGCCGGCGCGCAGGCCTATCCCAACGACCTGCGCGAAGCGGCCAAGAGCTTCCATGTCCGCGGCTGGCACTGGTGGTTCAAGGTGATGCTGCCGGGCATCTTCCCCTATTACATGACCGGGGCGCTGACCGCCTCGGGCGGATCGTGGAACGCCGCCATCGTCGCCGAATACGTCAAGGCCGGCGACAAGACGGAAGTGGCGCAGGGGATCGGCTCCTACATCGCCATCGCCACCGAGAAGGGCGACTACCACAAGATTGTGCTCGGCGTCGCGGTGATGAGCGTCGTGGTGACCCTGTTCAACCGCCTGCTGTGGCGGCCGCTGTTCGGCTTGGCCGAACGGCGCCTCCACCTCGCCTGAAGGGCAAGCCATGCTGCAGGCGTCCGATCTGCTGCTCGAAGTCGACGACGTGGTGCAGCGCTATCGCACCGGCTCGGGCGAGATCGGTCCGGTGGTGCTCGACCACGTTTCGCTGAAGCTGCGCGAGCGCGAGATCGTCGGCCTGCTCGGCCGTTCGGGCTGCGGCAAGTCCTCGCTGCTGCGCATCGTGGCCGGGCTCGCGGTTCCAAGCGAGGGACGCGTGCGCTACGCCAACGCGCCGGTCTCCGGCCCGGTCGAGGGCGTGGCGATGGTGTTCCAAAGCTTCGCCCTGTTTCCCTGGCTGACCGTGCTCGGCAACGTCGAACTCGGCCTGCGCGCGAAGGGCGTCGGCGAGGCGGAAGCGCGCAAGCGCGCGCTCGCCGCCATCGACCTGATCGGCCTCGACGGCTACGAATCGGCCTTCCCCAAGGAGCTGTCGGGCGGCATGCGCCAGCGCGTCGGCTTCGCCCGCGCCCTCGTCGTCAACCCGCGCATCCTGCTGATGGACGAGCCGTTCTCGGCGCTCGACGTGCTGACGGCGGAAACGCTGCGCACCGATCTGCTCGACCTGTGGGTGGAAGGCCGGATGCCGATCAAGTCGATCCTGATGGTGACCCACAACATCGAGGAAGCGGTACTGATGTGCGACCGCATCGTGGTGCTGTCCTCCAACCCCGGTCGCATCGCCGCCGAGATCGCCGTCGCCCTTCAGCACCCGCGCAACCGCCTCGATCCGGCCTTCCGCCAGCTCGTGGACAAGATCTATGCCCTGATGACCAAGCGGCCGGCGCCGGTCACGCCCGGGCGCGACGGCACCTTCCCCGGCCTCGGCTTCGGCATGGCCCTGCCGCGCGTGTCGACCAACACCATCTCCGGCATGATCGAGGAGATCGCCGCCCAGCCCTACGGCGGCCGGGCCGGCATGCCGCAGCTCGCCGACAGCCTGCAGATGGAGATCGACGACCTGTTCCCCGTCGCCGAAACGCTGCAGCTCATGCGCTTCGCCGAAATCGCCGACGGGGTGATCCGGCTGACGGCGGCCGGCACCCGCTTCGCGGACATGGAGACCGATGCCCGCAAGCGACTGTTCGGCGACCACCTCGTCACCTATGTCCCGCTCGCCGCCCGCATCCGCATGGTCCTCGACGAGCGTCCGTCGCACGCCGCGCGCTCGTCCCGCTTCCTGGAGGAACTGGAAGACCACATGTCGGACGAATACGCCCAGCGCACCCTGAAGAGCGTGGTCAACTGGGGGCGGTACGGCGAACTCTTCGCCTATGACGAGGGCTCCGACACCTTCAGTCTGGAAAATCCGCAGTAGTCTTGTTGCAGCGCAGCAAAATGGGGGCGGTACGGACGGCGGCAGGCACGAGGATTCGACTGGACTCGCCGGGGTGCAACGCTTTAGCCTGTTTAGCCGTTGTTCATCTTTGGAGCGGGGAAGAACATGCGCGATGCGATGACTTCGGCGGCGGCTGTTTTCGAGCCGGAAGAGGTTTGCGTGCTCGCGACTGCGCTTCGAATGGCGATGGGCAGGGTGCCGGTCAAGGACGACGAGAAGAAGGCGGAGCTGGCGCGCCTCATCCATAACCTCGGCCGTAGCCGCATCCGCCTGCGCAAGCCGATGCAAACCGACGCCCACGCGGCGGAAATCGCCGGCGAGGCTGCCGAACTCTTCGCCTATCTCGAAGAAGCGCCTGATACGATCCTCGCCGCGGCGCGCGAGATGCCGCCGCTGCCGTCCTATGCCGAGCGCATCGTCGGCGCGTTTCCGACCGCCTTCCGCCAGCCGCCGATCAGTCGGCTCTAAGAAGGTTTCGCAAAAGTGCCCCGCGGTTTTGCGATTCAAACCTGCGGCATGGCAAAGGACTAAGCAGGTAAGCGTTGGCCTGCCAACGCGAACCTGCTTAGGCGGAGTCTGTCGGCCACCGTGACGCGAGTGGCCGCCGCGACGCGATCGAACTGCGGCAATCAGTCGGACGGCCCGCGCTGTCGCGAAATGGTCGCGCGCCGCGTCGCCCGTGCCATCAGCGGCAGCCAGAGCCGATAGGGTAGCAGGCCCGCCGCCTTCATCGTCCAGGCGAGTCGGCGCGGAAAGGTGATCTCGAAACCGCCGCTGCCCAAGCCGGCCAGGATGCGGGCGGCGGCCGCATCCGCGCTGTGCATCATCGGCATGGGATAGTCGTGGCCGGCCGTCATCGCCGTGTCCACGAAGCCCGGATTGATGATCTGCACGGTGAGTCCGTCACCGGCATGGGCGAGACGCAGCGCCTCCACGAGGTTGATGAGGGCGGCCTTCGAGGCGCCGTAGGCGGCTGATCCCGGAATGCCGCCGTAGCCGGCGAGCGATGCCGTGACGGCGATCTGGCCGCGCCCGCGAGACGTCATCGCCGCGAGAACGGGTTCGAGGCAGAAGATCACCCCGCCGAGGTTCACCGTAACCGTGCGCCACGCGACCGCCGCATCGAACGGACCGTGCTCGGCGGCGTCGTAGACGCCGGCGTTGAGGATTGCCAGCGCCAGGGGGCCGAGCTGCCCTTCGATCGCAGCGACGACGTCGTTCATCGCGCGGGGGTCGGTGACGTCGCCGGGATAGGCCGTGATGCGGCCCTTGCCGGCGGTTGCGAGGTCGGCAAGGGCGTCGTGCCGGCGGGCCGTGGCGGCGACGCGGAAGCCCGCTGCCGCGAGCCGCAGGGCGAGGGCGCGACCGAGACCGGCGCTGGCCCCCGTGACCCAGGCGACGCCGTCGGCTGGTCCGGCACGATAGGTCGGCACTGCATCTCCCGCGACGCTCCGGCGACGGAACCCTCGTCGCTTCCGGCGAACTATGTCTGAACCTGATTCCGAGCTATCCTGCCATCTCGGGATGGTGGGTCATTCAAGGAAGGTCGGCCGTGCAATCCGTTCTCGACGCCATCGGTCATACGCCGCTGATCAGGCTTCGTCATGCCTCGGAGGCGACGGGTTGCGAAATCCTGGGCAAGGCCGAGTTCATGAACCCCGGCGGCTCGGTCAAGGACCGCGCCGGCCTGTTCATCATCGAGGACGCGGTGCGGCGCGGCGAGCTGAAGCCGGGCGGCACCGTGGTGGAAGGCACGGCCGGCAACACCGGCATCGGGCTGGCGCTGGTCGCCAATGCGCTCGGCTTCAAGACGGTGATCGTGATCCCGGAAACGCAGAGCCGGGAAAAGAAGGACATGCTGCGCCTGCAGGGGGCGGAGTTGATCGAGGTGCCGGCCGTTCCCTACCGCAATCCCAACAACTACGTGAAGCTGTCGGGCCGTCTCGCCGCGCGCCTTGCCACCGAGATGCCGGACGGTGCGGTCTGGGCCAACCAGTTCGACAACCTGGCCAACCGCGACGGCCATCGCTGGACGACCGGCCAGGAGATCTGGGACCAGACCGGCGGCAAGGTGGACGGCTTCACCTGCGCGGTCGGCACCGGCGGCACGCTGGCCGGCGTCGCCCTCGCCCTCAAGGAGAAGAACCCCCAGGTCGCCATCGCCCTCACCGACCCCGAAGGTTCGGCGCTCTACGACTGGATCGCCAACGGCCAGCTCCGTTCGCAAGGCAATTCGATCACGGAAGGCATCGGCCAGGGCCGGGTGACGGCCAACCTCGAAGGCGCGCCCATCGACATGGCCTTTCGCGTCAGCGACGCCGAGGCTCTCCCGATCGTCTTCGACCTCACCGAGCACGAAGGGCTGCTGCTGGGCGGGTCCTCGGGAATCAACATCGCCGGGGCGATGCACCTCGCCCGGCATCTCGGACCCGGCCATACGGTGGTGACGATCCTGTGCGATTCCGGCGCGCGCTACCAGTCGAAGCTGTTCAACCCCGATTTCCTACGCGAAAAGAAGCTGCCGGTCCCGCGTTGGCTCGGCCGTTCGCCGTGCATCGATCCCGGCTACGTGTAACGGGCCTCTCGCGAAAGATTGAGCCGTCGAGAAGGCGATCGGAGCGAGGGAGAGGCCCATGGCGGCAGACGACGTATTCGTGACGCCGGCTTGGGTCGCCGCCAACCTCGACCGGCCCGACGTTGTCCCGGTCGAGGCGAGCTTCTTCCTGCCCGATGAGGGCAAGGACGCGGCCGCCCTTTTTCGCGAGGCGCACATCCCCGGCGCGACCCGCTTCGACGTCGATGCCGTGGCCGACGGCGACAATGCTCTGCCACACATGCTTCCCGATGCGAAAACCTTCGGGCGCCTCGTCGGCGAACTCGGGATCGGCGACCGTGATCGCGTGGTGATCTACGACGCCACCGACCTTCTCGGCGGCGCGCGGGCGTGGTGGATGTTCCGGCACTATGGCGCGCGCGAGGTCCGCATTCTTGACGGCGGTTTGGCGGCGTGGCGCGCCGCCGGCCTGCCATTGGAGCAGGGTCCATCGCAGCGTTCACCTCGCCGCTTCGAGGCGCGCTTCGAGGGCAGAAGCGTGGTGGCGGCGGAGGCGGTGCTTGCCGCGAGCCGCGCCGGGACCGCGCAGATCGTCGATGCCCGCGCCGCGCCGCGCTTCGCCGGCTCGGTGCCCGAACCCCGCCCGGGGCTGCGCGCCGGCCACATCCCCGGCGCCTGCAACCTGCCCTGGCGCCATCTCGTCGATGACGCCGGACGCCTGCGCTTGCCAGCCGAGATCGCCCGCCGCTTCGGCGAGGCCGGGGTTGCGACGAATGAGCCGATCATCGCCAGTTGCGGCTCCGGCGTGTCGGCGGCCGTGCTTCTGCTCGGCCTCTACCGGTTGGGCGTTCCCGAGGCGGCCCTTTACGATGGATCCTGGGCCGAGTGGGGCGGCCGCTCGGATCTGCCCGTGGAGACCGGCCCGACAAAAAGCGGCAAGACGTCTTCGCGGTGAGCCGTTTCGTTGCGAACGACCGATCAGGCAACCGATGGGTCGATCCATGGCATGGGTGGTGCTAACGGCAGACCAAAATGCCTAGCTCAAAGGCATGTCGCGGGCGGTGGAGAGCGGGCAGTCATGAAAAAGATCGAGGCCATCATCAAGCCGTTCAAGCTCGATGAAGTGAAGGAAGCGCTGCACGAGGCCGGCGTGGCCGGGATCACGGTGCTGGAAGCCAAGGGCTTCGGACGGCAGAAGGGCCACACGGAACTCTACCGCGGCGCGGAGTACGTCGTCGATTTCCTGCCCAAGGTGAAGATCGAGGTCGTGCTCAACGACGATGCGATGGAGGCGGCGGTCGAGGCGATCCGCAAGGCGGCGCAGACCGGGCGCATCGGCGACGGCAAGATCTTCGTGTCCGCCGTCGAGGGCGCCGTCCGCATCCGCACCGGCGAGGTCGGCCCCGAAGCGATCTGACGGCGGTTCGTCAGGGTTCACCCCACCGGATGACGGCTCAGGCGGGCTCGAAGGCCCACCTGAGGACGTTCGGTGGCAAGGGTGTCAGGCGGCGGCCTTGACGCCGCTGTCGGTTGGCACGGAGGCGATGGTC
>CAXTMA010000044.1:13223-20112 GCA_964245015.1 uncultured Beijerinckiaceae bacterium | reverse complement strand
AGCGCGGCCAGCCCCCGCCGGGATCGGCCGGCGCGCTCACGCCTCGCCGCGCGTCTCGATCATCGCCGTTTCCAGCGCTTCCGGGCCGGTCTTGCCGGCCCACACCACGAACTGGAAGGCCTGGGAGTATCGTTCGCAGGCCATCACCGCCGTGGTCAGCACGGATTCGCACTGCCGGCCGTTCAACTCCGCGCCGCCGGTCAGCAGCATGGCGTGACGGAACATGATGACGCCGTCTGAGGGCCAGATGTCGAAATGCCCGACCCACATCTGCTCGTTGACCAGCGTCACCAGCGACAGCACGTCGGCCTTGCGCGCTTGCGGCACCTTGAGGTCGAAGGCGCAGGCGACGTGCAGCGCCTCCATGTCGCCGAGCCAGGTGAAGGCGACCGAATAGTCAGTCCAGCCGCCGGCGACCGAGATCGAGATCTCGTCCTCGTCGTCCCGGTCGAACGACCAGTCGTTGGTGGCGGCGAGGCGCTCGATGGCATCGACCGGGTTCTCGGTGCGGGTCACGTCGGCTTCGATGGGCGAGAGCGACATTCAAAGGCCTTCGGTGCGGGCGCGCGGAGCGGGAAATGGCCCGCGCGGCGCCGGATGGAAGAGAGCGGACGTCCAGTCGACAGGCCGTTCGTCGGAGCGGCGGGGATCGCGAGTTGGGTCGAGACGCGGGCCCGCCGGCCCGCGCCACGCATGAATCACACTTGGATGGGCCCGATCAACCGAGGAGTCTGGCAAAGCGGGCACCGCCTCTTTCGATGCCGACAGACTCGCCAATTCGGGCGAGTCCGTCCATCGCCGTCTTCGCCGTGTCCACAGGCGAAGATCGTTAAGCTTGTCAATCTTTGGCCAAGGCTCGGCTTAACTGTTCCTTAACCACCGCGGGCGCCGCTTTACACCTTGCGAACGAGCGGCTGCGAGGGATCGACCGGATGCAGGGTGATCGGTCCGATGCCGCAGATGGCGATCACGGCCGGTTCGCTGCCGTCGGCCCGCACGCCGTCATAGTGCGTGGTGCGGGCGATCCGGCGCACGAAGCTGCCGGTTGGGGCGGCGACGGTCGCGGATGGGTCGAAAAGGTCGCCGCTCGTCACCCACCACGTACCCGACACCACCACGCAGAGCCGGTCGGTCTCGTACCAGTGCGGGGCGCTCATGTAGCCGGGATACCACTTGGTCAGGTTGTAGTAGAGGCCCCGCTTCGACGAGGATGAGAACAGTTCCGCGCTTTCGACGCTGCGCGGCGGCCCGTCGAGGTGCGGCTTGAAGTCGATCTTGCCAGAGGGCACGACGATCGTCTTGGCCGGATCGGGCGCGGCCAGCGCGGCGCCGGCGAGGATCTGCGGCAGCGCGGTCAGCAGCGGCGCGAGGGCGAGAAGATGCCGGCGGTCGACGTCGTCGGGGCCGGTCTCGTGGTCGAAGGAAGATACCATCAGCCTTTTCTCCTTCGCGCCCTCGACGCGGATCGCCGGCCGCTTCAGGATTTCGGCGTGGCCAGGAAGTCGAGCGCCGCCTTGCGGAACACGTCGGGCGCTTCGAGGTGCGGCACGTGGCCGACGCCAGGAACCTGAAGCAGGCTGCCCCTTCGCAGCGCCCTCACCGCCTCGGCGGCGGCGGCCGGGAGGCTCGGCATCCGCGAGGCGGCGTCGGGAGCGGCGTAGTGCCGGAGCGGCGCCGACTGGTCCTTTTCCCCAACGATCATCAGCGTCGGCGCCTTGATGTCGTCGATCTGGTCGCGGACCGGCTCGCGGTAGATCATCTGGTAAGTGAGCGCCGACGCCCTGCAGAAGCGCTCGTATTCGCCGCTCAGCGCGATCCGCATGCGCCATTCCACGAAGGGCTCCATGTCGGCGGCCGGCAGCACGGGGAAGAAGCTGCGGAGAAAGGCGCGGGTGCTCGTCAGGGTGCGCCGGCGCTCGGCCGCGACCAGCGTGTCGAGCGACTGCGCGGGCACGAAGCGGTGGTAGTCGATCAGGCCGATCGGGTCTTCCAGGATCAGGTGCTCGATCTTCTCGGCGTAGGCGGCGGCGAGGCGCACGGCGAGCAGGCCGCCGGTGGAATGGCCGATCAGGGCGAAGCGGTTGATCTGCTGGGCGGCGAGCAGGTTGACCGTCAGCTCGGCCAGCATGTCGAGGGAATAGGCGAGGTCGGGCTTGGCCGATTTGTGGAAGCCGATCTGGTCGGGCACGATCACCCGGTAGCCGGCGCCGCTGAGGTCGCGGATCGGACCGGCCCAATACGAGGAATCGAAGTTCTTGGCGTGCATCAGCACGACGGTGCGGTTGCGCGCCGGGCCGGTGGGGGCAACGTCCATGTAGGCCATGCGCAGCGCCTGCCCGGCGGCGCTGCAGTTGTACCAGCGCACGGGCGCTGGGTAGGGCCAGCCTTCCAGCCCGATGCCGAGCGGTTCGTCGTAGCGCTCGGGGAGCAATGCCGCGGCGGCTGGCGGCGCGGCAGCCGGGCGGTCGGCCTGCGCCGTCCCGGGCAGGGCGATGCCGCCCGCGAGAGCGGCCAGCGGGGCAAAGCTCGCCCTGCGCGTCAGCACGGCCAACCCTCCGCGCGGCGGGGCGAGCGGGCGGGATGTCGTTGGAACGGGCCGGCGACGCCGGCTTGCGCGCTCACACCGAGCATGAAAAACCGGTCATGCGGAAAAGATCCTCGGGAAGATGCGCCAAGGCGAGACCCGATGCGGATGGATCGGTCAAGCGCGATGGTGGGAACGGCGGCATCGAGTCCCGCTCAGCTCCGCAGGCCGGGGGCTTCCTGCCCCGTTCGCGCGACGTATTCGGTGTAGCCGCCGCCGTACTGCTGAATGCCGTCGGGCGTCAATTCGAGCACGCGATTGGACAAAGCGGCGAGGAAGTGCCGGTCGTGGGACACGAACAGCATCGTCCCCTCGAACTGCGACAGCGCCTTGATCAGCATCTCCTTGGTGGCGATGTCGAGGTGGTTGGTCGGCTCGTCGAGGACGAGGAAGTTCGGCGGGTCGAACAGCATCTTGGCCATCACCAGCCTCGCCTTCTCGCCGCCCGACAGGACGCGGCAGCGCTTTTCCACGTCGTCGCCGGAAAAGCCGAAGCAGCCGGCCAGCGCGCGCAGCGAGCCCTGTCCGGCCTGCGGGAAGGCCGCCTCCAGGTCGGCGAAGATCGTCGCCTCGCCGTCGAGCAGGTCCATCGAGTGCTGGGCGAAGTAGCCGAGCTTGACGCTGCCGCCGAGCGACACCGTGCCGGCGTCGGGCGCGGCCGCCTGCGTGACCAGCTTCAGCAGCGTCGACTTGCCGGCGCCGTTGATGCCCATCACGCACCAGCGCTCGCGCCGGCGCACGGCGAAGTCGAGGCCGGCGTAGATCGCGCGGCTGCCATACCGCTTGTGCACGTTCTTGAGGGCGACGACGTCCTCGCCCGAGCGTGGCGCCGCGGGGAAGTCGAAGGCCACGCTCGACCGCCGCCGCGGCGGCTCGACCCGCTCGATCTTGTCGAGCTTCTTGACCCGGCTCTGCACCTGGGCGGCGTGCGACGCCCGCGCCTTGAAGCGCTCGATGAACTTGATCTCCTTGGCGAGCATGGCCTGCTGGCGTTCGAACTGCGCCTGCTGCTGCGTTTCCGCCAGGGCGCGCTGCGCCTCGTAGAACAGGTAGTCGCCGCCGTAGGTGGTGAGCTGGCCGCCGTCGATCTCCACCACCTTGCCGATGATGCGGTTCATGAACTCGCGGTCGTGCGAGGTCATCAGCAGCGCGCCCTCGAACCCCTCGAGGAAGGCTTCGAGCCAGATCAGGGATTCGAGGTCGAGGTGGTTGCTCGGCTCGTCGAGCAGCATCACGTCGGGGTCCATCAGCAGGATGCGGGCGAGCGCGACCCGCATTTTCCAGCCGCCCGACAGCGCGCCGACGTCGCCGGCCATCATCTCCTGACTGAAGCTGAGGCCGGCGAGGACCTCCTGCGCCCGGCCTTCGAGCGCGTAGCCGTCGAGGTCCTCGAAGCGGGCCTGCACCTCGCCGTAGCGCTCGATCAGCGCGTCCATCTCTTCGAGCCGGTCGGGGTCGGCGAGCGCCCCTTCCAGCGCCTTCAGCTCGGCCGCGACCGCGCTGACCGGGCCGGCGCCATCCATCACCTCGGCCAGCACGCTGCGGCCCGACATGTCGCCCACGTCCTGGCTGAAATAGCCGATCGTGACGCCCCGGTCGGTCGACACCTGGCCCTCGTCGGGCAGGTCGGCGCCGGTGATCATGCGAAACAGCGTCGTCTTGCCGGCGCCGTTGGGCCCGACGAGGCCGACCTTCTCGCCTTTCTGCAGGGCGGCCGAGGCCTCGATGAAGAGGATCTGATTGCCGTTCTGTTTGCTGATCTTGTCGAGGCGTATCATGCGTCCGTCGGAATGGAGTGGATGCTGCGCCCATACGCCAAGGCGCGTCCGACCGGAAGGGGCAAGCCGCCTCCGGTCCCCTACCCCCGCCCGTAGCTCGGCATCGCCGGCAGCGCGGCGGGCACGGCTCGCGGTGCGGGCTCGCCCGTCGCGGCGATGCCGGCGAGGGCATAGAACAGGGTGCCGAGATCATACACCGTTCCCGCGAGCAGGCTCGGGATCAGGGTGGTGAGCAGGCCGGCGCGCGCCGCCCAGACCACCGCCCGGTTCTCCCCTGGCAGTTCGGCCGAAAGGCGGCCCGTCACCAGCCGCGCAACGAGGACGAGGAACAGGGCGAAGCCGGGGGCGCCGAGGTTGGACAGAAGGACGAGGGCGTAGTTCGAGGCGCGGGTGGCGCCGATGCCGGCCCCCAGCCCGCGGGTGTCGGCGAACACCTGCCAGGCGCGGGCATTCCACGAGCCGCGCTCGATGGCCGAGTCGCTCGTCGCCTTGTTGAGCAGGCTGTCATTGATGACCCGACCCGCGACCTCCGCGACGCCCGGCAGGAACAGGATGACCAGGCTGACCACGAGCACGCCGGCTGCGAGCGCCCCGGCGCAGACGGCGAGCGGACGACGGCGGCGCGAAACCACGGCCGCCGCCGCGGCGTACAGCGAGAAGCCGGCGAAGAAGACCACCAGCCCGACGTAGCCGGTGCTCGACGTCGCCAGCACGATGAAGGCGGTCAGCGCCAGGCTCGCCGGTCCGGTGAAGTTCGTGCGGACGCGGCCGACGAACAGGGTCACGTTGACCGCGAGCAGGGCGAGCGAGAAGGTGGCGAAGCTCGACGCCTCCGAGAAGCTGCCGGAAATGCGCTTGAGTCCGCCCAGCTCGTCGTCGGTGAGGAAGGCGTAGCTCGCGGTATGGATGACGTCGAGCAGGAAGCCGGTGTGGGTTGCCGACGTGGCGAGATCGAGCACGCCGAAGCCCAGGTGCAGGCCGGTGACCGTCACCAGCGCGCTGACGAGCGTGCGCGAGCTTCCCGGCCGGCGGGCGAAGGCGGCGGTGGCGCAGGCGACGAGGAAGCCGCCGACGGCGTACACCGCCTGGGACAGGTTGCCGCTTGTGGGGTGAAGCGGCGTCGCATCGCCGTCGTTGCTGAGCGCGCGCGACAGGGAGAACACATTCGTGGCGCCCTCGAACAAGCGCGGCAGAAGGTAGGACGATCCGCAGATCCAGATCACCAGCAGCAGGAACACGAACAAGGGACGGCGCGGCCCCAGCTCGTCGCCGAGCCGGCGGAGGCCGCCGCGCATGGACACGAGGCGCAGGAGGTAGAAGCAGAGGAACAGGTTGGCCGGCGTCACCGAGGCGCCGCCGAGCGCGGGCAGGTCCATCGCGGACGCCGCGCCGAACACGGTGAGGGCGAACATCGCCACCACCGTGCGGCCGAAGGCGCCTGTCTGGCACCACAGGCCCAGCGCCACCACCAGGCACCCGAAGATCGTCGGCTGCACCGCTCCGGCCGCTTGTCAGAGCGCGGGACGGCGGATCGCCGCCGGGCCGGCGGCCGGCGCGGCGACGTTTGACAGGCTCAGCGCCAGGGCGAGATAGCTGTCGGCGCCGTCCGCCCAGGAAAAGCGAGGGTAACGCGCCAGACCGCGCGCGCGCAGGCTCGCCCGCAGGTCCGGCTCGGCGGCGAGGCGGGCGATGCGGTCGAGCCAGGCGGCGGGCTCGCCGGGCGGAGCATAGAGCGCGGCCTCGCCGCACACGTCCGGCATGCTGGCGCAGCCGGAGGCGACGATCGGCGCGCCGTGCACCATCGCTTCCAGCAGCGGCAGGCCGAAGCCCTCGGTTCGCGAGGGAAAGGCGAAGCACAGCGCTTGGGCGAACAGTGCGGCGAGGTCGTCGTCGCCGACGAAGCCGACGTGGTGCACGTTGGGATCCGCCCGCACAGCGCCGCGCCGCTCCGGACCGGCGAAGATGGCGGCCGAGCCGCCCGATACGACGAGGTCGAGGCCGAGCGCGTCGAGCGCCGGGGCCAGCGCCAGCAGGAGGCCGAGCTGCTTGTGCCTGGCCCGGCTGCCCAGCGCGAAGACGAACGGCCGGGGGAAGCGCCCCGGTGCAGAGAAGGGCGAGCGCGCGGCGTCCCAGCGCAGGGCGTGCTCGTGGCCGTTGGCGATCACGGCGGCCGTACGCCCGGTGGCGGTGACGCCGTATCGGCTCAGCATCGCTGCGGAGAAGGCCGACACCGTGGTCACCGCCCGCGCCCGGCGCCCCAGTAGCGGGAAGGCTGCGCGATAGGCCGTGCGGAAGGCGCGGGAATAGCTGGAGGGTTCGAGATACACGTTGGCATCGTGCAGGCAGACGATCTGGCGCGGGTGGGCGAGCGGCCCGAGGTTGGCGAAGCTGACGAGGCCGCCGCCCGCCATCGCCGGCAGCACCAGCTGCTCCCACGTCTGACCGCGGCCGAAGCGGCTGCGCGTCACGCCGATGGCGCCGAGCGAGGGCGCGGGCCCGGCGTCGGCCGGCAGCGCCAGCTCCCCGC
>CAXTMA010000044.1:6043-13213 GCA_964245015.1 uncultured Beijerinckiaceae bacterium | reverse complement strand
GCTCCCAGCGCATCCGCCGCGACAGCGCCTCGTCGGCGGCAAGCCGCGCGTCGATGGCGCGGGTCATCTCGCCGGCGTATCGCTGCACCCCCGTCTGCGGCTGGCTGAGGAAGCGCCCGTTGATCGACCAAGTCGCGGGCCGGGTCATTCCGCCGCCTCCGCGAAGGGCGCGGCCGGTCCGCCAAGCGTTGCTTCGAGCCGTGCCCCGAGCCGGGTTCCGTGCCGGGCCGCCGCGACCTCGTCGAGGGAAGCGTCGATGAAGCCCTTCAGCTTGGCGCGGAACACGTCGCGGCCGAAGCCTTTGGCGTGGCGCCGGATCGCCTGCGGGTCGAAGCCGGCGTCGTCATCCGCTTCCCGGCGCTCGAAGCGCAGGATCGCGCCGGCAAGGTCCTCGGCCGTTTGTTGGGCGAAGAAGCAGCCGGTCTGCCCCTCCACCACCGTGTCGAGGGCACCACCCGAGGCGTAGGCGATCACCGGCCGGCCCGATGCCATCGCTTCGAGCGGGACGATGCCGAAGTCTTCCTCGCCGGGAAAGATCAGGGCGCGGCAGTTGGCGTAGAGCTCGCGCAGTTCGGCATCGGCCGTCCAGCCGCGGAACTCGATCGTCGGCCCGGCGGTCGCCGCGAGCCGCGCCGCGTCCGATCCCGTGCCGACCACCACCAGCCGCCGGTTGAGCCGGGTACAGGCGGCGATCGCGAGGTCGAGGCGCTTGTAGGCAACGAGCTGCCCGGCGGCGAGGTAGAAGTCGCGGGTCGGCGCCGGCGCCACGGTGAAGGCGTCGAGGTCGACGGGGGGAAAGATCACCGTGGACTCGCGCCGGTACGCCTTGGCGATGCGCCGCGAGATGAAGGAGGAGTTGGCGATGAAGCGGTCGACCCTGGCGGCCGAGGCGAAGTCCCAGTTGCGCAGCCACGGCATGGTCAGCGACATCACGAGCCGGGTGAGCCGCCCGGCATTGGCCCGGTACACGTGGTACTGGTCCCAAAGGTAGCGCATCGGCGAGTGGCAGTAGCAGATGTGCAGGGAATCGGGGTGGGTGATGACGCCCTTGGCCGGTCCGGCCTCGCAGGAGATGACGAGGTCGTAGCCGGTCAGGTCCAACCCCTCCAGCGCCGCCGGCATCAGCGGCAGGTATTTCTGATAGGCTTTGGTGGCGAAGGGCAACCTGTTGATGAAGCTGGTCCTGATCTCGTGGCGTTTGATGATGTCGCTGGTGCGCGCCGGGTCATAGACGTGGGTGTAGATCACGGCATCGGGATAGAGCAGGCAAAGCTCCTCCAAAACCTTTTCCCCGCCGCGCATCCCGACGAGCCAATAATGTACGATCGCAATCCGCATGTCGGAACTCCCGCGGCCACGATGAAGCTCATACAGGTCTTACATTGGTGTGCGCCCGCACCCTTCGAATGTCGTTAAAGGCGGCAACGTCGGGCTAACCATCCTCGCCGGCCGAGGCAGGGGAGAGCGGTTCACCCATTCTTCAAGCCCTGACCTCACACTCCCGCCGGGCAAGCGTCCGCCCGAGCGGATCGTCAACTGCGGGGTCGCCGATGAGCGTTGTTGAAGGCGCCGCTGCCGTCGGCCACGGGCTGCGGCCCCCGCACCGCCTCGTCAACAGCTCGACGATCGCCCGCAGCGCCGTTTGGAACATCGTCGGGCGGGCCGGACCGATGGTCGTCGCGGTGGCGGCGACGCCGTTCCTCATCGCCGCGCTGGGCCCCACGCGCTGGGGGCTGTTCGCCCTGGCGCTCAGCCTGATCGGCCTATTCGGCATCTTCGACTTCGGCATCGGCCGCGCCCTGACCAAGCTGCTCGCCGAAAAGATCGCCGTGGGCGAGATCGAGGCGGCGGCCGCGCTGACCCGCACCGGCCTCGCATTGCTGACGCTGCTGGGCGCGGCCGGTGCCTGCCTCATCGCCGCGCTCGCCCCCGCGTGGGTGGAGCACGGCCTGCACGTTGCCCCGGCCGAACACGACGAAGTGCTGCACGCGCTTCTCGTCCTGTGCCTCGCCGTGCCGATGGTGATCCTCAACGCCGCCCTGTGGGGGGTCATCTCCGCCTTTCAGAAGTTTCGGGCGGCCAACCTCGTCAACATGCCGATCCTGGCCTGCTACTACCTCGGGCCGCTCGCCGTCCTGCACGTCGCCGACAGCCTCGTGGCGGCGATGGCGGTGCTGGTCGGCTGCCGCGCCGTGATGACGATCTGCTACTGGCGCATCTGCCTCGACGTGATGCCCTCCCTGGGCACGGCGCGGGCGAACTGGCGCGAAGCCAGGGCGCTCGGTCGGCTCGGCGGCTGGATGACGGTGTCGAATGTCGCCTGGCCGCTGCTGATGTACGTCGACCGCTTCCTCGTCGCCTCCGTAATGTCGGCGGCGGCGGCCGGCTATTACGCGACCCCCAGCGACCTCATCGGGCGCTTCTCTCTGGTGACGATCGCCGTGATGAACACGGCCTTCCCCGCGATGGCGGCCGCGTTCCGGGTCGATCCCGCCCACGCCGCGGTGCTGCTGCGGCGCTGCGTGCTCGCCATCGCCGCGATGCTGTTCCTGCCCTCGCTGGCGATGGCCGCCTTCGCCCACGAGATCCTGGCGCTCTGGGTCGGCCAAGCCTTCGCCGTGGCGGCAGCGCCGGTGACGCGGTGGCTGGCGCTGGCCGTGATCCTGGGCGCCAGCGACGCCGTGGTCAGCGGGTTCATCGACTCGATCGGGCGCCCCGACGTCAACGCCCGCTTCTCGCTGGCCGAACTCGCCCTTTACGTGCCGCTGCTGGTGGTGCTGCTCAAGCTGTTCGGCATCGAAGGGGCGGCGGTGGCTTGGACGCTGCGCGTCGGGCTCGACCTCGCCGCCCGCGTCGCCATCGCCGGACGCCTCGTTCCGGCCCTGCGTCCCGTTCTGGCACGCGTGCTCCGCGTCGTGGCGGCGGCCACCGTCGCGCTCGCCCTTCCGCTGCCGTGCGCCGGCATCGCGGCACGCCTCGCCCTGGTTCTGCCGGCCATCGCGATCTTCACGGCGGCGACATGGGTCTGGGGACTCGATGCCGACGAGAAGCGCGCGCTGGCGCGCCGGCGCTGGCGTCTGATGGCATGAGCATCTCCGCCGCGGCCGTTCCGACCTCCTCGGCGCGGCCGTTAACCCCGCGCTAACCCTGATGCCCGTTTGCCGCGATGAAGGCCGGCACGAGAGCCTTGGAGGCACGCGCGGTGCTCCTCGCGGATGGGAAACGCACCGCGAGCCATGTCATGAAACACCGCCTTGCCGCCCTTACCTGTGCCGGCCTCCTGTGCTGCGCGGCCGGTAGCCTGGCACTCGGCTCCCACGACAACGGCTCGGCCAGCGACGGCGACCTCGACATTTCGCGATACCGGCGCACCTTCAACGAGGACTTCGAGCACTTCGACGTGTCCGCTTGGGGGCCGGCGTCGCGGTGGATCGCCCATACGCCCTGGCACGGCGACTTCGGCGACGCCGTCTTCACCGACCCCGAGCCCGGCTTCCCCTTCCAGACGGCAAGCCGGATCCTGCGCATCGAGGCGCGCAAGGAGCCGGACGGGCGCTGGCGGTCGGGCCTGATCGCCTCGCGCGACAAGCAGGGTGCCGGACAGACGGCGTCGGGCGTCGGTTTTTCCCAGCTCTACGGCTATTTCGAAATCGAAACCAAGCTGCCGCCGGGCCTCGGCACTTGGCCGGCGTTCTGGTTGTCGGGCGTCGACACGGCGCCGGGCGCGGAGATCGACGTCTTCGAATACTACGGCAACGCGCCCGCGTCCTTCCATGCCAACGTGCACACCTGGCTCAACGGCCAGCAGGTCTTCGGCGACGGCCGGGTCGTGCCCATCCCCGCCGGCAGCGCAACCGACAGCTTCAACCGATACGGCGTCGCGATCGATCACGACTGGGTGACGTTCTACTTCAACCGCCACGAAGTGTGGCGGACGCCGACGCGGCCGGAATACCGCCAGCCCCTCTTCATGCTGGCCAACCTGGCCCTGGGCTCGGGCTGGCCGATCGATCAAACGCCGAGCCCGTCCTTCATGTACATCAAGTCCATCGCCGCCTACGAGAAGCGCTCGTGAGCGCGCAAGGACTCGGCCCGGACGCCGGCGCCCGTCCCGTCCACGGCGCCGACGCGCTCGCCGCCGACGCAGCCCCGCCGCTGGCTCGGCTGCGCACCTTCCACTCGCTCGATGCCCTGCGCGGCCTCGCGGCGGCGATCGTCCTGCTGTTCCACGCCAGCTTCGTGTACTCGATCACGATGCCGCCCGAAGGCTACCTCGCGGTCGACCTGTTCTTCGTGATGAGCGGCTTCATCATCTCGCCCCGATACGACCGCGATTTCGCCGACGGCATGGGCGTGCGCGCCTTCCTCGCCGTGCGCCTCGTGCGCCTCTACCCGCTGTTCCTTCTCGGCACGTTGCTCGGCCTGCTGCCCTCCCTCGCCACCCTGGCCCTGCAGGGCCCGACCCGCCTCCACGAGGCGATGCTGTCGGCCCTGCCGCCAGCCCTGCTGATGCTGCCCTCGCGCGCCCTGCTGCCCGATCTCAAGGTGCTATACCCACTCAACCTGGTGTCGTGGTCGCTGGCGATGGAGATGCTGGTCAATTTCGCCTACGCCGCCCTGTTCCGCCGGCTGACGATCACGGTGCTGGCGGCTGCCGCCACGGCCGGCTTCGTCGGCCTGTGCGCCTGTGCGGCTTGCTGGGGCACGCTGCAGGCCGGGTTCGAATGGCCCCACGCGGCCGGCGGCCTCGCCCGCATCCTGTTCGGCTTCGCCGCCGGCGTGCTGATCCGCCGGCTGGCGGCGCGGGGTCTCGCGCTGCCGCCGATCCCCTGGCCGGTGCCCCTGATCGCGGCGCTGGTCCTGTTCTGCACCCCGCCGCTCGTCGGCGGCCTCGCTTGGGAGCTTGCCGGCGGTACGGGGGTCGTGCCGCTCATCGTCGCCGCCGCCGTCGCCGGCGAGCCGCCGCGTGCGCTGCACGGCGCCTGCGCGCTGGCCGGCGTCGCCTCCTACGTCGTGTATTCGCTGCACGTCCCCCTGATCGGGCTGCTGCTGCGCGCGCAAACGCGGTTGCACATCGACCCCACGCGGCAGGGTGCCGGGTCCGCGCTGGCCTTCACGGCGATGCTCGCCCTCGCCTGCCTCGCCGCCCATCACCTCTACGACAAGCCGGTGCGCCGCCGGCTGTCGCGCGCGCTCGCTGGCGGACGGGAGGGCGCCGGTGCCGGCCGATCGCCGGCCGTCAGCCTTCCCCGGTCCGTCACGTGACGGAGCAGGGTAGGGCAGGGGAATCTTAAGCTCGTCTCCTTAAGGTGGCGGCTGTGTCACCGCAGGCGCGTAGGCGACCGTCTTGGTCGCCGGCCGGAGTACGACGGCAGGTTCTGAGATCGCAATGGCGCGAACGGTGGCCGGCACGAAGGCGCAAACGTCCCGCAACCGTGCGGGTGGCGAACGGGCCGCGTCCCGCATCCTCGAAAAGAGCGACATCAACAGGAGCGACATCGACAGGGGCGACATCGACAGGGGCGACTTGGACAAGCTTGACCAGGACAGGCTCGATCTGGACAGGCTAGATCTGGACGAGATCCGTCGCTTCCTCGCTCGCCGATGGCTGCTGATCGGGCTGGTGGCGTTCGGCTGCGCCATTCTCGCGCTCGTCGTCTGCCTGACCCTAAGGCCGGTGTACACCGCCACCTCGCAGGTTCTGCTCGACCCGCATCGCGCCCATGTTTTCGGCCAGGACGCGGTTCAGCCCGACGCCGCGCTCGACTCGTCCATCGTCGACTCGCAGATCTCGATCATCACCTCGACCCGCCTGCTCGCCAAGGTCATCAACAAGGAGCGGCTGACCGAGGACCCGGAGTTCGCCGCCTCGGCCAAGCCGGGCCTGCTCGCCGGGTTGATGAAGCTGTTCCGCCCGGCCAAGGCGTCGAGCGACGTCCAGCCGGCGCTCGATGGGATCGATCCCAAGCTCGCCCCGGTCATCGTGCACCTGTTCAACAAGATCGAGGTCGTGCGCATCGCCAAGAGCTACGTGCTGTCCGTGTCCGTGTCGGCGAACGATCCGGGCAAGGCGACGCGGCTCGCCAACTCCCTGGCGCAGAGCTTCGTGGACGATCGCGTCGATGTCCACGCCAAGTCCGTCCAGCAGGCGGCAACCTTCTTCGAGGACCGCCTCGGCAACCTGCGCGATCAGGTTCGCCAGTCCGAGCGGGCTGTCGCCGACTATCGCAAGCAGCATGATCTTCTCACCACCACGATGGATGGTCAGATCACGGTCAGCGAGCAGCAGCTCCAGGATCTCAACCAGCAGCTCGCCCTCGCCGCCACCGACACGGCCGAGAAGCTCGCCCGCTTCCAGCAGGCGGTGCGCTTTCGCGGCGCCGGCACGCAGATCGACACGCTGCCCGACATCGTGCGCTCGCCGGTCGTGGTGGCGCTGCGCGCGCAACAGGCCGACCTGATGCGCCGCGAGTCCGACCTGTCGACCGTCTACGGCCCGGCCTATCCCGCGATCGCCCAGATCCACGCTCAGCGGGGCGGGATCGACCGCGCCATATCCGCGGAAATGCGCCGCCTCGTCGTGACCGCGCGCAACGACTACGACGTCGCCGCCGCGCGCGAAGCCGCGCTGCGCAGGACGATCGCCGGGCTCACCGACGTGTCGGGCGGCAACAACGAGGTCGGCGTCAAGCTGCGCGAACTCGAACGGACCAACATGGCCAACAAGGCCTTGTTCGAGAATTTCCTCAACCGGGCCAAGCTCACGCAGGAGCAATCCTCCTTCGAGGAGCCCGACGCCCGGCTGATCTCGCCGGCCCTGGAGCCGACCGCGCCGGCCAGCCCAAAGACGAAGCTGATCGTGTCGGTGGCCGGCGTCGCCGGCCTCATCCTCGGGCTCGCTTTCGCCGCCGCGGCCGACCGCTCCCGTCGCGGCGCCGAGGTGGCGGCCCGGCCCGTCGCTCCCGTCGCGGAGGCGTTCATCCTGGGACAGCTCCCCGAGATCGGGCGGGTCGATGCCGATGACCTCGTCGCGGCCCTCGCCGCTGATCCCGGTTCGGGGTTCGCCCGCAGCGTCGCCGCGCTCGCCGTCAGGCTGGCGCCCGCCGAGAGCGGGAAACGGACCATCGCGCTCGTTCCTCTCGAAGCCGCCGCCAGCTCCACGTCGAGACC
>CAXTMA010000044.1:0-6033 GCA_964245015.1 uncultured Beijerinckiaceae bacterium | reverse complement strand
AGCCTGGGCCCTGGCCGGTTCGTCTGCCGAGGTCGCGCTGGCCCTTGCCTGCGCGCTCGGCGATGAGAGCCGGCGCGTGCTGCTGGTCGATGCCGACGCGGGTCGCCGCGCCCTTTCGACGGCCTGCGGCGCGAAGGTCGCGGTCGGGCTCGCCGATGTCGTCGGCGGCCGCGTTTCGGCCGAAGACGCCATCATCCCCTGGCCGGCTTTCGCGGTGCTGCCGGCCGGCGAAGCGCAGTCCCCGCCGCCGTTCCGGCGCTTCGCCGCCTTTCTCGCCCAAGCGCGCCAACGCTACGACCTCGTGCTGGTGTGCGTCCCCGCGCTAGCCGAGGGCGGTTCCGCGATGGTGGAGTGCGAGGGCATCGACGGTCTTGTTCTCGTCGCCTCGCAGGACGATCTGCACCGCGGCGCCTTCATCGAGGCGGTGGATGCCGTGGGCACCTCGCCCGGTTTCCTTGGCCTGGTGCTCACCGGCGCGTCGGCAGCGGCCGACGGCGCCTTCGCGCTCGCCGGCTGAGCAAATTCGAATGACGCAGCTCAGGATGTGAGCAGGCTCGCGGCGGGGCGCGTCGGGTTTGCCCGAGACACCGCTTCCTTCACGAGGGGCGGGAAAGGTCATCGGCGATGGGTCGAAGTAGTTCCGCGCGCTTGCCTTCATTGGCGGTTCGTCTAGCGTCAGCTCGTTCTATCGAGGAAGGTGACAGTCTATGAAACCGATCGTTGTCGGCGTGCTGGCCACTATGCTGTCCTGCGGGATCGCCTATGCCGACACCAACGTGAGCGGGTGGGAGGTGTCCAGCAAGCCGGACAAGGGCGTTTGTACGGCCGCTCGCGATTACAAGGACGCCGCCGACGACAACAAGGAGAACGCGGTCGTTTTCGGACTGGTCAGGGCCGACGGTGCGCTGGTGCTCATCGTGAATTTCACTTACGAAGACTGGAAGTGGGACAAGGACGAGGACGTCAAGGCCGATTTGCTGATCGATGGCGAGATGATCCTCAAGCAAGCCAAGTGGAAGGGCGACAAGCAGGGCCTCACCGCGACCTTTGACCAGAGCGGCGACATCCTCAGCAAGTTCGGCAACGGCAAGAAGGTCGTGCTGCATTTCGAGAACGGCGATGCTGATTTCTTCACGCCCAATGCGGGCATGGCGATCGGCGCTGTCCAGCAATGCCTCGATGCGAAATAGCTTGGGTCAAGGACCGGTGCGGGATCTGCCGCACCGACGGCCTAAGCAGGTTTCGCGAAAGGGCCCCGCGGTTTCGCTATCGAAACATGCGGCTTGTCAGAAAGCCCAGCGGGTGAAGCGTTGGCCTGCCGACGCGAACCTTCTTAGGATCGTCCGACGCCCGGCAATCAAATCTCAACGGAACTAAGCCACCCTGCGCCTGACCCGACGACAATCGCTTCGTCGTCTCCGGGAAAGGCCCCGTCATGCATGCTTCCGTCGGGCTGGAACTGCCGGCGCAAGATTTGCCCTTTTCCGTTTCGCCGATAGGTAGCCTGCCCGTTCCGGGCTCGGCCGTCGCCTTCATGGGGATCAGCGGCTTCCTTCATCCCGCCGGAGGTCCGGTCGGCGTCGTCCTGTGCTCGCCCTGGGGTTTCGAAGAGCTCAGCATGCGCAAGGGCTGGCGCCTGCTGGCCGAAGCCATCGCCGGCGCCGGCTATCCCTGCTTGCGGTTCGATTATCCCGGCACCGGAAATTCGCTGGGTGCGACCGCCGACATCGCCTCGATCGCCGAATGGGTTGGCTCGGTCCACCGGGCTGCTGAGTTCCTGCGTGTCAGGACGGGCGTGCGACGCTTCGTTTTCCTCGGCCAATCTCTCGGAGCGACGCTTGCCGTCACCGCCGCCCGCGCGCGCAGCGATGTCGTGGGGCTGCAACTGATCGCGCCGGTGGTCAAGGGACGGACTTACGCCCGCGAACTGGCCGCCACCGGCGCGCTGGTCGCGCAGCGACTCGGCGTGTCCCACAAGGCGAGCGCCGTTGAGGCGCTCAACGTCGTCGGCTTCCCGCTCACGCGGTCGCTCGTGGACAGTTTGAAGGCACTCGAGATCGCCCGCCTCGATCGGCTCGGCGGCTTCGAGGCGACGATCTTCGATCAAAGCGACCGCAAGGCCGGCGTCGAGCTGCTGGAGCAGCTCCGCACGGCCGGCGCGAACGCCCACCTCGAAACGGTGGATCCGTATCACCTGATGATCTCGGATGCGGTGACCATCCAGCCGCTCCCGGTTGCGCCCGAACGCGTCGTCGCCGCCCTGCGCCGCGCCCATCCGATGGTCGCGCCTGCGCTTGCGCCTAAACCCGTGTCCAGATCCATTCCGATGGCCGCCGGCGCGACCCTCGCCGACGTCGGGTTCTGCGAGGAGGCCCTGCGCTTCGGGACCGAGGGCAGCCTGTTCGGCGTCCTGTGCCAGCCGTCCCGGCCGCTTGCCGGCGCGCCGGCGGTGGTGCTGCTCAACCGCGGGCTCAACGCCCACGTCGGGTGGCGCCGCGTTTCGGTGGACCACGCCCGCGCGCTGGCCCGGACGGGCATCGCCAGCTTGCGCATCGACGTCGCCGGCATCGGGGAAAGCCGCGACGAGGCCGGCCGGCCGGGCAACCTCATCTATTCCGACCTGCTTTTGCCCGACATCCGCGCGGCGGTGGACGTTCTGCAACGGCGCGGGCACGGGCGCATCGCGCTGGCCGGCGTGTGCTCCGGCGCTTACGCAGCCCTTCTGGCGGCAAGGAGCGACGATCGCATCACCGATGTCTTCGCCGTCAACCCGCAGCGCCTGGTGTGGAACCCGGCCGAGGATCCGGAGGAGCTCGTCCGCTACGGGCTGCGCTCGGTCAACGACTACGTCGGCGACCTTCGCGGCGGCCTCGCCTGGCGCAAGCTGATCCGTTCGCGCCGGCGCGTCTGGCCGGCGGCGCGCTTCCTGCTCCGGCGATACGTGCGCAACGCCGCCGCCCTCGTGCCGCTCGCCCTGCGCTCGGCGCTGCTGCCGCGCTCGATGGCCGCCCGCGTGAGCTCCGCCTTCAACACCCTCGCCGCCAGCGGGACGCGCGTGGCGCTGGTGTTTTCCGCCGGCGACCCGGGCCTTGACGAATTGCGGCAGTTCTTCGGGCCGGCCGGACGCGACCTGCGCCACCCCGGCGCTTCGGTCGTTGTGATCCCAGGCGCCGATCACAACCTGACGACGACGACCGCGTCCGACCTGATGCTGGCGCAGCTCCTGCGCTTCTGCGGTGCGGACGGTCCGGGCGAGGCCGCGCCGGCGGCCGAGCTGGCACGGCCGAGCGGGGGGCAACCGGCCGCTTGCGCGAGCTGAAAGCAGGCCGGCGGCGGCGCGCCACCACTGCCGCGGGCGGGCTCCCCGAAGCGCGAGGACTCCCGGAGCGCCGATGCAGACGGACGGGGCATGGCCGGACATCCTCCACCTTGCTTCACAACAGATCAAACAAGCGGCGCATGGGAGCCGCCCAGGATCGCCTGCCGGGTAGCGCGAGCGAGACCGTGCGGCTGACCCGCCTCGACGATGTCGAGATCGCCGGACCCTTCCGCTTCATCAAGAGCGATGCGGAAGGGCGGAAGGCCTCGTCTTACCCGGCGCCCGGCGGCTTCTGGAAAAGCGGCACCCGATGATCGCGGCCAACGTCCCCGGCCTGCCGGCCGTCTCGGGAAGCAGCGCCGACGAATTCCTGCAAGCGATGTTCGCCCGCGGCTATCGCTGCCATGTCCTGGAGGACGACGGAACGACGAACAAACCGATCATGCGCTCCTTTCGCGGATCGAGGTCGCGGCGCATCAGGAAAGGCGCGGCGCCGGCCGCCAGTTGGGCGGCGCCACTTCGAAGCCTTCGAAGCGGAAGCCGGGCGCCACCGTGCAGCCGACCAGCGTCCACGCGCCCAGGCTCGTCGCCGTCTGCCAATGCCCCTGCGGAACGATGAGCTGCGGAAGCTGCCCGGCAGCGAGGTCCGGGCCGAGGTGGTGGGACGCTGCATCGTGCCCGTTGGGGCTGAGGGTGAGAACGAGCGGCGCGCCGGCATGCCAATGCCATACCTCGACGGCGTCGATGCGGTGCCATTCCGAAACCTCGCCGACGTCGAGCAGGTAGAAGATCGCCGTTGAAGCCGGGCGCCCCTCGACGAGGTGCGCGTCGCGGAAGGTTTCGCGATACCAGCCACCCTCGGGATGGGGCGCGAGCCGGAGATGCGCGATCACGTCCTGCGCCGTCATCGGCTGGTCCCCATGGAACGGCCCTTTCGGGTTGCCTTCATCGCGTGCGCCCGTTCATCCCAGCCGGAACCACAGCGTGGCGAAGCCGAGGAACGAGCAATAGCCGACGACGTCCGTTACCGTCGTGACGAAGGCCGAGGAGGAAATGGCGGGATCGACGGCGAAGCGCTCCAGCGCCAGCGGCACCAGGATGCCGCCGAGCGCGCCGGCGACGAGGTTGGTCAGCATGGCGGCGGCGATGACCACGCCGAGCCCGCCCTGGTGGAACCAGGCATAGGCGCCGATGCCGGTGAGGACCCCGAAGGCCAAGCCGTTCAAGGCGCCCACCAGCAGCTCGCGGCCGATCACGCGGGCCACGTTGGCGCGCGTGAGATCGCGGGTAGCCAGCGCCCGGATCACCACCGTCATCGTTTGTGTCGCCCCGTTGCCGCCCTGGCTCGCCACGATGGGGGCGAGAACGGCCAGCGCCACCATCTTCTGTAGCTGGCCCGCGAAGGCGCCCAGCACGCTTGAGGCGACGAAGGCGGTGATGAGGTTGACGAACAGCCAAAGGAAGCGGCTGCGGGCGATCTCCCAAACCTTGTCCGACAAAGCCTCGTCGGGCGACACGCCGCCCATCGCCTTGATTTCCTCGTCGGCCTCCTCGCGAATGACGTCGAGTACGTCGTCGACCGTGATGACGCCGAGGAGGCGCAGGCCCTCGTCGACCACCGGGGCGGAAACGAGGTTGTACCGCTCGAAGAGCTGGGCGATGTCGGCCGCGTCCTGGTGCACCTCGACCCGGCGGCGGTCGGTGCGCATGCGCTCGCTCAGCACCGCGCCGGGCGGCATCCGCATCAGCGCGTCGAGGAAGACGTTGCCCACCAGCCGGTGGCCGGGATCGACCACGAACACCTCGTAGAAATGGTCGGGAAGGGTGTCGGCCTCGGCGTCGCGCAGCATGTCGATGGCCTGACCGGCCGTCCAGAACGGCGGCACGGTGACCAGGGTCGTCTGCATCAGGCGCCCGGCCGAGTTCTCGGGAAAGTCGAGGGATCGCTTCAACGCCGCCCGGTCGATCGCCGGCAGCGCCGCCAGGATCTCCTGCCGGTCAACCGTATCGAGGTGTTCGAGCAGGGCGACGGCATCGTCGCTTTCCAGGTCCTGGACGTAGCGGGCGACGTCGGCGGCCGGCAGATCCTCGATCAGTTCGTCGCGGATCGCTTCGTCGACCTCGGTCAGCGCGGAAAAGTCGAAATGGCGCCCGAGCAGGCCGATCAGCGCCGCCCGATCGTGCGGGTCGAGCACCTCAATCAGGCCGCCAAGGTCGGTTTCGTGCAGGCCGCCGACCAGCAGCCTCAAGGCGTCCGGATCACGCGCGGCGATCGCCGCCTTGACGTCGGCGACGTACCGCGCGCGGAGTAGACCGTCGCCGTCCTGGCGCTCGTCGGGGAGGTGATCCTGATCCCCACCGCCGGCGTCCGCGCGCCGATACCTTTCATCCGACCGGTCCAGGACACTCATGGGCGGTTCCGGCTGTGGAAGATGGACCCTGGGATGTCCTGGCGTGACGCCGAGACTAGCTTCGTTGTCTGATCGCGTCATCCACGTACGGCAACGCCCGCGCTGGATGTGTCGATACGTCCACGGCGGACAGCATGCCGGACGATCGCAGTTGCCATCGGGGTCTCCAGAATGACCGCATCCCCGAATGGGGGTGCACCGGCACCGGATGTCGAACCGCCGGTCTTCGCAGCCGCTGGATTCATTGCTGGTGCGGCCAAGAGGACTCGAACCTCCACCGGTCTCCCGACTAGCACCTCAAGC
>CAXTMA010000043.1:0-20171 GCA_964245015.1 uncultured Beijerinckiaceae bacterium | reverse complement strand
TCCTACGACCGCAAGATCAAGGAGGCGCTGCTCTCCTTCCGCATCGAGTCGGCCTATTCCAAGGAAAAGATCCTCGAACTCTACCTCAACGAGATCTACCTCGGCCTCGGCAACTACGGCGTCGCGGCGGCGGCGCTGAACTATTACGGCAAGTCGGTGCACGAGCTGAGCGTGGCCGAGGTCGCCTACCTCGCCGCCCTGCCCAAGGCGCCCAACAACTACCATCCCTTCACCCACCGCGAGAAGGCGCTGGACCGGCGCAACTACGTGATCGACCGCATGGTCGAGAACGGCTACGTGCCCAAGTCCGAAGGCGACAGGGCCAAGCAGCAGCCGCTGGGCGTCACCCCGCGCGTGCTTTCGCCCAACACCTACTACAGCGGCTTCTTCGCCGAGGAGGTGCGCCGCGAGCTCGGCGAGAAGTTCGGCGAGAAGAAGCTCTACGAGGGCGGCCTGTCGGTGCGCACGACCCTCGACCCGAAGATGCAGGGCCTCGCCCGCAAGGCCCTGGCCGACGGTCTCGTCCGCTACGACGAAGCCCACGGCTTCCGTGGGCCGATGCGCCACATCGATCTCGGTGGCGATTGGGGTCCTCCGCTCGCCGACGTGCCGATGCTGGGCGACGTCAAGCCCTGGCGCCTCGCCGTGGTACTGGAGATGACCGGCAACGACGCCCAGATCGGCCTGCAGCCCAGGCGCGATCCCGACGGCCGCCTCAACCGCGAGCGTGAAACCGCCACCCTGCTGCAGACCGGGCTGCACTGGTCGCGCGGCACCGGCCGCAACGGCCTGACCGTCGGCGACGTCGTCTATGCCGAGCCCATCGACGGCCGCGCCGGGCAATTTCGGCTCCGCCAAATCCCCGAGGTCGGCGGTGCCATCGTGGCGATGGATCCCTACACCGGCCGCGTCTTTGCCATGGTCGGCGGCTTCTCGTTCGACCAGTCGAACTTCAACCGCGCGACCCAGGCGATGCGCCAGCCCGGATCCTCGTTCAAGCCGATCGTCTATGCCACCGCGCTCGACAACGGCTACACGCCGTCCTCCATCGTGCTCGACGAGCCGATCTCCATCGACCAGGGCCCCGGCCTCGGGGTTTGGTCGCCGCAGAACTTCGAGGGCAAGTCGGGCGGCCCGCACACGCTGCGCTACGGCATCGAGCATTCGATCAACCAGATGACGGTGCGGCTCGCCCGCGACGTCGGCATGCCGCTGATCGCCGAATACGCCAAGCGCTTCGGCATCTACGAGGACCTGCCGCCTTACCTGTCGTTCTCGCTGGGCGCGGGCGAAACCACCCTGATGAAGATGACCACCGCCTATTCGATGCTCGCCAACGGTGGCCGCAAGATCAAGTCGACGCTGATCGACCGCATCCAGGACCGCTGGGGCCACACCATCTATCGCCACGACGAGCGTACCTGCCAGAGCTGCAACGAGCCGAAGTTCGTGGCCGACGAGCCCGAGCCGACGCTGGTCGACAAGCGCGAACAGGTGCTCGACCCGCTCACGGCCTACCAGATCACTTCGATCATGGAGGGCGTGATCCAGCGCGGCACGGGTCAGGTGATCCGCTCGGTCGGCAAGCACCTCGCCGGCAAGACCGGCACCACCAACGACGCCAAGGACCTGTGGTTCGTCGGCTTCTCGCCCGACCTCGCGGTGGGCGTGTTCATGGGCTACGACCGACCGCGCTCGCTCGGCGACTCCGCCCAGGCGGCGCTCTACACCGCGCCCATCTTCCGCGACTTCATGGCGTTGGCGCTGAAGAACAAGCCCGACATCCCGTTCCGCGTGCCGCCGGGCATCAAGCTGATCTCGGTTGATCCGCGTTCGGGCCAGCGCTCGTCGGGCGCCGGCTCGATCCCGGAAGCCTTCAAGCCCGGCACCGCGCCGCCCGAGGGCTACAGCGGCGATCCCGGTCCCCGACAGATCGATCCCGGCGCCGATGCCGACCAGGTCGTGGGCTCGGGCACGGGCGGACTCTACTGAGGCTGTCCGGGTTCAGATCGTCCGCGAAAAGAAGCGGGACGATCCCGCCTCGCCGGCCATGGTCGGGCGCCCGCGTCCCGTCGCGGCGTGAAGCACGACAAAGCCGAGGAAGCCCAGCGGCCCGAACAGGAAGGTAAGGATCAGCAGTGGGAGCAGAGCCCAGCGGCTGAGCCCTGCGGCAAGGCCGCCGCGGGCGATCCAGGTGCCGACGAACAGGTCGAAGGCGAGGTAGTGCACCCAGCCGGTGGTGACGCCGAAGTCGCTGGCGAACAGGGCGCGCACCTGCGGGATGGAGTTGAAGCCGCCGCCGTTCGGCCCGGTCGCCACCGCAAGTCCCAAGGTGACGAGGTAGACCGCCGCGAAGACCGCCGGCAGCGCCAGCCCGGTCGCCAGCCAGACGGGGTGCCTCAGCCGGGGAACGAACAGGGTTGTCAGCAGCCCCGCCCAGCCCAGCAGGGCGAGCAGGTTGCACGCCGAGAAGATGGTTGCCGCGGACATCGATCGCCCCATCAGGAGGGCGCGATGAGGCGCCGCCGCGAGGGCAACGCGGGTGGCGACCCGTTGTTCGCCGGCGCGCTCAGCCTGCGCGGTGAAGGGCCGGGCGAGCCCGAAAGCTCAGCGCATCGCCGGTTCGGCGCCGAGCACGGAGGCGATGTCCGGCTCCCGCCCGTCCGCCGCGCCGGTCGGCTTGTCGATGAAGTTCACGGGGGCGCCGACCTGCACCAGCCCGGCCAGTTCGACGGCGTTCCAGTTGGTGAGGCGCACGCAGCCGTGCGAGCGCGTCTTGTCGATCTTGGCGGGATCGGGCGTGCCGTGGATGCCGTAGGTCGGCTTGGACAAGGCGATGAAGGCGGCGCCGACGGGATTGTTGGGTCCCGGCGGAAGGATCAGCTTCTGGATGTTGCTGCCCTGCTGGAAGTTCTTCTTCGGGTCGTAGGTGTAGGTCGGGTGCGGAGCCACGCCGCGCACGACCCAGGAACCCGACGGCGAGGGCAGCTCATCCGAGCCGATGGTCGCGGGATAGGCGGTGATCAGTTCGCCGCGCGCGTCGAAGGCCAGCACTTGGCCCCGCGCCTTGTCGACGTCGATGCGGGCGACCTTGGCGGCGAGCGGCAGGGTCGCGATCTCGGCGACCAGGATGCGGTTGCCGGCGATGCTCATGTCGACGCCGGGGTTGAGGGCGCGCAGGAACTTGCGGTCCATGTGGAAGCGCTCGCCGAACAGTTCCTCGGCCGAGCGGTAGCCGAGGTCGGGCATCTTCGCCTGTTCGGCATAATCGGGCGACAGGTCGGGGTAGAAGGGTCCGACCACGTCGGCTGGCTGGATGACGTAGGTGCCGAGCACGGGCGCCGCCGAGTCGCCGCCGAGTTCGTCCCACACCCGCCGGCTCAGCCTGCCGTCGACCGGCAGCCCGCGCAGAACCTCGAAGGTGGTGACGGCCTTGGTGAAGTTCGAGCCGAAGCGCCCGTCGATCACGCCCGGCGGCGCATGGGCCCGGTCGAGCAGGATCTCGGCCTTGAGCACCACGGGATCGACGCTGCGGGCGGCTTCGCTGACGCGGCCGAACCGGGCGGCATTGATCGCCTCCGGCGACAGGCGCGCGGCGGCAAACGGTGTGGTCGGTTGGGCGGCCGGGACGGGTACGTCGAGGGGCTGCGGCGCGCCCGCGCCTTCGGCTTTGGACCTGTCGCGCTTGAGCAGTTCGGCGATGTCCTTCGCGGAAAAGGCACGGGACGGTTTCGCCGCCGACGGGGCGGATGCGGCGTCGACGCCCGCAGCGCTGCCCTGAGCGCTCGCGGACGACAGCGGCGTCAGAAGCAGGGCCGCGCCAACCAGAGCTGCGCCGGAAACGCTTGCCATCACGACCTCCTGGGCGACCTCCTGGGCTGCCGGACCAGGGCGCTGCACGCGGCGCCCTTCCCAGAGCTAGAGGGAGATTGTAAACAATTCCTTGCCGATGCGGCCTACGCCCGTTCGGCGGCGCCCGCGGCGCTTCGGAGGCGTCCTTGTTCTGCCCGCCCGTCGCTCTTTCTGTTGCGTAGGTCGCCTCTAGATGAGCAACGTTCTGGCCGGCCTCGGTTCCTTGTCGCCCGGCGCTGCCTCCGATCTTGCCCTCAAGGGTTTGCAGATCCTCTGGATCAACCTTCTCCTGTCGGGGGATAACGCGGTGGTGATCGCGCTCGCCTGCCGCGGGCTGGACGGGCGCCGCCGGGCTTGGGCGATCTTCGGCGGCGCCGGCCTCGCGGTCGGCCTGCGCATCGTGCTCACCGTCTTCGTGGTGGCCATGCTGGGCCTTCCCTACGTCAAGCTGATCGGCGGCGCGCTGCTGCTGTGGATCGCCTTCGACCTGCTGCGCGCGCGCGACCTCGCGGAGGTCGCGGCGGCCCGCTCGATCTGGGGAGCGATCCGCACCATCGCCGTGGCCGATATCGTGATGAGCCTCGACAACGTCGTGGCGGTCGCGGCGGCGGCGAAGAATTCCGTGCCGCTGATCGTGTTCGGCGTCGCGCTGTCGGTGCCGCTGATCGTGTTCGGCTCGACGCTGATCCTGGGCGCGATGCGGCGCTTCCCCATCCTTGTTGTCGCAGGCGCGGTGCTGCTCGGCTGGATCGCCGGCGGCATGGTGGCGGCCGACCCGCTGGTCGCGCGCGCCATTTCGCGAAGCCTGACACAAGGCGTCCTGCGAGGCGTCCTGCGAGGCTTGGCGCACGGTTTGGCGCCGGCGCCGTTCGATCCCGGTCTGTTGGCGGAGGTCGCCGGCGCCGTCCTGGTGCTGGCGGCCTCGCTCGTGCTATGGTTGGTGCGGCGGCACGCGAAGCAATCTCCTGTCGCCGGGCGCGAGGACGCGAAGCCCGGCGGACAGCCGGGCGCGAGGCTGTCGCCGTAACCCGATCCGCGGTCCGAGCGGCAGGTCGCCAAGCGTTCCGCAGGGCAGGTCGTCGCCCGCCTGTCGCCGTAAGGCCACGATTGGGCGGCACTTTGGGCGTTCCCGGCCTGTCCGGGACCTGCGCGGACAGGCGGGAGTTCCATGGATCATCGGACGCGATACGCGGGCCGTAGCCTGCCTGCCGCACGGGCGGCCGGTCTGCGCCTGATCGTTTGCGGCCGGATCGCGCTGGCCCTCGCCCTTCCCGGCCTGAGCGGCTGCGTCGCCGACAAGGTGTCCGAAGTGACCTCGTCGGTCGGCGACGTGTTCGCCACGGCGGAGCCGCAGGCCGCCCGCCGCGTGCCGCTGTTCGTGGTGTCGACCCGCAAGGGCCGGCACGGCGACGCCAACGAGCTGGCCGACGGCGCGCGGGAGTCGCTGCAGATGATCACCGTGCCGCCCGGTCATGCCCCGGGCGAAGTCGAACTGCCGCGCTTCGGCAGCAGCGATCCGCAGCACCACTTCACCGCCACCTCGTTCCGCGACCTCGACGATAGGGAGTTCAAAAGCGAGCTCGCCTCGCACCTGAGCGGTCGCGTCGGATCGAACCGCGACGTGCTGCTCTACGTCCACGGTTTCAACAACAGCTACGACGAGGCGCGCTTCCGCCTGGCGCAGATCGTCACCGACGGGCGCTTCGGCGGCGTGCCGGTGCTGTTCACCTGGCCGGCCTCCGGCAGCCTGTTCGACTACGAGGCGGCCAAGGAAAGCGCGTCCGCCTCGCGCGACGCGCTGGCGCAGGCGCTGGTCGACATCGCCGCGACGCCCGACGTCGGACGCATCCACATCCTCGCCCATTCGATGGGCACTTGGCTGACCATGGAGGCGCTGCGCCAGGATGCCATCGCCGGCAAGCCAGACCTCGACGGCCGGCTCGGCGACGTGATGCTCGCCGCTCCCGACATCGACGTCGGCGTCTTCCGCAACCAGATCGCCAAGATCGATCCCTCGCACGTCTCCGTGCTGGTATCGGTGAACGACAAGGCGTTGTCGCTGTCGCGCCGCCTCGCCGGCAACCGGCAGCGCGTCGGCGCGCTTGATCCCAAGAACCCGGCCGATCAAGCGGTGCTGAGTGCGCTCGGCGTCAAGGTCTACGACCTCGCCGGCGACGAAACCTCGCTCATCGCCCACGGCACCTATGCGACGGCGCCGGACGTGGTGCGCCGCATCGGTGCCACCATCGGCGCGCGGCGGGTGCAGGACGGCGACGTCGCGGCCGTGCTCGGCGAACGACCGATCGACGAGCACATCGTGACGCGCCCGCTGCCGCCGATGGCCCCCGCGCCGCCGCCGATCGCGGCGCCGGTGGTGCCGAATCCTGCCCCGGTGGTGCCCGCGTCGCCCAAGTAGCTTGACCCGTTCAAACAGCCGGCGCGGCGTCGAGCAGGCGCAAGCGCACCCGCTCGCGGCCGCCCCAACGGTCGAGCATCAGCGTTCCCGCAAGGTGCACGGCGCTGCCGCGGGCGTTCAACAGGGCCCGTCCGAGAGCGGCATCGGCGACCCGGAAGGCGATGGCGTCGAGCATGCCGCCGTCTCGCCCCCGGGCGCGCAGGCGCAGGTGGCTGCTGCCGACCTCGGCCACCTCGGCGAGATGGTGCGCGGCCAGCGCGAAGACCGGCTCCGGGCTTTGCGAGCCGAAAGGACCGGCGCGCTCGATGGATGCGAGAAGGGCAGGGGTCATGGCGCCGGCCCCGGCCAGCGTCGCGTCGATGCCGAGCGCGGTGGCGGCGCGCGCCGCCTGGCTCGCCGCGCCGAGATCCGCCTCGATGAAGGCGCGGAATGCGGCGAGGCCGCCCGGCTTGAGGGTGATGCCGGCCGCCATGGCGTGACCGCCGCCCTTGCTGATGATCCCGGTCTCCACCGCCGCGCGCACGCTGCGCCCGAGGTCGACGCCGGGCATCGAGCGGCCCGATCCGGTGCCGCCGCCGCCCGCGCCGAGGGCGATCGCGAAGGCCGGGCGCCCGAACGATTCGCGCAGGCGCCCGGCGATGATGCCGACGATGCCGGGATGCCAGCTCTCGCCGCCGACCACGATCACCGCGGCGCCCTCGTCGTGCAGGCCGACCTGCGCCAGCGCTTCCGCCTCGGCGTTCGCCAGCGTCGCCTGCTCTAGGGCTTGGCGCTCGCGGTTGAGTCGGTCGAGCCGGCCTGCGAGGTCGGCCGCCTCGCCGTCGTCGCGCAGGCCGAGCAGGCGGGCGCCGAGCGCGGCGTCGCCGATGCGGCCGCCGGCGTTGATGCGCGGGGCGATGAGGTAGCCGAGATGGTAGGTCGAAGCCGGCCCGTCGGCGCCGGCGACGTCGAACAGGGCGCGAAGGCCCGGACGGCTGCGCGCCCGCATCACCTGCAGACCCTTGGCCACGAAGGCACGGTTGATCCCGGTCAGCGGGGCGACGTCGGCGACGGTGGCCAGCGCCACGAGGTCGAGGGTGGCGAGGAGGTCCGGCTCGCGCATCCCGGTGAAGTGCCCGCGTCCGCGCAGCAGGCGCTGCAGGGCGACCAAGGTCATGAAGACGACGCCGGCGGCGCAGAGCTGGCCGAGGCCGGACAGGTCGTCGAGGCGGTTCGGGTTGACGATCACGGCCTGCGGCAGCACTTCCGGCGCGCCGTGGTGGTCGAGCACGATCGGGTCGAGGCCGAGGCCGCGCGCTTCGGCGATGGCGTCATGGCTGGTGGTGCCGCAATCCACCGTCACGAGAAGGCCGGCGCCGCGCCCGTGGAGCGAGCGCACGGCCTCGACGTTGGGACCGTATCCTTCGAAGATGCGGTCGGGAATGTGGATGAGGGTGGAACAGCCGCAGCCTTCGAGGTAGTCGGCGAGCAGGGCGGCCGAGGCCGCGCCGTCGACATCGTAGTCGCCGAAGATCGCGACCCGTTCGCCATCGGCGACGGCGGCGGCGAGGCGTTCGACCGCGCGATCCATGTCGGCGAGCACGGACGGATCGGGGAGCAGGTCGCGCAACGAGGGTTCGAGATAGGCGGCGACCGCGTCGGGGCGCACGCCGCGGGCGGCGAGCACGCGCGAAAGCACGTCGTCGTGGCCGCCGAGCTGGGCGATGGCCAACGCCTGCGCTTCTCCGGCCGCGTCGAGGCGGGCGGTCCAGGGCCGTCCGCAGAAGGAAGCGTCGACGCCCAGAACGGATCGGCGGGTCACGACCGGGCCGCCGCTGGCGCGCTGGCGCGAAGAACGGTTCCGGCCCGAGGCCGCAAGTGCTTGTGCCGCTGCGGATCGATCCGAAAGCCGTCGCGCGATTGGCGATCCGATCGTCCAGCCGCGCGGCTCATTCCCGCTCGATGCGGATGACCTGCGGCCGCTCGGCGATGTGGCCGTCGCCGACCACGGCGGCGATGGCGTCGCGGATGGTGCGCTCGGGCGTGGCGTGCGTCACCAGCGTGACCGGCACGGGGGTCGCCGAGGTGGCGCCGCGCTGCGCCGGCCGCGAGCGCTGCACGATGCTTTCCAGCGAAATGCCGCGCTCGGCCATGCGCTGGGCGATGGAGGCGGCGGCGCCCGGCCGGTCGTGAACGGCGAGGCGGACATAGTAGCCGCCTTCGTGCGCCTCGATGGAAGCGCGCTCCAGAGGGCGCAGCACCGCCACGGGCAGGCCGAAAGCGGGCTGGGCCTCGCCCTTGCCCAAGTGTCTGGCGACATCGGTGAGGTCGGCGACCACTGCCGAGGCGGTCGGCTCGCCGCCGGCGCCCGGCCCAGCCAGCGTCAGCTCGCGCACGGCGTCGGCGTTGATGACCACCGCATTGGTGACGCCGTTGATCTGACCGATGGCCGAGTCCTTGGGGACCATGGTCGGGTGGACCCGCTGCTCGATGCCGGAGCTCGTCAGCTTGGCGACGCCGAGCAGCTTGACGCGGAAGCCGAGGTCCTCGGCCGCCTGGAGGTCGGCGGGGGTGATCGTCTCGATGCCCTCCACCGCCACGGCGTCGGCGTCGAGGGTCGTGCCGAAAGCGAGCGAGGTGAGGATGGCGAGCTTGTGGGCCGTGTCGAAGCCGCCGACATCGAAGGTCGGGTCGGCCTCGGCGTAGCCGAGTGCCTGCGCTTCGGCCAAGCATTGCGCGAAGGTCAGCTTGTCGGCTTCCATGCGGGTCAGGATGTAGTTGCAGGTGCCGTTGAGGATGCCGTAGACGCGGTCGACCGTGTTGCCGGCCAGCGTTTCGCGCAGCGTCTTGACGATGGGGATGGCACCGGCGACCGAGGCTTCGAAGCGCAGCGCCACGCCGGCCGCCTCGGCCAGCCCGGCCAGTTCGCCGCCGTGGCGGGCGAGCATCGCCTTGTTGGCGGTGACCACGGACTTGCCGGCGGCAAGGGCGGCGCGGGTCGCATCGAGCGCGGCGCCGTTGGCGCCGCCGATCAGTTCCACGAAGCAGTCGATGCACGGCGCCCGCGCCAGCTCGACGGGATCGGCATACCAGTCCGCCCGCCCGATGTCGCGTCCCTCGCGGCGCCGCGCGCTGACCGCGCGCACCTCGACGGCCCGGCCGGCGCGACGGCTCAGCGATGCGGCTTGGCGATCGAGAAGCCGAAGGACCGCCGTGCCGACGGTGCCGAGGCCGGCGACGCCGACGCGCAAAGGAGGCGACATGGTGGAAACCCGATTGCGGAAAGGCTTGGAGAGGGGAAGCTTGGAGAGGGACGGCTTGCTAAAAGGCCGGGTGAACTGAACGGGGCCAATGCGGCAAGCGAGTAGCGCTGGCGAGTGCGCGCCCGGCGACGGACCGCCGATCCTCGCCGGCGCCGCGCGCCGAGGTGCGGCGTGGTTGTGCCTTATTTGCCGAGAGCGGGCAACAGGGCGGGCGCCGTCACTGACCGGTCACTTGCCGGTCACTGCCGCGATGGGCGCGGGATTGGCGGGGCCGATCCATCTTGCGGCCATTGATGGTGCGGTCGTGCTCCAGCTCGGCCTGCAGGGCCTCGACATTGGCCTTGTCGCGCGGCTTGGGCCGCTCGGGGTCGTGGCTGGTCAGCGGCGTGTAGTCGAGCTGCTTGGGATCGGGCCGACTGTCCCTGACGAAATCCCGGGCGGGCGGAACCTCGGTCCATAGACGGGTGGACTTCAGCGTATCAAGCGGCGAAACGTACTGGTTGTGGTTCGCCTTGGCGGGCGCAGCCGCGCTCTGGGCATGAGCCGTTCCCGTCAACAGGAGCGCCGTGCACATCGGCGCCGACACTCCCATCCCCGCCAGGATCCTTGTCATCGTCGAGACACGTCCTGCCATCAAAACACGTTTCTCCGACATGGCACGTTCCATCGCACCGACGAACGAAGATGCAACCTTCGACAGAGTCGGCAGCGGCAAGCGCGGGGCATCCTCTCCGACGATCCGACGTTGGCGATCAAGCCGTCATCGTGCGAAACGGCGGCGGGGCGAATAACCGTGACGCTAGTCCGCCTTTATGTCCGAACAGGGACAGGAGATCTTCAGGAGATGACTTCGTCACCGCCAGCCAGCGACGTGCCCGCTCCCGACGCGGGTAATCCACCCCCCGCGCCGAAGCAACCGGCCGCGCCAGCGGGCAACGGGGCGGGCGGCACACCGGATTTCGAGAAGCTCGCCTACAACGCCGCCCGCTTCATCGAGCAGAGCGGCAAGGCGCTGTCGGCCTATCTCAAGCCGTTCGAGACCGGCGAGGCGCCCAGGAGCGACATGTCGGACACGCTTGTCGCGGCCGCCACCTGCGTGGGCAAGATCGCCGAGCATTGGATGAGCAACCCCGGGCGGCTGGCCCAGGCGCAGGCCGGCATCGCCATACCTTTTGTGCAGCTCTGGGGCCAGACCTACAAGCGCCTCAACGGCGAAGCGGCCGCGCCGGTGGTGCCGCTGGGCAAGGACAAGCGCTTCGCCGCGCCCGAATGGTCTGAGCTGCCCGTTTACGAGTTCCTGCGCCAGGCCCACGCGATCGGTTCCACCTGGGCCGACCGCCTCGTCGACGAATCGACGGAGGTCGACCCGCGCACGCGCGCCAAGGCGAAGTTCTACCTGCGCCAGCTCACCACCGCCCTGTCGCCGGCGAACTTCATCGTCACCAATCCGGAGCTGATGCGGCAAACCTTCTCGTCGTCGGGCGAGAACCTCGTGCGCGGCGCGGCGCAGCTCGCCGAAGACATCGAGGCGGGCGGCGGCACGTTGCGCATCCGGCAGAGCGATGCCAGCCGCTTCGAATTCGGCGTCAACATCGCGGTGACGCCGGGCAAGGTTGTGTGCCGCAACGACCTGATGGAGCTGATCCAGTACGCGCCGGCGACTCCCGACGTGCTGAAGCGCCCGCTCCTCATCGTCCCGCCGTGGATCAACAAGTTCTACATCCTCGACCTCAACGCGGAGAAGAGTTTCATCGCCTGGGCGGTGGGGCAGGGCCTGACCGTGTTCGTGGTGTCCTGGGTCAATCCGGACGCGCGCCACCGCGACAAGACCTTCGAGGACTACATGCGCGAAGGCATCTTCGCCGCCCTCGACGCGATGAAGAAGGCGACGGGCGAGGGGCGGGCCAACGCCATCGGCTACTGCATCGGCGGCACGCTTCTCTCGGCGGCGCTGGCCTACATGGCCGAGACCGACGACAACCGCATCGCCAGCGCCACATTCTTCACCTCGCAGGCCGACTTCAGCGACGCCGGCGACCTGCAGGTGTTCACCGACGAGGAGCAGATCCGGGCGTTGGAAAAGGAGATGGAGGTGACCGGCTATCTCGACGGCGCCAAGATGGCGACCGCCTTCAACATGCTCCGTCCCAACGACCTTCTGTGGTCCTACGTCGTCGACAACTACATCAAGGGCAAGAAGCCGGCCGCCTTCGACCTTCTGCACTGGAACTCCGACTCGACGCGGCTGCCGGCCAGCAATCACTCGTTCTACCTCCGCAACTTCTACCTGGAGAACCGCCTCGCGACCGGCGATATGACGCTCGGCGGCGTGCGACTCGATCTCGGCAAGGTGACGCTGCCGAGCTACTTCCTGGCGGCCAAGGAGGATCACATCGCTCCGGCGGCGTCGGTGTTCCGGGGTGCGCTGCTGTTCGGCGGCCCGGTCCGCTACGTCCTTGCCGGCTCCGGCCATATCGCCGGCGTGGTCAACCCACCGAGCAAGTCGAAATACCAGTACTGGACGGGACCGCGGCCGGCCGGGACGCTGGCCGAGTGGAGCGCGGAGGCCGTGGAAACGCCGGGCAGCTGGTGGCCGGACTGGTTCGCCTGGATCGAGGAGCAGGCGCCGCAACGCGTTCCCGCCCGCCGGCCGGGCGAGGGCCGGTTGCGCGCGCTCGGCGATGCGCCGGGCGACTACGTCCGCGTCAAGAGTTAGCGCGTCGAACCGAAACGAGCGTCGCTGTGTTCGGACAAGTCCGATCCGGGACGACAGGTTGGAGCCTCGGACCGGATCCGGTCTGCGGTCCAAGGCTTTGAAGCGCGTTCCGGCGCGGTTCCGCCCGCTCGCCGCGCTGAGTGGACGTGGGCCTCACTCTGTTTGTGCCGCAAGGACTCGGTGCGGCGGAAAACTCCGTGGGAAGGGTCGGGTGATCGTGAGGCGCGACATGCGACGCCGGAGCGAACTCCGGATCTGGAGAGGCTGAGATCCACACGCGTCAAGTGGACGGTCGCGACGCGCCGAGGTCGGGCCAAGTGGCTCCCTGAGCAGGACTCGAACCTGCGACAAGTCGATTAACAGTCGACTGCTCTACCAGCTGAGCTATCAGGGATCGGCGCCGTTACGCCTCACGTTTCGGCGACTGCGGCGCATATATCAAGCCTGCGGCGCCTTGCAAAGGTGTATTGCGCGCGGCGGCGGATGCGGCCATTGCGATCCCGCGCGGACCTTTGCTATAGCGGCGCTGCGGCGGTGCATCCCGATGGGTTGCGGCGGCCGCGCGAGGCCTCGTGGCGGAGTGGTTACGCAGAGGACTGCAAATCCTTGCACCCCGGTTCGATTCCGGGCGAGGCCTCCATCCTGCCGAGCGATCATTGTGTCCGCACGGATCTTTCTCCGATATCCTCGTCATCTTCGTACGACTCCGGCATCGGGCCGCGCCCATGAGCCCGGCGAATAGGCGGCCTCAGACCGCTTGATTTCTCGACGATCGAGGATCGGAGACCATCCGGGTCGCGCGCGCCCTCGAAGCCACCGGCTCTTGCTTCGCCGCGTGACAGCTGGCCCGGTCGCGTTTCGCGACGTCTCAAGTCCGATCGTATGCCGCCGCTGGCTTCGGCCGGGACGGCTCTTCATGTCCGGAGCCGCCTCTTCGAAACCAGCTGACGCGACGCTGCCATACGGCACCAGCCTGCGTCAGATAGCCGAGCAACCCAGCCTGCCTTGCACTGTTTCGTCCGCGATCCTGACACCCGAGAGGACGCGCAAATGTCTGAGAAGAGCCACAATCGGTCCGCCAAGGCGCAGAAGGCCGATGAGGTGCAAGCGGCCGGCAGCGCCAAGCCCGGAGCGGGCCACCCGATCGTCAACGAGGGTGGTCCCGGCCAACCGCCGACCGAAGGCAAGGGTCATCCCAAGCCTGCGGCGTCCACTGCCGATGTCGACGGAGCGCCGCAGTCCGGAACGTCGACTGCCACCGCCGGCAAGGCTGAAAAGGAGGCGGCTGCCGGCGCAGGAGAGGCCAAGGAGCAGCACGGCCGCGGGCGGCGCAAGGCCGAGGAGGCGTAGCATCAGCCGGCGACAGCTGTGACCGAGCATGGAGCGCTTGCTTGGCACCGCGACTGCTCCACGACGGCGACCGCGGCGGTCGCCGCCCTTTTGGTTGCCTCGCTGGCCAGGGCCGGCGGAGCTGCTGTCGTGTCGGAGCGCCATCACTCACCACAAAAGCTTGTGGACAACTTCTGTTCCGTCTATGTTCGCCCTGATCGGAGAACACGTGCATGGCCGTCCGCTACATCATCTTGCCCTTCGTCGTCGCCAAGCGCGGCGGCAAGCTCGTCGCCAACCCGCGTCAGGAGGCGAAAACGGCCGAAAAGGCGATCGCCGCCGCCGAGCGCATGGCCGGGCAGGTCGCCGGGGTCGCGGTGCTGGAGGAGAGCTTCGATGCCGCGCAGGACATCTACGAGGAGCCCAAGCTGCTGCGCGCGATCGGGCAGGTGCCGGCGGAGATGATCGAGGCGCTGGCGGCGTAGATCGGACGAAGCCTGACCGCGTGGCGCGCGAGCGAGTCCCCTTGTGAACTCGGCGGATAAACTGATGCGGCGGCGGGATGCCGAGCGGGAGGGCCGGCACCGGGGCGCGATGGTGTGGCGCATCGCGGCCTATGGCGGCCTATGATCGGAGGCCGCTCGCCAGTGAGGCCACCGACCCGACGATGACGAGGGCAACGATTAGAACGATCTGCCAGTCCATAGCCATGTTCCATCCCGCGATGCCAGCCTAGCAAATGACAATGACTGAACCATGCGGCGGAATGAGGCTTCAAAGGCGTCAGCGTCGCTGCACGGTGGAGCGCAGCATTTGGGCTCGGCCAGACCGGGACAGGCGGTTCAACGGCTGGAAAGGTGGGCGGTAGCTTGGCGGAGGATTGATACACTCACCTCCGATTTCAGCCCTTGTCATGCGATGGATATCTGAACTTCGGGTGAGGTCTGCACGTGCATGGAGCCTTCCGGACATCGCATGGCGCTCGGTCGTCTGCGGCGGATCAGGCATGGAGCGCCATGCCCGCCTGCAGGTCGACCTCCGTCGCGGCGCCGCCTGCGACCTGTCACTCCGATGTCGGCGAAGATCCGGCGGCCATGGCCAGGGCCGCGACTTCGGCGGGATCGCGACCCTGATCCCTCGCGTAAGCCAGCAGAAGCGGTTCGTCGGATGCAAGGTAAGCGAGCAGGTGTCCGGCGAAGTCGCTGCGCCCTGCGGCCGCGCGAAGGCCGCCGACGCTGAGGCCCGTGAGGCTGAGGAAACGATCGAAGCGCTCGGGCTCGGCGGCGAGAAAGGTCAGCAGCGAGGCTGCGGTCTCGTCGAGGCGGCCGCGATTGAAACGCCCCCGATTGTCAAGCTGCGAAGGTCCCTTCACGTCGGCGATTACCCTTTCGTCAAGCTCTGCGGCCTAATGTCGTGTATAAGGCCGGAGCCCTCCGGCTCAGGATCGAGAAGTCGTCGGTTCGCACCAGAGTTGCCTCCATGTCGAAACGCGTCCTCATCGTCGAAGATAATGAGTTGAACATGAAACTGTTCAACGACCTGCTGGAAGCCAGCGGCTACGCGACGATCCAGACGCGCAGCGGCGTGGAGGCGGTGGCGCTGATCCGCACCCACAAGCCCGATCTCGTGTTGATGGACATCCAGCTGCCGGAAGTGTCGGGGCTGGAGGTCATCAAGTGGGTCAAGGACGACGACGCTCTGCGCCACATCCCCATCGTTGCCATCACCGCCTTCGCGATGAAGGGCGACGAGGAGAAGATCCGCCAGAGCGGTTGTGAAGCGTACCTTTCGAAACCGATCTCCGTCGTCAAGTTCCTGGAAACGATTCGCCAGTATCTGTCCGATCCCAGTTGAGCGTGAGAGCGTCATGTCGGCCCGCGTTTTGATCGTTGACGATTCCGTGTCCAACCTCATGCTCCTGGAAGCCAGGCTGACCGCCGAATACCTGGATGTCGTCACCGCCTCCAATGGTCCCGACGCGCTCGCCATCTGCGCCGGGGGCGGTTGCGACGTGGTGCTGCTCGATGTGATGATGCCGGAAATGGACGGGCTGGAAGTCTGCCGCCGCCTCAAGCGCGACCCGCAGACCTTCCACATCCCGGTGGTGATGGTGACCGCGCTCGACCAGGCGGCCGATCGGGTTCGCGCGCTGGAGGCCGGGGCCGACGACTTCCTGGCCAAGCCGATCGACGAAGTGGCGCTGATCGCCCGGGTGCGCTCGCTGACCCGGCTGAAGGTGATGCTGGACGAGTTGCGGTCCCGCGCGGCCGAGTCGGCCAACCTCGGCATCGCGGATCCCGTGCTGGCGGCGATGCGCGACGATGCCGGTGCCGCCAGCATCCTGCTGATCGAGGACCGCGCCTCGGCCGCCAATGCGATCAAGGCCGCGCTCGGCGGCCGCTACGCCGTTGACGTCGAAAGCGACCCGCAAGAGGCGCTGTTCAAGGGCGCGGAGGGCAATTACGACCTGTTCATCGTCTCGCTTGGCCTCCAGGGCCACGACGGACTGCGGCTGTGCTCGCAATTCCGCTCGCTGGAGCGAACCCGGCAGATCCCCATCCTGATCATCGCCGAGCCGGAAGACCGCGCCCGCATCCTGCGTGGCCTCGATCTCGGCATCAACGACTACCTCGTCCGCCCCATCGATCGCAACGAACTCACCGCCCGCACCCGTACGCAGGTTCGCCGCAAGCGATACACCGACCGGCTTCGCGACAACGTCAAGGCGACCATCGAAATGGCCGTGGTCGATACGCTGACCGGCCTCAGCAACCGCCGATATTTCGACACCAACTTCACCGCGTTGGTCGAGCAGGCGGCGCGCAAGGGTCGCGCCCTGTCGCTGATGATCCTCGACATCGACCATTTCAAGAGGGTCAACGACACGCACGGACATGATGCCGGCGACCAGATCTTGAAGGCCTTCGCGACCCGGATCCGTCGCGTCGTCCGCTCCACTGATATCCTGTGCCGCCTCGGCGGCGAGGAGTTCGCCCTCGTGATGCCGGAAACGGAACTGGAGATCGCTGCGAAGGTGGCGGAACGGGTCCGCGCCGTGGTCGAGCGCGAACTGTTCACCTACGCGCCCGATCGTCCGCCGATCCGCGTCACCTCGTCGATCGGCTTGGCCGAACGCGGCGGCTCCAACAACCCGGACCTGCTTCTGCGTTGCGCGGACATGGCCCTGTATGACGCCAAGGGCGCCGGCCGCAACCGCGTGACCATCCGCGCGGCTTGAGCACAACCATGGGGACGTTTACTATCTCCAACAACGTTCCAATGCTTTGGTCTAATTCGACTTGCATTTAGGAGTTTGGACGGTAACATTGTGCCGTCGATGGTATAGCGCCAAGTACCCGGCCTCGAGTCGTCAGGCCGGGCACCGAGTTCGGTGGCGCTTTCGGCGCGTGGGATACCCTGCGGAGTGCTCAGGTCCGCCGCATCTCCTGGGACCGTGGGGTCGGCCGGCGACGTGTGTTGAGGAGTGGCCTCCGAACATCACAGGTCGCCGGCCACTTCAACCCACGAACCCACGGCAGCCATCTCGACGTACAGGGGATCACATCGGCGGGCGAGGATGATGGGCCACGTTACGTGCCCGCCGTGCCGAAGGCGATTCCCTGGCGACACGCGGGATCGCCTGAGCCTTGATCAACCCGCTTGGACCAAGCCGACCTGTAACAGGCCCGCGCGATCCCCGTGAGCCGGCCCCGGCTTACTTGATCTTGGCTTCCTTGAAGTCGACATGCTTGCGCGCGACCGGATCATACTTCTTGAAGCTGAGCTTATCGGTCTTGGTCCGCGCGTTCTTCGTCGTCACATAGAAGTATCCAGTGTCCGCGCTCGACACGAGCTTGATCTTGATCATCGCCGCTTTGGCCATCGAACCTGCTTCCCGCCAGGCCCGCGGATGTCATGGACCTGCGAAGGGGCGGCGCTCGCTGGGGATCGCCACCCATGAAAAAGCGACCGCCTTCCGGTGATCGCTGCCATTCGACCATAGATCCGCGCGATGCCCTGTCAAGCCGGCAGATCCCGGAGGTGGTGCCGGCTCCGGCGGGGCTCGGGGTGACGCTCATGGCGCGGCGCGGCGGACGAGGTCGCCTTGGTGGCGGCCGTACCTGATCGCGACGAGCCGGGTCGCGACGAGATAGGCACCGCACAGGCCGGCCATTGCGTAGAAGAAGCCCGAGGGTGGTGCGAGGTCGAGGCCCTCGCCGACGATCGGTGGCCCAAGCAGCGTTCCAAGCGCGTAGGCCATCACATAGGCCGAGTTCGCGGCCATGAGGTCGGCCTGAGCGAAGCGGCGGGGAAGTTCGCCCAGGCCGACGGGATAGAAGCTGCCCACGATGCCGCCCCATAGAAGCAGGCCGCCGGCGAAGGGCAGGCGCGTCGCGCCCGTAAGGGCGAGCAGGACGGCCCCGCACGCGGCCAGGGCCGCCAGTGCGGCAAGCATGCGACTGCGGTCGAATCGCCCGGCCAACACGCCGATCGGGAGCTGCAGCAAGCCGTTGCCGAGGATGAAAAGACTGGCGAACAAGGTGCCGCGGGCGAGATCGGCGCCGGCCGAGGCGGCGAATACCGGCAACAGGTTGAGACCCGATGTTTCGATCGCTCCATGCAGGAGGGCGGCCAACAGAACGGCCGGCGCCACGCGGAAGCAATGCAGCAGCCCCAACCTTTGCCGGCGTTCGACCGCCGGGGCGTCCCGAAACCGCAGGCACAGCAGGACGGCGGCACCGGCAAACAGGCCCATCGCGAGGAACAAGGGCCGATCGCCGGTGACGCCCGGCAGCATGAGAAGCGCCGGCCCCAGCGCGAAGCCCAGTGCCACGCAGCCGACGTAGGCGCCGATCACCGGCCCGCGCCAGTCCGGTGCCGGCCGCCTCGTGATCCAATACTCGCTCAAGGCGAAAAGAACGGTCGCGCATCCGCCCTCGATCGCGCGCAGCACGAACCAGGCGGTGAAGCCGCGCGTGAGCGCGAAGCCGGCCAGCGATGCAACGCTCATCGCAAGCGAGCAAAGGAGGAGCGGTGCCGTTCCCAGCCGCACCGCCGCCCACGGGATGAACGGCGCCACGGCGAGAGCCGCGACACCGGCGGCGGCCGCATTGAAGCCGATGGCGCGGGCGCTGAACCCGGCGAGATGCAGATGCACGGACAGGAATGCCGCCAGCATCGACAGCGCACAGCCGCAGGTGGTCACCACGAGGATCGGAACCGCCGGGCATTGCGCCCAAAACGCTTCCATCAACCGTCGGGTGGGGCCTCCACCGTCCCGCACGGGCGGGATCGATGCGCGATCAGGCCGCCGAACGCTGGACCCGATCGGGCCCCCCGATCGCTTCGCCTCCATTGGACAGCGCCTGCGCGGGCGCGGCATGAGGCACGAGATGCGGCGCCGCATGGGACGCCGGCTGGGACGCCGGCTGGGACGCCGGCTGGGACGCCGCGTGGGCCGTCTCGAAGCCGTGCATCCGCAGCGCCCACTGATAGGCCACAAGCGTCCCTTTGAACACAGGCAGCAGCCAGAGCGACAGCGTCACCACCAAGCTCGGCCAGAGCGCGTAATGCAGGCCCATCGGCAGATCGGGCCAAAGATCGTCAACGACGAGCAGGGCGGCGACCAGCACGTGCCCGACCGCGAAGATGGTGAGATATTGCGGGAAGTCGTCGGCGCGGTGATGGAACAGCTCTTCACCGCACGCGGGGCAGTGATCGTTCACCTTGGCGTAGCCGTGCAGGGTTCGTCCCTCGCCGCACGCCGGGCAGCGCCCGCGCAGACCGCGCTTCAACGCGACCAATATGCCCCGTGGAGCCGGCGGCGACCGCTCCTCCGCAATCTTCGACATTCTGTTCTTTCGCGCGCACGACCACGCGTTCATATATAGGACGGCGGCGGCTCACACGCGACGACCGAATGCCGCGCGGCCCGGATGCTGGCGGGCGGGTCGCTTCGCGGATGCGAAACGTCGCGACCACTGCCGGTCCCTGCCGTCGCTTCCGGATCCCGCGAGCGCGAAGCGCAGGGCGCCGGCGAACGGGGCCGCTTCTTCGAGCCGGACGACCACGGGATCGCCGAGGCGAAGGGTGTCGCCGCTGCGCGAGCCGACCAGGGCGTGCAGGGCGTCCTCGTAGCGAAAATATTCGTCGCCGAGCGTGGCCGCCGGCACGAAGCCGTCGGCCCCCGTGTCGGCGAGCTTCACGAACAGGCCGGCCTTGGTCACGCCGGCGATGCGGCCGGCGAAGGTCGCGCCGACGTGATCGGCGAGATGGGCGGCGATCAGACGGTCCACCGTTTCGCGCTCGGCCGCCATCGCCCGCCGTTCGGCGGCGGAAATGCGCTCGGCGATCTCGGCGAGTTCGTCCTTCGCCGGATCGGGCCCCGGCTCGCCGAGGCGGCAGGCGCGGACGAGGGCGCGATGGACGACGAGATCGGCGTAGCGCCGGATCGGCGAGGTGAAGTGGGCGTAGCGGCGCAGGTGCAGGCCGAAATGGCCGTAGTTGTCGGCCGTGTATTCCGCCTGAGCCTGGCTGCGCAGCACCACGTCGTTGACGATCTGCTCGTGCTCGGTGCCGCGCACCCGGGCGAGGATGCCGTTGAACTGGCCGGGGG
>CAXTMA010000042.1:0-20563 GCA_964245015.1 uncultured Beijerinckiaceae bacterium | reverse complement strand
CGCAACGCCGCCGACCAGCTGACAGGGCGCCCGTCGCTCGCGGCCTGACCTGCCGTTGGCCGGGCCTGCCGGGCCATGGACTCCCCTGGCCGCCCGTCACGCATGATGACCGGCGGTCAACAGGAGCGCGCGATGCGGACGAGGTCCGGCGCCGGTGACAAGTGCCTCCAGCGGGCGCCTTGCCGGCAGCTCTGCCTGACTTTGTTCCACCGACGCAGCCAGAGTGGCTTCGACTTACAAGGTCTGCATTGGAGATTGGGTCACTCGGTTCTGAGCGCTCGACATGGGCGCAAAGCTGATCACGCGGCTATCTCCTGGACCTCGCAGGCCCATCCGAGCACTTCGCGCGGTCTACCCGATCGCCATGCGCAGCACCTTGGCGCTGCGGACGACGCCGTCGGGCCGCCGTCCGTGAAGACATAGGCGACCCGGCCGCGCTCGCCCGGCAGCCGGCTCCACGCCGCGCTCGACGGCCCGAGCAGCAGCGCGTCCAAAGGCTCGCCCGCGACCACGGCGCGCGCGGCCCCGCCCGGACCGAGGGGGATGCGGTCGATCGTGTTCTCGCGATGCGTGGTCACGTAGGCGACCTCCGCCTCCTCGTCGATGCAGAAGTCGTGCGCCATGCGACCGCTGTCGACGAGTTCCGGCCTGCCCGCGGGCGCCAGGGTCGCCGGTTCGACCGGAACGCGCATGAACAGCTTCTGCCCCGTCACCGTGTAGTACATGTGGATCGGCGTCAAAGGAATGACCCCGGCCACATTCGACGTAAGTGCCAGTGTTCACAGCAGGAAGCAGGATGACTGCGGGGTCATGACCGGCGCCGGTCGTGACCCCACCAGTTCCGCGGTTTGTGATCCATTTGAACGGCGTATCTCCCTGCTGGCGGAGGCACGTGTTCAATGCCGAGTCACCGCGCATCGGCGCCGCTGCGCCATCATCCTGCCCGACGATGCCTCGCCCGGCCTGCGGCCGATCCGCGAGGGCGAGCAGCATAACCTCACGCGTTCCATCGCGGGCCGGGGATGGCTGAAGGAGATCGTGGTCGGCACGCCGGTCCGCGCCATCGCGGGGCGCGAGAACCGCAGCGAGCGCATGATCCGGATGCTGCTGTCGCTGGCTTTTCTCGATCCCAAGCTGGTGCGTGCGGCGCTGCACGGCTCGCTGCCGCGCGGGGTCAGCGCGCGGCACCTGATCGATGCGTCGATGGGCTGGCACGCGCAACGGCGGGCGTTGGACCTGTCGCGACCGAACTGACCCGAGCCGGTACTGGCCGAGGATGACACTTCGACAAGCTTCGGCAACGATGAGCAGCACGGCGCGATGCTGTGGCGGCGTGCCGTCTGTCCTCGTCTGCTGTTGCCCATGCTGCCGGGCCACCGCCGCTGCAACCCGTTGCCGCTCGCCTTCCGGTCAGGCGTGTCGCGAATGCTGCATCTTTGGCGAATGTCAAAACGGAAACGGTGGAAAGGGCTGCGGAGACAAGCCGCCGATTGCCCCAGTAGGGGCGCGGGAGACGGCCTGAGTGAGCCAGGAGTCTAGTGGCTTCTCTGCATAGCGACGGCAGTTTCAAGACTTATGCAGTGCTAATTATACCGCGCAATGCTGCCAATTGTGTTTGGTGGAGCCACGCGGAATCGAACCGCGGACCTCTTCAATGCCATTGAAGCGCTCTCCCAACTGAGCTATGACCCCGCCGTTTACGCGACTCCCTGGGAAGAGCCCGTCGGATCGATTTGCGCCGATCGAGGGCGCGATATAGCCGCAATGGCCGGCGGCGACAAGCCGAAAAGCATGGGGCCTGCCGGCCCTGGTGCTCGACGCCGGGCTAGCCGGTCAGGCGGATTTCGGCAGCCGGCCTTGGCGCGGCGTCGGCCCGCTCCAGGCAAAGGCGGACGGCCTGCGGCAAGCTGGAAGCGCACGCATCGCAGTGGACGTTCTCGCGCAGGGCTGACAAGCGCGCCTCGTCCGTTTCCGCCATCCAGAAGGCGGCGACCAGCGGCACGTCGGGTGCGCGTCGGCGCAACCGGCGCACCGCCACCTTGGCTTGGACGATGCTGAGGTCGGCATCCAGGAACGACAGCACGACGAGCCGCGGCCCGTCCGCGGCGTGGTCCGGTCGCAACCCGCGCAGCAGCGTGTCGGCGGGTTCGACGCGGACCCCGACCCCGCGCTCGTGCAGCACGTCGGCGAGCAGGTGCGCCGCCGCCTCGTCGAGGGCCGTGCGCCCGGCGAAGCAGAGCACCGATCCTTCCGCCATCCAGGACGGGTCGACGGCGCCGGGCGCTTCGTGGCCGGACGCGGATCCGCCGACGACCGAGGCGGGCCGGTCGGCCGACGGCGCGCTTTCTTCGCGGTCCGCGAGATCCTGGGCGAGAACCCGCATCGCGTCGCGGATACGAAGCTGACGCCCTTCGTCGAGCACGCCGCGACGCACGTCGCCCTGCGCCATCAGAAGCGCCTTCATCGCGATCTCGTCGCAGTAGTCGAGCAACGAGCGTTCGCTCAGGAAGTGGTCGGCGTGGTCGAGAAGCTCGGACGGATCGCCGGCGAGCATGCGCTGGTAGAAGATCTCGATCTGGGTCAGGGCGGGCGCATCGCCGAGCAGCACGTCGAGAAAGGCGAGGCGGCTGATGTGGCGGCCCATCACCACGAGGCAGACGGTCATCGGCGTCGACAGCACCAGCCCCACGGGGCCCCACAGCCACGTCCAGAACGTCGCCGAAGCGATCACGGCGATGGGCGAGATGCCGGTGTTGCGCCCGAACACCAACGGCTCGATCAGTTGCCCGGTGATGACCTCGATCAGGGCGAAGAAGATTGCCGTTTCCAGCGCCGGGGCCCAACCGGGATCGGAGGCGGTGGCCAGCAGAAGGGGGAACAAGGCGGCGCCGAGCGAGCCGATGTAGGGGATGAAGCGCATGAACGCCGCCACGATCCCCCACAGCAGCGCGCTCGGCACGCCGATGAGCGTCAGCCCGGCCGCCACCACCGCCCCGAAGCCGGTGTTGAGCAGAACCTGGGCGAGCAGGTAGCGGCTGAGGCGCCGGGCCGCGTCGTTCATCGCGAGCGTGGTGCGCTGCAGGTCGCCCGAGCCGGCGAGTCGGATCAACCGATTGCGCAGGTCCTCGCGCTGCATCAGGATGAAAACGATGAAGATGGCCACGAAGGCGGCCGTCGCCAGCGGCGAGGCGGCCATCCCGATCACGGTCTGCAGAACCGACAGCACGCCGGGTGCCGGCGACACGATCTCGACGGGCAGGGGGCCTTTCGCGGCGCCGGGCGCCAGCGGCGCCGGAACGCCGCCCGCCTCCGGCTTGGCTGGTCCGCCCCTGACTGCCTCTCCCCCGGTCGTGTCTTGCCCGGTCGTTTCGCCCTTCGGCGGCGCGGGCTGAAAGGCGGCGATGGTCGCGTTGATCTTGCCGAGCATCGCGTTCTCGGCGGCGAAACTGCGCACCGCCTCGACCTTGCGCAGCATCACGCTTTGCAGCTTGGGGGCTTCGGCGGCCAGATCCGTGACCTGCTTCGCCAAGGCGACGCCGAGGCCGACCGCGATCAGAAAGGTCGCCACCACCACGAGGCCGACGGCCGTGCGCGTGCCCAGGCCCAGCCGGCGCAGCAGCTTGACCAGCGGCGACAGGGCGAAGCTGAGCAGCACCGCGATCGCGATCGGCACCAGGATCTCGCGGGCAAAGAACAGCACGCCGACCGTGAGGATCACGAACAGCATGGTGGCCAGCGCGTCGAGCATGCGCCGGGGATCGGGTGGCTCGTCAGGTGTGACCCAGGATGCCGGCGGGGTCGCGCCCGCAGCCTCGGGCGGCAGGGAATATGTCTTTTTACTCAAGGCGATGCCCCACGTTCACCCGCGCCGCCCCGCTGCAACAGGCTGATCCCGGGCGGGTTCCCGGCAGGCAAGGTCTATGCTTAGTGGGCGAAGGCCGCGGGCTTCTCGCGGGGCCGCCCGTCGCCGGGTTCTCGGCGGAGCAGTTGAGCCATGGATGAGACGGTATCCGCACGCGACGCAGGCGATGCGCCTGTCACGGGCGCGCGGGCAGGAATTGCGGGCGTGGCCGCCGCGGGGCAGGGCGACGGCTCGCCGGCGCTGTCGGGGACGCGTGCGCCGATGGGCGAATTGGCCGTGCTCCCGGTGTTCTTCGCCCTGGCCGGCAAAAGGGTCGTGCTCGCCGGCGCCAGCGAGCGTGCCGTGTGGAAGGCGGAACTGCTCCACGCGACGGGAGCCGCCGTCGATCTGTACGCGGCCGACCCTTGTCCCGAAATGATCGACCTGCTGCCGTCCTGCCCGCGCGTCCGGCTGCACCGGCGCGATTGGCAGGGCGAGGACCTGCGCGGCGCCGCCATCGCGCTCCTCGACGCGCTGGACAACGGCGAGGCGGAGCGCTTTCGCGTGGCGGCTCGGGGGGCCGGCGTGCCGATGAACGCCATCGACAATCCCGCCTTCTGCGACTTCCAGTTCGGCGCCATCGTCAACCGCTCGCCCCTGGTGATCGGCATCTCCACGCACGGCTGTGCGCCGGTGTTCGGCCAAACGATCCGCGGGCGGCTGGAAAGCCTGCTGCCGCTGTCGCTGAAGAGCTGGGCCGAAACGGCGCGGCGATGGCGCGAGCGCGTGGTGCCGTTGCAGATGCCGTTCCGCTCGCGGCGCCGCTTCTGGGAGCTGTTCTCCGAGCGGGCGATGGGGACCGACGACCGCGCGCCGACGGACGGCGACTTCGCCGCCTTCCTCGACGAGGCGACGCGCCCGGCGACGCGGGCGGGAAAGGTGACGCTGGTCGGCGCCGGGCCGGGCGACCCAGACCTCATCACGCTGAAGGCCCTGCGCGCCCTGCAAAGCGCCGACGTGGTTCTTTACGACAAGCTCGTCGCCCCGGCGGTGGTCGAGATGGCGCGGCGCGAAGCGCAGAAGATCGACGTCGGCAAGCGCGGTTACCTTCCCTCCTGCAAGCAGGACGAGATCACCGGGCTGATGGTGCGCCTCGCCGGCGAGGGCCGGCACGTTGTGCGCCTGAAGGGCGGCGACCCGATGATCTTCGGGCGCGCCAACGAGGAACTGGACGGGCTGGCCGCCGCCGGCATTCCCGTGATGGTGGTGCCGGGCGTCACCGCCGCCTTGGGTGCCGCCGCCTCGCTGAAGCAGTCCCTGACCGAGCGCTCCGCGGCGCGGCGGCTGCAGTTCATCACCGCCCACGCCAAGGACGGCCGCCTGCCGCGCGACATCGATTGGCGCGCGCTGTGCGACCCCGGCGCCACCACGGTGGTCTACATGGGCGTGCGCACCATGGCGTCGCTGGTCGCCAAGCTCCTGGAGAACGGCCTTGCCCCCGACACGCCGGCGACCCTGGTCGAGCGCGCGACCTGCCCGGACGAGCGGTGCCTGTCGGCGAGCATCGCGGCTATGCCGGCGACGGTCGCGGCGGCCCAACCGGATGGACCCTGCCTGCTGATGTTCGGCCCCGTGTTCGCCCGCGATCCGAAGGTGGCGCGCGAGGGGTTGGTCGAGGCGGCCGTGTCGGCGTAGCGCGGCAAGGGCGTCGGCCGGCTCACCTGTTGCGGAAGATGTAGTAGGCGGCAAATAGCCCGATCATCACCGAGGCGAGATAGAAGAGGAAGATGATGCTGTTGCTTGACATGGGCTCGATCCCGGACTGAGCGAGAATGGCGCCCGCGGGCAAGCCGCACAAGGCGTCCGCCAACGGCCATCCATCATCGCGGCGGCGAGGAGGGGGTGCGCGGGCAGGCAAGGCGGGGTAGAAGGCTGGCGTCCCGGAGATCCTCGTGCCCAACACCGGCCAAACGCGCCTTCACCGCCTGCCGGTGAGGGTGCCGAGCCTCAACTTCCTGCTTCTCCTGCTGATCTTCGCGGGAAGCGGCGCGGCCCTTTGGCACGGGCTGGTGGCCGGGCGCTTCGCCATCTTCGTCTTCGTGGTCGCCGGCTGGGTCGTCAGCCTGTGCCTGCATGAGTTCGGGCATGCCCTGACGGCTTGGCTCGGCGGCGACCGCAGCCCCACCATCGACGGCTACCTCGATCTCGATCCCGCGCGCTACACCGATCCGCTGCTCTCGATCGTGCTGCCGCTCGCCTACATCCTGATCGGCGGCTTCGGCCTGCCGGGCGGCGCGGTGTACATCAACGAGCGTCGGCTGCGCAGCCGGACGTGGATGGCCGCCGTATCGGCGGCCGGACCGGCGATGAACGTTCTCTTCCTGCTCGCGCTCGCCGCCTTGTATCAGGCGCTTCTGCGCGGCGGCACGGTTGACCTCGCCTGCGGCGTCGGCGTGCTCGCCCTGTTCCAGGCCACCGCCGTCATCCTCAACCTGCTGCCCTTTCCCGGCCTCGACGGCTTCGGCGTTCTCAAGCCCTATCTGTCGCCAACCGCCGCCGCCCGCGCCAGCGAGATCGGCGGCGCTGCCTTTCTCGTGCTGTTCCTGCTGCTCTGGCTGACGCCGGCCGGCGGGGCGCTGATCCGTTTCGGCATGGACGTGACGCGGGCGCTCGGCATCGACGATGCCGCCGTGGTGGTCGGCTTTCGCATGTTGAAACTGTTTTGAACCTGTAGCGCCGCCGACCGCTTCTGCGAGCGACGGGCGAGCGCCGCGCTATTCATCGCGATCGCGCCGGACGTCGGATTTGACGGCGCTGGCTGAGCGTCGCCGGCGCACTCGGCAGCCTGCGCGCTCGCTAACAAGACAGGACGAGCGGCGAAGGGCGGTCGTGCCACCTTCCCTCATCCCCGCGCCCCTGCTAACCGATCGGGCATGGCCTCCGCACCCCTGCCCAACATTCGCAACTTCTCCATCGTCGCCCACATCGACCACGGCAAGTCGACGCTGGCCGATCGCCTGATCCAGCAGACCGGCACGGTGGCGCTGCGCGACATGAGCGAGCAGATGCTCGACAACATGGACATCGAGCGCGAGCGCGGCATCACCATCAAGGCGCAGACCGTGCGCCTGGAATACAAGGCGCACGACGGCCAGCTCTACATCCTCAACCTGATGGACACGCCCGGCCACGTCGACTTCGGCTACGAGGTCAGCCGCTCGCTCGCCGCCTGCGAGGGCTCGCTGCTGGTGGTCGACGCCAGCCAAGGGGTGGAGGCGCAGACGCTCGCCAACGTCTACGCCGCGATCGACGCCGGCCACGAGATCGTGCCCGTCTTGAACAAGATCGACCTGCCCGCCGCCGAGCCCGAGCGCGTCCGGCAGCAGATCGAGGACGTCATCGGCATCGACGCCTCGCAGGCGGTGCCGATCTCGGCCAAGACCGGACTCGGCATCGACCTCGTGCTGGAGGCGATCGTCACCCGGCTGCCGCCGCCCAAAGGAGATGCCGCCGCGCCCCTCAAGGCGCTGCTGGTCGACTCGTGGTACGACGCCTACCTCGGCGTGGTGGTGCTGGTGCGCGTCATCGACGGCAGCCTGCGCAAGGGCCAGCGGGTCACCATGATGGGCACCGACGCCCATTACGAGGTCGACCGCCTCGGCGTGTTCACCCCCAAGATGAAGGACGCCGCGAGCCTGGGGCCGGGCGAGATGGGCTTCATCACCGCGCAGATCAAGCAGGTCGCCGACACCCGCGTCGGCGACACCATCACCGACGAGCGCCGCCCCTGCACCGAAGCCCTGCCCGGCTTCAAGCCGGCGCAGCCCGTGGTGTTCTGCGGCCTGTTCCCGGTCGACGCCGCCGATTTCGAGGACCTGCGCGCGGCGATGGGGCGGCTGCGCCTTAACGATGCGTCGTTCTCCTTCGAGATGGAGAGTTCCGCCGCGCTGGGCTTCGGCTTCCGCTGCGGCTTCCTGGGCCTGCTCCACCTCGAAATCATCCAGGAGCGGCTGGAGCGCGAGTTCAACCTCGACCTCATCGCCACCGCGCCTTCCGTGGTCTACGCGATCAAGCAGCGCGACGGCACCGAACTGAGCCTGCACAACCCCGCCGACATGCCCGACCCCACGCAGATCCTGGCGATCGAGGAGCCGTGGATCCGCGCCACCATCCTCACCCCCGACGACTACCTCGGCTCGGTGCTCAAGCTCTGCCAGGAGCGGCGCGGCGTGCAGGTCGACCTGAACTACGTCGGCAGCCGCGCGATGGCCGTCTACGACCTGCCGCTCAACGAGGTGGTGTTCGACTTCTACGACCGGCTGAAGTCGATCTCGAAGGGCTACGCCTCGTTCGACTACGCCATCACCGACTACAAGGCCGGCGACCTCGTGCGCATGAACATCCTGGTCAACGCCGAGCCGGTCGACGCCCTGTCGATGCTGGTGCACCGCGACCGCGCCGAGGGCCGGGGACGGGCGATGGTGGAGAAGCTGAAGGACCTGATCCCGCAGCACATGTTCGTGATCCCCGTGCAGGCGGCGATCGGCGGCAAGATCATCGCGCGCGAGACGGTGCGGGCGATGCGCAAGGATGTGACCGCCAAGTGCTACGGCGGCGACGTCACTCGCAAGCGCAAGCTCCTGGAGAAGCAGAAGGCCGGCAAGAAGAAGATGCGGCAGTTCGGCAAGGTGGAGATCCCGCAGGAGGCGTTCATCGCGGCGCTGAAGATGGATGGATAAATATAGTACCCTGTTAATGCAGGTTTATTAAGAACGTCACGACGGGTGTTAGCCAACTAAAGTAGTGTGGAAAGGTCGCGGCAAGCCATTGTGATAACTCAAGCGCAGATCCCGCGATTCCAGCGCTCACAATTGAAATAAAGACTTTAACTTGCCATCTCGCAAATGCTCTTCCCGCTTTGCCACCCTCCGTCTTCATTTGCTTTTTGTATGAGACTGCGGCTGCGCTGTTGAACTCATGCGCGCCTCTGATTGCAGCATCACTCAATATGCTTAAACTTTCGATTGCTGCTGACGCGATTGTCTTAAACGTGTTATTGATGCTGTCGAGGATGTCACTTTGCAGCTTAGATTTAGATACTGGTATAAAATCTCTTTCCCTTCGAAGATCCAGAGAAGCTAAGATTTTATCGAGCGCACTAGGAAGTCTCGAGTCTATATGATCGCTTATGGAGTTGTCTCGGAGAGCATCGACTGTCGCGACTGTCGCGCTCTCAACCTTCGTACCTGCGATCTCCATTGTGTGGGAAATACTAGCATTGTAGTTAAACTCCCTCCATTTTGGAAATTGCCTCATTGTGCGATCGTAAGCCCGAACCATTGAGTGGTACCGAGCTGCTAACAAATTTGGCCACTCTTCATTGACCGTGTCTGAATAAGATTCCAGTACTTCTAATTTATGAGCAACTTCGAATAGCTGGATTTGCTTCGGGGCTCTCGTCGGAAGAGCTCTTTCCAGTTTCTGTAAATAGACTGAAAATCTTGGATCAATGTTATCGAATTGCAAATCTGAAACGAGAGAAGTAATTTCGTTTTTAAGAGCCTTGAGAGCTGCCGGTAACGATCCTCTTTCGAGATCAGACTTAATACTACTACCAGATAGAGTTAGCCGATCGCCTCTAACAATCGGTTCGATCGCTGCTGCTCGCAGTGGCGGGATATCGAGCGACTGGATCTTTGTTGGTGTCTCATCGTCTTCGGATATATATTCTAATCTTTTGCTTATCTCAGCGTTAACGATTTCTGTTTCTTCGAGCCAGACGCTTTCTGGAATTCTCAATATGTCAGAGTAAGTCTTTGTGGGTACGCTGGATTTCCCGACAAGTACAGCTTCATACCAATTAATCCAAAAGGCCCAACCTTTGTCTTGCTTCAGAAGACTTGAGGAAAGGCGAGACCATTGTCTCATGCTCCACTTGGGAACGGCGCCGTCCCACAGGTGAGAGCTGTATACTTTATTTAGGTCAAAGTCGATTTCGGCACGAAGAGTAAGCGTTCTTAAGCATTGATGAATGCTTGTGGCCCCAGTTCCTGCTGCAGCTGCTGCGTTCTCGACAGCTAGAGATGCTGAACGCGCCACGTTCTCGGGGGTCTGTTGTATCAGAGTGTCTGCAGCAAATATACATGAAAACGCGCCAAGTTCCTTTGGATGCGTCATTTTGGATGTATTTACTACGGCAGATCGAGCGGCAGCAGAGAGTCTAAATTGTTCATTGCGCGCCGAAAGCCATGAGATTAATGCGCAGCGAAACGCTCCACAAATCAAGCGAAGATTACTCTTTGAGATATTTCCGCGACTTTTGGGATGAGATGAGACAAGCTCTGCCATAGTCGGAACAGTTAGCAATGAGATTCTCGATGCAATAAGACGTGATATTGCAATACTTTCTCTATCCACCATCCAATTGAAGATGTCGAGTGGCGTTGTCTGGTCTGACGTCAACGACTCACCTCAATGCACATGTAAGGTCTGCTTAATAAACTGTATGCAGCTGCTTATCGGCAAACTACAAACGCGCTCATCGCCCGCGCCTGATCCGCAAGATCCGCCGGCATCATCGCCGCCCCCGGCACCCCCACCTTGTACGCAACCCCCCGCGCGTCGAGGAAGCTCGCGACCATCGCCGCCTTCACCGCGAAGTTGACGTTCTGCGGCAGGTCGTCCGACGCCAGCATCACCTTCACCGCGTCGAGCTTGGCCGACACCACGCCCACCAGATTGCCCGAGGCGTCGAGCAGCGGGCCGCCGCTGTTGCCGGCCTGCACGGGGGCGGAGATCTGCAGGTAGCGGGCGTCGTCGCGCAGGCCGGCCAGGGCGGTGACGTTGCCGAGCGTGAAGTTGCCCGACGACGCCAGCAGATCGGCGTGCGGGAAGCCGAAGGCTTCCACGCCCTCGCCGAGGCGCAGGCCGGCCGGCCGCAGCGCCGCCACCACCGCCGGGCGCAGCTCGCCGACGCGCAGCAAGGCGAGGTCGTTCGCCTCGTCGGCGGCGAGCTTTTGCGCGGGGTACTGGTTGCCGTTGGCGGTCTTCACCGCGATGTCCGAACAGTCCTTGACCACGTGGGCATTGGTGACGAGGTGGCCGTCCTCGCTGACGAAGACGCCGGTGCCGGTGCTCGCCGTGTCCGTCTTGGCCGGGCTTGGGGCAGGGGGCGGAGCTTTCGGCGGGGCCGGCACCGCCGCGGGCACGGCCACCTGCCGCACGGGATCGGGCGCGGTGATCTCGGGCGGGTCGGTGAAGGGGGCGCCGGTCATCGCCGCGCGCAGCGAGCCGGACAGGATGATGGCGATGCGCTCGGCGTTGATGTTGCCGGCCGCGTTGTTCCATTCCAGCGCGAAGCCGGTCACGGCCGCGCCGTCCTGATGGTAGCGGTAGTAATGGTCGTGCCCGTCGGGCGAGGTGGCCGACACCACGAACCAACCCTCGGCGGCGTTGAACACGGGGTAGTGGATGAGCCAGCCCTTGCGCGCCCAATCGGCGAGCGAGCTGCGATAGGCCGTCTCGACGTTGGCGGCGGGATAGGACAGGATGTCGAGTTCGAGCCGGCCCTGCCGGTCCTCGTAGTGCAGGCCGCGCGGGCGGGCGACGACGTCGAGGTCGAGCCCGAGCGGCGCCCAGATCGTGACCGGCCGCGTCGGATGGGTGATGGTGCGAAAGCCCCACATCACCAGCTTCTCGTCGCTCTCGGCGGCGAGGCGGCGGATCTCGACCCGGGTGAAGCGGCCGTCGGGCGGGAAGCCGTTGGCGCCCTGGAAATTCTGCACGGCCTCGAACAGGCGCTTGCCGAGGTGCTCGATGGGCACCCCGTTGAAGTAGCCGGCGGCGATCAGGCGGATCTGCAGCTGGATGCGGAGACCGAGGCTGAACGCCTCATCGAAGCTCTGCGCAGCGGCACGCAAGCCCGGCGGCTCGGCCGCAGCCGCGCCCACCGGCATCGCCAGCGCCAACAGTATCGCCAGTATCCGTCGCATGAGCCGATCCCCGCCCTGGCGTCGACGAGTACCGCCGCCAATCTTCGCGCACAAGCTGAATGAGGCCGAAGCAAGGCTGCCGTTCGCCCGCGCCGTATCCCGCTTCAGTGCCGGCCACGGGCGCGCTGCCGCGCGGCACGATGGGCCGCGGCGACACCCAACCCGGCGCAGACGCCTTCGACGTCATGCCGGACGCCGTCCGCACCTCCGGTCAAGCCGACGCCCGCGACGTGCCGATGCCGGCAATGGTCATGGGAACCGGCAGGCCCAAGCAGGTCGACGCCTACGTCGTCGACAGGGGTAAACCGCCGTCCGATCCGGTCGGCTGGCGACTTACTCGCCCAGTCCCAGGGCCGGGATGGTGTTGCCGCAGGTATAGGCATCGATCAGGCCTTCGCGGCACAGCAGGGCGAGGTTGCTGCGCGGACGGGACAGGCGGGGCACAACCGGTTCCCTCTGGGGCAGGGCAACGACCGCCGGCGCCTCCTCGCGGGGAGTCTCGATGCGCGCGCGGGGCGATGGCGCGCGCGGAGCGGGCACGAAGGTCTCGGCGGGACGGCGCGCCCGCGGTTCCGTCAGGCGGGCCACGCGGGCACGGCGCTCGACCGGCTCGACCGGACGGGCACGGGCCACCTTGGCCTTGGCCGGTTTCTCCACGGCTGGTTTGCCCGCGGCGGTCCGCTCGGCGGCCGGTCTTTGCGCCGCGGGCTTTTCGCCGGCGGGCTTCTCTTCCCTCGGCTTCTCCAGGACCGGCTTATCCGCCGGGACCTTCGCGACCTTTTCCTTGGCGGGTTCCTTGGCGGCTGGGGGCGGACTTGCCGTGGCGAAGGCGGCGCGGCATCGCGGGGTCAACTCGGCATAGTGCGCCTTCATGCACGCCGTTGTTTTTTCCACGTTGGGAATGCTGGAAAAGCACAGCTTGAGGGCGTCGCCCGTGCAGGCCTGCCGCTGCTCGGTCGTCCCCTGCGCGCCGGCCGGCGCGGGCAGGCCGGCAACGAGCGCCAGCATGATCGGCACGGCCCGCGCACCTAGCGGCAGCGGCCTGCCAAACGGCAGATAGGGTGTCGACATCCGCGTCTCCTTGTGGCGCGATGGTGGTGGAAACCGGACGGGAAAGACCATTGCCGTCCGGGTCGGTCGATGCAGGCGTTCTACGCCGCTGCGGCGCGGGTTGGAAGCGTTACGATCGCCGATGAGTGGCCGGGGCATCGCCCGGAGCGGCGACGGCAGGATCCTCTGGCCGAGTGCATCCGTGACTGATCGGGCTTCCGCCGCCGGGCACCTCGCCTCACCGCGGCGCGGCGACGGTTTGGCGGCGCCCAGGTGTTTCCGACATCGTCATCGCGCAGGCCGCCGGAGTGACGAGGACGAGCGATGGGGAGGGTGGACGGGACGGAGCCGCCGAGCTCACGTTCGCTCCCTTGCACGACATGGGCGCGGCTCCACCGCGAGGCTCACGGCTGCGGCGGTATGACGGACGTCACCCAACAGCCAGACTGCACCTTAAGGTTCTGCAGGGTTGGCCGCTGCCGATGCCGCTCGCTCCGCCGACGGGAAGATGCCGAGGAGCGGAGTGGACGGAACGACCTCATGGCGCGTTCCGCGCAGCATCTCAGAAGGGCCGCCATGCCGTTCGCGCTGGCCTTTGCCAACCTTGGAAATCGTAGGGATCCGAGGCCCGGTTCCGCCTCGGATCCTTCTCTCCTACCGTAGAACCGCGCGCGGCGGTTCACGCGGCTTGCGGTTCGTCAGACGGCCGGGATACCGACGCGCAGTCGATACAGGATCGCAAGATGGGTCTGAATGGTCGGTATCGAAGCAACCGCAACGGCCTGCGCGCGCGGATCGAGTCCGTTCTGCGCGTAGAAGGTGCTGAGCTTGAGGGCCTCCCTGTGCGCGTTGATCTGCCCGAGTACGTAACGGCGATCAAGACGCGGACCAGGTCGCGTCGCCGCCAGGCTCGCGATGATCGCCTGCTGGTCGGGACGGGGCGGGACGGATCCCGGTGTCGCGAACAATGTCGCGGCGATCGCCGTCTGCTCGTTGATTTCCAGCTGCGCGAAATCGCGGATCGAGCGGTTGCCGGACGTTTCAAGCACCAGCCTGCTGGCCTCGATCGCGTAATCGCCATTCTGCAGCGCAGCCAGCCGGAAGCCGGCACCGGGCAGCTTGGGCACAAGATCCGTAACGCCACCGACCGTGCCGCCGACGACACCCACACCCGTGCCCACGACGGCGCCCGGAATCGTCAGGATATCGCCAATGATCGGCACACCGGCCGTCTGTGCCTTCGCTGCGACGCCGGAAACCACGAAACCGCCGAACGCAGCGAAAAACCTACGTCTATCCATGCCCAGACCTTTCTACAGAAGCTACGCCATAAAGGCACCGGAAACGTCCCGGTCTGGGCAGGAAAGCCGGTATCGACCGGGAACGCTACCTACCCCGGCCGTATTCGCCTGCGGCACGCGGTCACCTCTGCGCCGAGGCGCAGGCCGGCGCACAGACTATCGTGACCGGTGCCCGGCAAGAGGGACAGCAAACCCTGGGAGAAGGACGACATCGCTATGCGACAGCCTTCTCAAGTTGCTCCCGTGTCATCTTCGAGCGGCCAGGGATATTCTTCTGCTTGGCCTGCTTGTAGAGTTCGGCGCGTGTCGTCCCACCTCGCGAGCCGCGCTCGGGAGAAGCGGATCCGCCGGGTTTCGTCGAGGCCGATTTACCGGACGCGTGCTCGGCGGGCGTCCCCGACCCCGTCGACCGGTGGGCCTTCGTCTTGCGGGCGACATCCTTCGGCTGAGCCGAGTATTGTTTGCCGGCCTTGCTGTCGCGGCGCTTGGCATCGCTCGTGCGAGCATACTCCTTGTCGCTCAGGCTTTCCCGCGCCGCCTTGGGCAGGTAGCGCTCCCCCGTCTCTTCGCTTTCCTTGCCGGACTTGGTTCCCCAGTCCTCGTCCGTCCATTGCTGGAGATGGTTGTCGTCGGACTTCGCGCCCTTGTAACCGCCACCTTCCTTCTTGTATTCGCTCGACGCCATCTGCGCCTTGCGCGCCGACCACTGTCCCGGCTTGCCGCCGTGGTCGCCCTTCGTCACCTTCGTCTTGACCTTCTCCCACAGCTTCGGATCGGTTTTTTCCGCCGTCTTGCTCATCGTCCGTCTCCGCTTTCCGTCGTAACGGCGGTTATCGGCGAAATGTGGCTGCGACGGTCCGTCTCAGATGAGAGGAGGGTTAACGCGGTCTACTCCGCCGCTTGCGGCGTCGTTGCCCCGGTGTTGGTCATGTGCTCGGGCGTTTGAAGGTAATCGCCGGCCGTGACGCGGTTGGGTCGCCCGACCACCAGCCGCGAGCCGCGCCCGTAGGTGAAGAAGGCGTAGGCCCAGTTGGTGAACACGATCAACCTGTTGCGGAACCCGATCAGCAGCAGCAGGTGGACCAGCGACCAGGCCAGCCACGCCATCCGGCCGCTCAGCTTCATGCCGGCGAGAAGCGCGATCGCGTGGGAGCGCCCGATCACCGCCATCGTGCCGAGATTGGTGTACTTGAATGGGCCGGGATGCGCGCGACGTCCCAGCCGGCTCGCGATCACCTTGGCCACGTAGGCGCCCTGCTGCTTGGCCACCGGCGCCAAAGCCGGCAGCGTACTGCCGTCGGCCGCGCGGAAACTCGCGACATCGCCGATCACGAAGATTTCCGGATGGTCGGGAACCGAGCAGTCGTCGTTCACCACGACCCCGTTGTTCTTGGCCGCCTTCGCTCCGAGCCACTGCGCGGCCGGCTGGGCGCGGGTGCCCGCCGCCCAGAATACGTTGGCCGCCTCGATGCGCTCGCCGCCCACGATGATGCCCCGGCCATCGATGCATTCGCACGGCGCGTTGAGCTTCACCTCGACGCCGAGCTTCTCCAGCGCCTGCTTGGCGTAGGCCGACAGGCGCTCGGGAAATTCGGCGAGGATACGCGGCGCCGCGTCGACGAGCACGATGCGCGCCTTCGAAGGATCGATGTGCCGGTATTCCGCCTTCAGCGTCGCCCGTGCCAGTTCGGCGAGCGATCCCGACAGCTCGACCCCCGTGGGACCGCCGCCGACGACCACGAAGCTGGTCAGGGCGCTCACTTCCGCCGTATCTGCCCGGCTTTCCGCCCAGTCGAAGGCTTCCAGGATCCGGCGGCGGATTTCCAGCGCGTCCGGCAAGGTCTTCAGCACGGCGGCGTGCTCGGCCCATTCGTCGTGGCCGAACCAGGTGTAGGCCGAGCCGGTGGCGATGATGAGGGTGTCGTAGGCGATCGCGATGGTGTCGCGCACCCTCACCTTGCGCGCCTGCGTATCGACGCCGTCGACTTCGCCGAAGATCACAGACACGTTGGGATGCTTGCCGACGAGGCTGCGCACCGGCGAGGCGATGTCGGACGGAGCCAGGGCGGCGGTGGACACCTGGTAGAGGAGGGGTTGGAACAGGTGGTGGTTGGTTCGATCGATCAGCACCAGTTCGATGTCGAGCTTGGCGAGGTGCATCGCCGCCTGCAGTCCCCCGAACCCGCAGCCGACGATCACCACGACCGGCTTGCCCGCACCGTCGGTCGTTTCGCCGGGCTTGAAGGAGAGTGAGTCGTTCGCCATCAGTTGGAATCTCGCCTGGACCGCTCGCGCCGATGCAATCTCGGCGCGCGAAGCTCACACCATCCGGCGGCAGCCCGCAAGCGCGCTCGGCGTGGCGCGCCGCCGCCGTCCGCAGCGTGCGAGGGGCTGCGATCAGGCGGCAAGGCGGCATTGCGCCGGGCGGATGCGCGGAGGCACGGCACCGGCTGCGAGCATGGCGAGGGCTGCAACGGCCAGCAACGGGAGGCCGCACGACATCAACTGCCAGGCGAGCGGCGGCGCGATCCATGTCACGAGACGGGCCGCGCCGGCCCAGCCCTCGTTCCCCCCGCCGGCCTTTTCGTCCGCGAGCCGGCCAAGAACCATGGGGGTCAGCGCCGGGGCGAGCAGCACGAGGTCGTAGGCGTTGGCGTAGGGCAGCGCGATCACCGCCGCGAGGGCCACGGCGAGAAAGGCCGGCGCGGCCGCCTCGCCCCGGCGCAGGGCGCGCACCGCGAGCGCCACGGCCGCAGCGCTCGCCACCATCTGCACGGCGGAGGCGACCGTGCCGGACAGGCCGAGGGCGCGCGCTCCGAGGTAGGGGGAGATGGTCGTTCTCAGCATGCCGAGCTCGAAATCGGTGAGCAGGCGTCCCTGCACGGGCAGCGTCACGCCGAGAAAGCCGCGCCACGGGTCGAGCCCGAACGCCGCCACGGAGGCGCCGAGCAGAACGAGCGTGGCGCCGGCGCCGGCGGCGAGGCAGCGCCAGCGCCCGGCACCGAGCAGGACGAGACCGACGACCAGCGCCAGCTGCGGTTTGAACGTCAGTCCGGCAAGGCACAGGCCGGCGACGGTCGGCCGGCGCTCGGCTTGGCGCAGGATGGTCGCCAGGGCGAGGGCGAGCAGGCCGCCGAAATGACCGTACATCACCATCGCCAGCGCGGCCGGCGACAGGCAGGTCGACAGCATGAGCTTGGTGTCGGTGCGCCCGACAAGCCGTGTCGCCGCCGCCAGGGCGGCGAGGTTGGCGGCGGTCCACCCCAGCAGAGCCAGCCGATAGGGCAGGCAGGCCAGCGCCGCGAGCGGCAGCAGCAGGTGCGGCGGGTAGGAGAAGATGAAGGTGTCGCGCGGGTCGTGGTCGAAGGTGCGCGAAACGAGGTCGTTGTAGGCCGGCAGGTCGGTCAGGGTCGACAGCGAGCCGTCGAGTGCCAAACGGCCGCCGAGCCAGAAGTTGACGAAGTCGCGGCCCAGCGGCGCCCCGATCATCACGCCCTCGCGCAGGTCCCAGGGCCTGCAGCGGAAGTAGACGAAGAGGAAGCAGGCCAGACCGGCGAGGGTGATGATCCCAGCCCCGTGCGACGACTTTCGCCCGTCCATCTCGTGCGGCCCCTGTCCGAGGCTCAGCATAGGGCGCCCCGGCTTAACGAAGCATGCGGCCGGCGGGCCTCGTCGTCAGCGCGCCTTGGCCGGGGCCGGCGAAGGAAGACTCCAGGCGAAGGCGAGGTTGTCGCGGGTGTAGTGCTCGTCGACCTCGCAGAAAGGCCGGCGCTGCGCGTCGTAAAGGACGGCGCGGTGTTCGAACAGGATCGCCGGCAAGTCCAGCGCACCCGGCCCGTCCGCCGACGGCGGCTGCAACTCCCAGCCGGGCGGCAGAACGTTCCACAGCACTGCGGCGGCAAAGGTCTGGCGCATCGGGTGCAGCGACGCCACGACCTTGCCGAACGGCAGATCGGTGGCGTCGAGCGCCCGGTTCATTTCCGGCGTCAGACGCGAAGGAACATACCAGTTGTCGGCGTCCGACAGCACCCGCCCGCCACAGGTCAGGTGCACGCGGCGATAGCGGATCGGCTCGTCCGGCCCCACCTGCAGGCGGCGACGTTGCTCGGCATCGGCCGCTTTGTCCGCTCCCGGCACGCGCACGGCCACAACCGTCGGCTCGGCCGCGAGCGCATGGGTTGCGCACCAGGTTTCCAGCGTCGCCGTCGCGCTGCGGCTGCCGAGGATGGCGGCGTTCAGGCTCGCCATGGAGGCCAGCGCCTCGACGCGGGCGGCGAAGGTGTCCGGCAGCGGGGCGGCTGCGGCGAGGCCCACCGTACTTCCGAGCAGCGGGGCGAGAAGCGTGGGAAGATGATGGCGGATGAAATGCTGGCGCATGGTGCTGGCCGCCGTGGTACGGGCCACCGTGACGATATAAATGGGAGCCGGCCCGGCCGATTGAACCCGGGCATCGGGTGCAAGTTGCATTTGGCGCCCGGGCAAACCCGGCGCCTGTGAGGGTTGGAAGCGCGATGCGGGTCGGCCTGTTCATCCCCTGCTACATTGATGCCTTCTTTCCCGAAGTGGGGGTTGCGACCCTGCAGCTGCTGGAGCGGCTGGGCTGCGAGGTGGACTACCCCTTCGATCAGACCTGCTGCGGGCAGCCGATGGCGAATTCCGGCTGTCAGGCCGAGGCGGCGGCAACCGAGCGCAACTTTGCCCGCGTATTCGCCGGTTTCGATCACGTGGTCTGCCCCTCGGGAAGCTGCGTGAACCACGTGCGCTCGAAGTTCACCGCCGTTGAGCAGACCGACGCCGTGCGTGCCGTGCGCGCCCGCACGGTCGAACTGGTGGAGTTCCTCCACGACATCCTGAAGGTCGAGGCGTTCCCCTGGGCACGGTTTCCGCACCGCGTGGGGCTGCACAACGGCTGTGGTTCGCTGCGCGGCTTGGAGCACGCCCGTGCCAGCGAGATCAACGCCCCGTTCTTCTCCAAGCCCCTCGATCTCCTCGCCAAGGTGGCGGGCCTCGAACTCGTCGAGCCGGCGCGACCCGATGAATGCTGCGGCTTCGGCGGCACCTTCTCGGTCTTCGAGGAGGCGGTGTCGGTCAAGGCCGGCTGCGACAAGGTGGCGGACCATGCCAGGGCCGGCGCCGCCTACATCGTGTCGGCCGATACCTCCTGCCTGATGCACCAGAAAGGCTGCGCCGAGCGCGCGGGAAGCCCGATGAAGTTCATCCACATCGCGCAGGTTCTCAACGGGGCGACGCAATGAGCGGGCGCGACCTGCTGCACGAAGACCTGCGCGCCCGCGACGACGAATCGGCGCGCGGGCAGGACGGCGAGCGCCTGTCCCACGGTGAAACGACCAGCCGGCCGTTGCAGCCCAACGCCGGGCGAGCGGGTGCGCGCGAACCGCAGCCGCGCGGCGCCGTGATGCGCCGGGGCCGGATCGACCACGCCGAGGCGGCCGAGCGTTTCCTCGCCGCGCCCGAGCACCTCAAGTTCCACGACGAGCGCCTGTGGGACCTGCGCCGCAAGCGCGACGTCCAGGCCTTCGCCGTGCCGGAATGGGAGGAGCTGCGCGCCCTCGCCTCGCAGATCAAGGAGCACACGCTCACCCACCTCGACACCTATCTCCTGCAGTTCGAGGCGGCAGCGAAGGCCAACGGCGTCACCGTGCACTGGGCCGAGGACGCGGCCGAGCACAACGCCATCGTCCTCGCGATCCTGCGCGAGGCCGGTGCCCGGACGCTGATCAAGTCGAAATCGATGCTGACCGAAGAATGCGGGATGCGCGAATACCTCGGCGAGCACGGCATCTCGGTCACCGAGACCGATCTCGGCGAGCGCATCCAGCAGCTCGACAACGAGGCGCCGAGCCACGTCGTGGTGCCCTCCGTCCATAAGCTGCGCTCGGACGTCGCCGACGTGTTCAGCCGCACGCTGGGCACCGAGCCCGGCAACGACGACCCGCATTACCTCGCCCACTCCCAGCGCATGACCACGCGCCCGCTGATCCTGGACGCCGACGCCGGGTTGACCGGGGGCAACTTCATCGTCGCCGAGACCGGCGCCGTGGTCACCTGCACCAACGAGGGCAATGCCGACCTCAGCGCCAACACGCCGCCGCTGCACATCGTTTCGGTCGGCATCGAGAAGCTGGTGCCGCGCACGAGCGACCTCGGCGTCTTCATCCGGCTGCTGTCGCGCTCGGCTTTGGGCTCGCCGGTGACGCAGTACACCTCGCATTTCCGCAGCGCCCGCCGGGAAGCTGCGATGCACGTCGTGCTCGTCGACAACGGGCGCTCCGCCCGGCTCGGGCTGGAACAGTTCTGGACGTCTCTGAAGTGCATCCGCTGCGGCGCCTGCATGAACACCTGCCCGGTGTACCGGCGCT
>CAXTMA010000041.1:0-20832 GCA_964245015.1 uncultured Beijerinckiaceae bacterium | reverse complement strand
CATCGCCATGCGCGAGTGGGCCTACACAGGTCAAAGATGATGGCCGTTGGTATTACGAGCGGCGCTCAATGCTGATCATGGCCAACCATCCCTTTGGCGAGTGGAACAAGGTCTTTCCCGACCCGACCATGACGCTCGCGGCGGTGGACCGCCTCGTTCACCACGCGACCATCTTCGAGATGAACGTCGAAAGCTACCGCCGGCGGGTGGCGATGGAACGCAAGCGCGGTCCCGGACGTCCGCCGACCCGCGCGACAATCAAAACCTCGGTCGATTGACGCGCCGCGACACAGGCCACCGAAACCGCTTGCACTATGGCAGCAACCCCCGCCATGATCACCATCGCCGCGACACGATCAGTCTCATCCTGATCGCCGCGCGAGTCGCATCCAGATTGTCGCGTTACAAAGCGCCCCCGCAAGCCGGGCAGACAGCCTCGTTCGCGGTGGGGCGCGCCGTGATCAGCAGATGCTCCGCATCAAGCTTCAACTCGTCGACGTGCAGGCCGGCCGGGACCGATGGCAGGGATGGATTGTGGGTCGAAATCGCGAAGCTCGCCCGAGACGAGGACCAACGCTTCACCGCACGATCAACACCGAAAGTGCGGAAGAACCAATTTTGCAAGCCGAACGACACGTTGGCTGGAACCCTGACGTGGCGAGGTGCTGCAGCACTTCCGCGACTGCCCTGACGACGCCGCTCGCCGGTGGGGATGGCCCCACCATCACGAACTCGAGTCGAGGCAGCAGGGGCAGACCGCTCTCGAGCCCCATGGCGGCGATGCCGTACATCGGCATGTAGCGCGGTCCGCTGCACAGGCCGAGGCCGCACTGCAGCGCCGCCTCAATCAGGGCGCAGCCGAGCACGGTAAAGGCGAGGTGGAGATCGACGCGACGCCCGTGGCGCACCACCAGCCGGCGCAAGCGGGCCAGCCACGCCAGGGTGCGTTCCACGATCCAGCGGTGGCGTCCTAGCCGCTCGCTGCTGTCCACCCCGCGTCGGGCAATCCGTGGTGTGATGGAGCGCGCCCGGCACTCCTGCCGGCAGCGGCGGTGGTCGTAGCCCTTGTCGGCTTGCACCTTGGTCGGTCGGCAACGCGGACGGCCGCGCCGGTCGGTGCGCGCACCCGGCAACGCGTCCAGCGTGACGGCCAACATGCGGCTGTCGTGGAAGTTGGCGCCGCTCAGCGTGACGCCGAGCGGCGTGCCTTGAGCGTCGACGACGAGGTGGCGCTTGGTGCCCGGCTTGCCCCTGTCGGCCAAATTCGGGCCGGTCGCCTCGCCCCTTTTTTGGCCGGCACGCTGGCGCTGTCCAGCGCCGCGCGCGACCAGTCCAGCGCGCCGGCATCGTGCAGCCGCTCCAGCAACACGCGGTGCAACGCCGCCCACACCCCGGCCGCCTACCAGGCGCACAGCCGTCGCCAGTTCGACTTGCCGCTGCATCCCAACGCCGAGCGGGGCACGTGCTTCCACTGCATGCCGGTGCGCAGCACAAGGATGATGCCGGCCAGAGCCGCGCGGTCCGCGCTCGGCGGCCGGCCGCCTTTCTGCTTCACTGGTTCAGGCGGCAGAAGCGGCTCAATAACTGCTTAGAGGTCGTCGGGAACAAGGGTGTCGACTCGCCCTCAGTCCGCATTAACCGGTTTGTCCCTCGTTTTCAAGCGCGATCGCCCCGGAGGTATTGACGCATTGTTTGATAGAGAAAGACTATATTACCTACCAAATATCTCTTTGCAAGCCGGCGTGGCTCAAGAAGAAGACGATAGAGCCACTCGAGGCGCATTTCTCGAATTAGAGGAGGCGCTCGAGGAAAAGTGCCTGTTTGAAAATCAAACAATGCTCCTACGCCGATGCCGATTGAGCATACGTCAGGAATAAATCTCTGCAACCAGAGTTCTTGCTTTGGACATCCCATTGCGACAAGTATTATATCAGGGCGGGTCTGCTTGACGCGCTCCGCCAAGACACCGGCATCACTCTCCCGAAAGAATCCAGGATGTGAACCTATGACTTTGTGGTTGGGCCACCTTAAGACGTAGTGCTCTACCGCACGAGACCTGACTTGATCGGTGCCGCCGAGAAGGTAGAGCCGCAGACCCGACCGCAATTTGTCAAGCGCATAAGGGATGAAGTCTGTGCCATTGAGGTTTGCTGGAAATTTCTCTCCATATAAAGCTTTGCTGGCGATATCAACACCAATTCCGTCGTTAAAGACAATAAAGTCTTGGAGTGCATTTGCAATATTTTGATCAGAAGCGGCAATATTCGCGAGGTGAGCATTGAGAAATGTAACTTTGGCAACGCTGCCGGTGTCGAGGGCGCCCTGTAGAGTCTTCACGGCGAGATCCCGATCACAAACCTGAACTTGCACGCCAATAATTAGACGGTGATCGCGGCCGACCACGTCGCCATAGATTTTATTAAAAACAGCGGTCACTGCATCCCAATTATACCGTCGGAGCATCTGAGGCGCTCGACTTACGAAGTCTGACCACGGATCGCTCATCCAAGTCGCATCGATCTTCGAGGCGCAATTATCTGGATCAAAGAAGTCGAGCAAAAGCCCACATCCCAGCGCGGCGATGGACTCGCGATGCGCGGGAATATCGCTCAGAACCGGATAGAGACCAGCCGAGACCGCCTCGATCGCCGCAATTCCAAAGCCTTCGTGACGTGATGGAGAACAGAAGATCGAGCACTCGGCAACGAGCGATCTCAACCGTTCGTCATTAGGATTTTCGACGATCTCGACCGCACCGACTAGACGAAGCGCCTCCACATCTCGCCTGATTTTCTCGACGATACCGTCCATGGGACGACCGGCCAGCACCAATGACCACATCGGGTCCAAGGCTTGCAGCTTTTTCAGGACCGGTAGGATCGCTTGGACGTTCTTGTTGTCGGCGAGCCGCCCAAAATAGATGATCCGCTTCTTGCGCGACGACCTGTGGACCCCTGAAAACTTCGATGTATCGACGCCGTTCAGGACAACACCGATGCCTGCTGAACGGATTGTCTGGAAGGTTGAAAGATCTGCCATGCTGTTCGCTGCCACGTATCCGTAGCGCGTCAAAGCCAAGCGAGTGACCGTCTTGAAATACAGAGCCTTCGCTTTCGAAGCGAAGGCAGAATGGAAGAAGCCGCCATGGGTCGAGAGGACAAGCGTCTTGCGGTGGATTACCTTAGTGGCGGCCAGGAAGTCGCAGAAGAAGTCTAGGCCATGGACATGGATAATCTCGGCATTCCGAAGACTCATTAAAACGGTTAGCGCTATCGGGTAGCGCCGTGATCCCACGAACGGGATGCGCCTGATCTCCAACCCTCCGAGCCATTCGGAACGCGGAAGCCGAGCAACTGAGTCGAATATGCGGTCGAGCGTGACGACTTTGACGACGTCGCCGCCAGCGACCTGTCTCTGCGCGAGGTTCAGCACGAAGGTCTCGAGCCCACCTTGAGCAGGATAAAACTGCCTGACCACGTGCACGACGCGCACCGCGCGTACTCCGACCGGCGCGCGTCGCCTAGATCACGGGATCGCTCGCGCGGCGGTGACCGCCACCGCCGCGTTGGTCGCGCTTCCCGTAACTAGGTTAACGAGATTGAGCACCTTGCTGACCTCGACGGATTTCGCGTTGGCGGCGAAGATAACATCTTGGTTACGCATCACGACCTTCGTCGCCAGGAAGTAGCCGCCGGGATCGGCGAAGCTGATCTGGAAGACCACGGGGACGGTCGGGCCGGGGACGTGGGAGATATCGACGCCGAGTTGCGCGGCCACCTCCCGCGGCTCGCGCCTGTAAAGGAACACCGATCCCGGATCACTCTGCACATCGAGCAAGCCACCCGCCTTCGCGACCGCCTCGGCGAGGTTGATGCGCCAAGCATCGAAGGTAAACACCCCCTGCTGGCCCGCCGCGCCGAAAGCGATGAATTTCTGCTGTTCCTGGTAGACGTAAATGCGATCGTTTGGCTGAACATAGATGTTGTTCGCCGGTGATGTGACCAAGTTTTCGAAGGGAACGGTCGCGGTCTTTCCGCCGCGCTGGAGCGTGACCCAGGTCGCATAGCCCTGGTCCTTGATGCCGCCAGCACGCGCGATCGCGTCCGTGATGCGATCCCCGGCGCCGGACGCCGCCGCCGCGAAGCGAACCGGCGTGTTCACCTCGCCGATTACCGATACGAGATTGGTGCGCTGCGACGAGAGCGAGACGACCACCTGTGGCTCGATCGCTCTGTTTTTAATACGCTCGATGATGTCGCGTTGGATCTCGACGTTGGTGCGATTATTGGCTTTGATGATGCCAGCATAGGGCACGCTGATGTTGCCATCGTTGTCGACCGCCTGGTCAGGGATTGTTACGTAGTTGCCTGGCCGCACGCCCGCCTCGGCAGGGATGAAGAGGCCACCTGCGGCGGCCTCGAAGACGGACACGGAAACGACATCCCCGATCCCGAACTTGATGTAGGCTGGCGGACGCCGGTCCTTGAACACGCCGGCCAAGCCCTTCGGCTCCGTCTGCTCCAAAATCTCCACGACTGGCTGGGTGATGGGAACGAGCACGTAGGGCACGACGACGGATCCGACGACCTTGACCGAGTCGGCGTAAGGGCCGGCGACAGGAAACGTGCCGCAGCCGCCGAGTGGAAGCGCCGCGAAGCACATCGAGCAGAAAGCAGCGACTGCTGAGAAGGAACGCTTAGACAAGGGCAGTCTCGAAACCGGCATAGAAAGGATCACACAGTAGGACACCTCCCATGCGCGGTCGACCTAGCTCCGGATACCAAGTGCTGTTTAAATCCGGCTGTTGCGTATTTGCAACCATAAAACTATCAGCAACGCTTTAGAAAGCATCAATCTTCGCGATTTCGAAACAAGTCCGGCCAAGTATCATTAAATCAAGCCAAATGGAGGAGTGATCGATATACCAGAGGTCAAGATCGATGCGTCGCTGCATGTGCTGCACTGCAATCGTCTGACCGCGTGCGCCGTTGACTTGCGCCCAGCCGGTGATGCCAGGCTTGACATGGTGTCGATGCGAGTAACGCTCGACGAGCAGCGAGTAGGCATCATCATGAGCGATCGCGTGTGGGCGCGGCCCAACCAGCGACATGTTGCCTAGCAGCACGTTGAAGAGTTGCGGCAGCTCATCGATGCTCGTCTTCCGCAGGACCCTTCCGACGCGAGTGACGCGATCATCGGTTCTGCTGGCTTGAACGATCGTGCTGCCGTCTTCCAAGACGCTCATCGAACGAAATTTGTAGATGAAGAATGGACGTCGGTCGAAACCGTGACGGCGCTGCTTGAAGATGATCGGGCCAGGGCTGTCCAGTCTGATCGCGACTGCGGTCACGAGCAGCAGGGGAGCCAGCAGAAGCAAGGCTGCCATCGCAACGGTGACATCAATGCATCGCTTGAACAGCTGTGTGGATCGCGTCAGCGGGGCGCGTTGCAGTTCGATGACCGGAGGGAGTCTTTCGGCAGCCAAAGCGACCTGATCACCCATCAGTCGCCGCACGCCGGCGTCGGGCAGCAGGGTTGCCGGCAGCGCCGATTGCCTCAATCCTTCACGCAGGCTGCAGAGGCGGGCCTCATCATCCCACTTCATCGACACGACAATCCGACTCGCCGCACGATTGCGCGACAAGTTTAGGAGCGAATTCAAGCGCGCGGGGTCGACGGGTTCTCCGCTTGTCAGTTCGATGCGCCCGACTTCGCGGAATCCATAGGTCGCCATGAGGGTGCGACGGTCGATTTGCGCCAGTTCGGACTGATCGCCGATCAGCACGACGGAGGGACCAGAAAGGGTACCGCTCCTGATCAATCCAGACGCAACGACGCGAGCCACAGACTGGTTGACAGTTAGGAAGATGAAAAACAGCGGCGCGAAAAAGAGAAATGTTCCCCGCGACACCTCCGCACCTGCCCGCACGATGAAAAGCATTGCCGCTAAGAGAAGGACGGCGCTTACAGAGCAGAGAAGAACCGAGCCGATCTTGACCGTCGCTCCTATCAGGGAAGGAAGAGAGTACAGGCCGGATGACTTCGCGAAGGAGCAATACAGAATGCCGGCTACTACGCCGATCGATACGGCTGAAGCTGCTGATTTAAACCCGTAGACGTCGATTGCGACGATGCGATAAGCATGATGGCTTGCAAGCCCGACGCATCCTGAGATCAGGACGTCAGCCACCAAGACCAACAGGATGTAATGCTGCGCTGTCAAGCAAACGCGACGCCGATCCTCAAAAAGGCGCGATAATGTCTTTTCTTGGGCAATGCTTCTCAGACTAGCCATAAGGAAAGCCCTGTAGACCTAATGGAGAGGCGATAGCATGCAGAACGCCTGCTTGCAATGACATTTAAGGGTTTCTTAATGCTTGGTTATGATCTCGATTGCTCCGGTGCGCTCCTGTTGCATCTGGTGCAAGCCGAAATCGCCTGTAGTGCTGAAAAACTCGACATCCAGGCGGCACGCGAGTCCATTCGTGCCCGATAGTAGCTGATATTGATCGTTCGATATGCAAAGTTGAATCAGTTCGCGCACCTGAGATGCGCTACCACGGCGATCCAAGGTCGCCTGAACCATCACAGCTTCGCTGCGGAGAACGGCATCAACTAGTTGGGCCACCGCTTGGCTGCTTCGGCTTGTGGCATAGCCGATATTGAGGTGCGCGCTGACTACCCGTGAGGATCGCCAGCTTCCATGCGCTGGCGGCCGATCGAACCTACGCCGGTCCAGTGCTCCGCGTCAGGCTCGACATCGCGGCCGTTCGTGGGATATGGGCAGCAATAAGCGGACTCGCGCTCGGCTGGAGCGTAGCTTATGCTGAGAAAGCTTCGGAGGAGATGCGCGAAGGAAGGGCTTGATTGTCGGTTCGGTGCTCGCGCGCCCATCTCTGGAGCAGGCAACAAAATGTGGAGGTGAAGGCGAGCCATTGCGTCTCATACCCTGTGCTTAAGTAGAAACTTCTCTCCTCACGTTGTTCTTCCACTTTCATGTTCTCGTGTGAGCCGTCTATTGAGACATGACGGCGAGCCTTTGGCCTGATTGAGCCGTGAACCCGTCAGACAGTCGGGACTGGCTTGTCATGCTATCAATCAGCGCTCATGCCACGAAAGCTTGAGATATAAGTCAGCAAATTCATGTTGGTAGATAAATCCCAACTCAGTATCCTCTGTTCGATCATACCGAACGCTTATTGACGTGAAACCCTCTCCTCTTTCGGCGCAGTTTTCCGATCGACGCGAACAATGCGCTTTCTACGCGTTCGCCTCTGTCGTCTGCTTTGCGCCTCTCCCGTTCGGGTCGACGGACTCCCGATCAACTCTTATCTGGTGCGTCACGCTCGCCTGTTGCCTCGCATGCTCATCCGTTCGGTTGCTTTCTCGACGCGACCACATTCTGCTTTGCCTCCTGTTCTGCTCGGTCGCCGCCTTCGCGAGCGTGGTCCGATTGCAGGAGGTCTTGGGCGTTGCACTTCCGCAATCATTGCGGTTGGCTCAACCCGCCTTGCGCCCCGCCCGTGTCGACGCCATTGCTTCCTTGGGCCCCACTCTCGTTTGCTTTGAGGTCCTGGCGTTAGGTCTCATTCACGGCACTCACGTACGACGCGCGCGGATCCTGCTGCGGTGGGTGGCATGGTCCGGTGCGGGCTATGCTCTTTATGGTGTGATCACTACCCTAGTGGAGCCAACTCTCCTGCTGTGGCGTGAGCGCACGAACTATATCGGCGTCGTCTTGGGAACGTTCACCAATCGCAACGTGGCAGCGACGTATTTCGGCAGCTGCGCCTCGATCTGGCTGCTTCTCTCCGCCGAACATGTCGTGTCCGTCATATCGCGGTACCGCTGGTCGGGCATACGCACCGCCGACGCATTCTCACTGCTCCTCCGGAAGGTGGATCAGCGATCGATCGGCAAAAGCTCGATCGGTTTCGCGATCTGTTTCATTGCCCTGGCGATGACGAACTCGCGCGCGGGTATCGTCTGCTCGCTCGCGGCGATTGGGTTAGCCGTTCTCGTGATGCTGCGCCGCTCCATCGCCAACCTGCGTTGGAAGCAGAAGATCGCCCTCGCCGCCGGCTTCGTCACGGTCGCCTTCTTCCTCGCGAGCGTGGCAAGCCACCGCTTCGACATGCAGGGCTTCGCCGACGAGGGTCGTTTCGACGTCTACAAGGCGACTTGGGTGATGATCCTTGATCATCCTATTCTGGGCGTCGGCTTGGGCGCCTTCAAAACAACGTTTCCCGCGTACCGATCCGCCTCCACATCGATCTGGGGCATCTGGGAGATCGCCCATAGCACTCCGTTGGAACTCGCTGCGGAAGTCGGCCTTCCTCTCGGCTTGTTCATCTGTGTCGGCTATGTCGCCATATGGCTCATTCTTGTTCGCGGCGCGATAGTCCGCCGTCGCGACAACGTCGTTCCCCTGATAGCTGCGACGGTTGCCGCCATCGGCGGGGCACATTCCGTGATCGACTACTCCCTGCAGATACCCGGCTATGCCATCGTCTGCATGGCGGTGGTCGGGACGGGCATGGCGCAAGCATTCACCACGAGACAGCGAACCAGCGCCGGACCATTACCCCGGCGCGAAATCCCACGGTTTGCGGGGCTTGCGCTGGAGCCCGGGGATCGCGACCTCCACGTCACGGCGGTCGAGGACGGCCGAGAATGATCGCAGCTGGGTTAGAGGCAGGCCTTCCAGCGCCGAAGCGAGCGCGTCGTGCTGCGGCCAGCCGGGGCCGGTGAGGATGTTCGCCGCATCGTCGATGTAGTTCGATGCGACGAGATTTCTGAACTCCTGCAGGACGAGAGTCTGCAGGTTGGGGGGAAGTGCTGTCAGCAGCGCGACCGAGTCGCGATTGCGATGCACTGCGATCCACCCTTCATTCGGCCCGGTCTGGTAAGACAGCGTGAGATCACGCTGGTTCTCAAGCCGGAAGCCGTGCCGGGCCTTGTCGAGCCAGAACGATGCATACCATAGGAATGAGTCCTGTGAGCTGACCGCCAAGCTTCGGCGCACTGCAGTTGCAGCCCGGTCGAACTGCGGATTGCCCGCCACGGAGTGACCGGCGATGAGGTCGATCTCCGCCAGACGCAGTTCGATCAGCGCCACCGAACGGAGGACGGCTGGTCGCACCTCACCTGTCGAGTTTTCGAGCCGGTCCAGCTCAGGACGCAAGGCTAGCAGCGCATCGGCCTTGAACCGTTCGCCATCGACGATGCGCGCCGCATAGGGGACGAGGTCGGAGCCCACGTATGTCGCGACCGCTTCGTTCAGAGCCCAACAGAATGAGAAGGCCGCGAACACCAGAAGGCCGACGATCGTTGCGTATCTCAGGATATTTCCACCGGGAGGGAGGAACTCCTGGCTACTGGTGATAGCCATACCGGGCATAGTACTTCTTGTAGTACGCGTTGCTCCGGTGCGTCTCATACCGGCCGAGTACCGTCATATCTGCCTTGTTGAGGACCGCTCCGACGACACGGTCGAGGACCTCCGGCGCTTCCTCCAACGTCTGTTGTACGACGTCGATCTTCGTGCTTCCCCATTCGATGACGTAGATGAAGTGATCGATGAAGTGCGCCATCGCGCGTGTGTCGACCACTGGCGCGAGCGGGGCGCAGTCGATCACGATGTAATCGTAGTGCGCTTGAAGCTGCTGGAAGAGCGTCGCCATCTTCTCCGATGCGAGGATCTCGTTCGTATGCATCAGTTTCGAGTCGCCGCCCGTCGTCAGCAGGTGCAGGCCGGATGCAGCATCAATCCAGATGATATCCGCGATGCCGACACTTCCTCCGAGCAACTCGATGATCCCTTTCTTGGACTCGGGGGCGAGCGCGCGGGTCAGTGAAGGGTTGCGAAGGTCCGCATCGACGAGCAGCACCCGGCCGCCGGCGTGCGCGATCATCTGCGCGAGATTGGCCGAGGCCGTCGTCTTGCCTTCCGCGGGCAGGGTGGAGGTTACGCCGACAATCTTGCAGCGCTGCCCGGATGTCGCGACGTCTACGGCGATCTTGGCGGAGCGAAGGGCCTCGGTGAACTGCGCGAAGGGCTTCGCGACCGTGTACCTCAGGATCGGACTCAATCTGCCGATCTGCCTGGGTCCCGCCGCCTCCGCATTGTTCGCGGAAGCCGGCATCGATTCGGCCTTGATGGTCGGCAGGGTTGCGATGCAGTTCAGGCCAAGGTGCTCCTCGATCTGCTTGCCGCTGCGGAACACCCGGTCGATGAGTTCCTTGCCGAACGCCGCACCGAAGCTCAGCATGATCGCGCCGAGAAGCGTCGACGCCATGATGGCAGCCTTCTTCGGCTGGCTCGGACTGTTCGGTGGTACGGCGGGGCTGATCAGCCGCGCCTCACTGATCGGGAAGGACTGCTGCTGAACGGCTTCCATATATCGCGTGAGTAGAATATCATACATCGATTTGTACGACGCGGAGGTGCTTTCCAGGTTGCGTAGCTCGATCTGCGCCTGACTGGTCGACTTTGATTTCCCCACGCTTGCCGTCAGACTGGCCCGTATCGACTCTTCGCGCGCCTTCGCGATATTGTAGTCGCTCTCGTAGCTCAGCGCGATCTTACGCATCTCATCGCTGATGCTTTTACGCAACTCAAGCATCTGGGTTCGCAAGCTCACGGTTGCGCCATGGTTGACGCCGTATTTGGCGGACCAGATCGATTCCTTTGCGGCGAGATCAAGGTATGACTGCCGCAGCTTGATGATGACCTCATTCTTGAGGGCGTCGGTGACGGAGGCATCCGGTATCGGCTGCTTCAGGACCTCGCTGATGCGGTCAAAACGCGCTTTCGCCTCGGCTGTCGCCGCCTCGGACAGGATCAACTGCGTGTTCACCTCGCCGACCAGCTGCTCGTTCATCAGCTTGCCGCCGGTCTCGACGATGTTGTTGCTGTTTTTGAAATTGACGACCGCGGCATCGGCCGTCGTCGTCTGCGAGCGAAGCTCTTTGACCCGATCCTGCAGCCACACGCTGGCCCGCCGTGTCGCTTGGTACTTCGCCGCGAGCTGGTCATCTACGTAGGCGTCCACGATCGCGTTGGCGATCTGGGCGGCCTTGTTCGGATCGTGCGACTTGAAGCTCACCTCCATGACATAGGTCTGGCCCAAGCGCGTCACGGTACGAGCTGCTTCAAATTTGCCCAGAGCACGACGTTCCAGAAAGTTCTCGGAAGGCGGCGCGTGGGATCCGAAGAGGCCGAAGATGGAACCGATCAGGCCGGGGTTCGTCGAGACGAACTCGGGATCTTCCGTCAGATGCAGCTTTTCGATGACGGATCGGCTGACGTTCTGGGATTTGAGAAGTTCGACCTGAGTCTGAACCGTACCGGCGTCGACAGGCGCGTCCGTCCCGTTATTCTCCTTCTGGAAAATCTGCACCTTCTTGATGTCGATGATCATGGTCGCCGTTGCCGTATAGAGGGGCACGGCCGTAAAAACGTAAAGCGCGCCCATCATGATGCAGACGGCGGTGATGGCGACAAACATCGGGAGGTGTCGGCGAGCCAGCCCGAACAGCATTCTGAACAGGTCGAGCGCCGACGAGTCCTGCGCCGAAGCGGACGCGGGTTTACTCTTCGCTGCATCCCGGGAGGTTTGAAGCATCGCGCGCGTCCTGTCGGAAGTGCTGACCGCTCTATTCGTTATTGGTAGCGCCGACGAGCACCGTCGAAGTGGTGGGTGACGAGGTCGTCCCGCCCGAGGTCTCCGACGTACCGGTCGTGCCTGAAGCGGTGCCCGTTCCGCCTGAGGTACCGGCTGTGCCTGTACCGGTCGAGGTCGGGGCGGTGGTCGTGGTGGTGCCGCCTGAAACGGAACTGCCCCCAGGCGAACTGAAGCTGTCGGGTGTCGTCGGCGTTGATGTCGACTGGCCGCCGCTACTGGTACCCGAGGATCCCGACGAACCCGTCGTGGCGGTGCCGGTCTGACCACCGACGCCGGCGCCTCCACCCGCTGCACCACCTGGCGCACCCCCGCCACCCGTGGACGCCGTCTGCTGACCACCATCGACGGCCGCGCCGTAGGCGGCATTGGCGGCGATGTTGGTGAGGATGTTCGGAGCGATGTTGGTGCTGATGTACGCCTTGTCGCCGCGGTCGGCAGGATCCGTAGGATCGCTGCAGGAGGCGCCGAGCTTGCCCAGTGCCCCGCCGACCGATTTGCCTTGATCGCTCGACGCGCTCCCAAGCGCCGCACCGAGGTTCTTGCCAAAGGCCTTGTCACGGCCGTTCACGGCGGCGGCGGCGATCGCGGTCATCTGAGCGCCGAGGTCGGAGGCACCGCCATGTGACTTGATGAACCCGGTCGGGTCGGCATTAAAGTTCTGCAACGCCTCAGCGGGCGCTGCGCCGGGGCAGGCGGCGAGAGCGACGCCCGGAACGAGGCAGGCTGCGCCGAGCAGCACCATCGTCAGCGGCTTCCTCAGCATCGCCGTCATCCAACGCCTCCTCGCGGGTAAGATCCTGTGCGGATCAGTATCTCTCGATCAGCGGCGCGCCGCATATCCAGACGCGCTCGATGTAGGAACCGAGCAGGGTGTTCACTTGCCGATAGGCCCAGCATTCGGCGTCGGGCAGCCGGGTCGGGCGGGTATAGCCAGAAGGGTACGGCTTCGAAAAGAACGGCAACAGTTGTGCCTCGGAAGCCTGCGAGCTCGCGCATGATGCAAGCCAGACCAGAAGGATGCCAGCGCAGCGTCCTGCAAACGAAAGAGGCAATCCAGTCATCGACGACGCTCCAGGTCGTCGGCTCTTAGCCGAACTGTGTAAATCGGGAAAGGTGAAATCCAACGACGTGTAGCTTTTGTGGCAATTAGCGTCAACGGGCAAGGGCGAGAGTGACAGCGAAACCGATTGGCCCGCCGGCGCCTCGGTTCGCTTTCAACTATGAGAAAATGGCGCTTTCGCGGTCGTCGATCCAGAAGACAATACCTTCGTATTAGATGAAATTCTGCTGGTCGGCTTCGAGCACGAGGCAGCAAAGACGGCCTGTGGCGAAAGCGCCAAGATCGACATTGATGCGATTACGCCTGACCTCCGGCAGGGGAACCGGTGTGTGACCGTGCACGACGATCTTGGGATGCGAGACGCGACTGTTGAGGAATTCGTCCCGGATCCATAGCAGGTCATCAGCCTGCTGATCTTCAAGCCTGACCCTCGGCCGGATCCCGGCGTGGACGAAAAAGTAATCACCGCACTCGAAAGACAGCGGCAGAGACCTCACGAACTCAAGGTGTTCGGCCGGGACTGCGGAGCGCAGACCTTTAATGGCATCTACACTCTCCTCCTGGCGACGAGTCATGCTTGGCGCCAGTCCGTAGGAGAGCAGGGTCAGGGCGCCGCCGTTTGCCGACCACCAGGGGAGATGAAGGGGATCATCGAGCGTTCGCAGAAGCGTCGCTTCATGATTGCCCATCAGCGTAACGACATCCGCTCGCTTCCCGATCTCGATGAGACGACAGATTACGCCGCGGGAGTCGGGGCCGCGATCGATGTAGTCGCCGAGGAAGATGATCCTGTTGTGCGCCCGACGCCGCTGCGAGACGTCATCCATGATGTCGTTCAGTTTGCCGTCGAGCAGGTCAAGTCGTCCGTGGATGTCACCGATGACGTACAGGCGGATGCCATCGGGCACGCAGGGACGCTCCGGAGGAGTGCGATGGCGCCTCAGCACGCCTGCTCCGGATGGCCTACGTCGATGCTGAAAGCTTGAGTCAACAAATGCTTTCCGTGCTCAAGAAAAGGCAAGGCAAAACGCGACCGGAACGGAAAATCGGCTTCGCTACGACTCGGACCGTACTCGATTTCGGGGCGTGTCATGCGCGGTCTGGTCAAAACGGTCCTGGTCGGCCTCACTCTGGCTGCAAGCTTCCTTTCCTGCAACACGGAAGCCGCGCTCTCGGGCCGCGGGCTCGGCAACCACCTTCAACTCGATCTGCCCGTCGCGGGCCCATTCGCTTACACGCATTTCTGCCTGCGCTACGAGGATGACTGCCGCGTCCACAATCGGCAGTTCCGGAAGCCGCATCCCGTCGCCCTGACGAGCCAGCACAGGTTGGACCTGATCGAGGTTAATGCCCAGGTGAACCGGTCCATCCACCCCAAGCGGTACGTCAACGACACCACATTCGACACGTGGCGCATCGCTCCCACTTCGGGCGACTGCAACGACTACGCCGTGACGAAGCGCCACCTGCTCCTGGCGCGGGGCTGGCCGTCGCGGGCTCTTCTCTTGTCGGAGGTCGTCACGGCGTGGGGCGAACACCACCTCGTCCTGGTCGTGCGAACCCAGCACCAGGATATCGTGCTTGACAACCTCAACGCCAACGTCCGACCCTGGTCGCAGACACGCTACAGCTGGGTCCGCGTCCAGTCTCCTTACGAGCCGGCGCTGTGGTCGACGGTTCGGGCAGGCGAATTGAGCTGACATCCGGGCTCCCGTCAACCGGTCGCCGGAACGTGTTCCGGCGACCGGTTGACGTCAGGTACCGTGCGCTGGAGACAGCGTGATATGCGAGCCGCTGGTTTTCTGATGCACCTGTAAGGTCGGGCGGCGCTCGTCACCTAATCCTTGATGCCGCCGCTGCGAGCGGGCGGATTGCGCTTGCGGGCGGCGGCGATGTCGGCGTCGTGCATGGCTGCCGCTTCGGAGACGCCCGGCACCGGCGTCCCATACGTCGACTTGGCCGAAGACTTGGGTGCCGGTGTCCTGGATTGGACCTGGGCGCCGGCTCCGAAAGGCGCCGCGGCAGCGATGGCGAAGCAGGCCAGCATCGCCGTCCAACGACGGGACCAAGCAGTTCCGATACGATCCTCCTGATCTGGAAGCGAGCATCGGATCCCGTCGAGCCAGCGATTCATCAGCACGCTTCCACAGTTTCATCCATCACGCGACAACGCTGCCAAACGCGCCGCACGCCGTCGCCGTCTTGAAATATAATCGCGGCACGCGAAGCCAAGCCCGAACCCTGCAGCAACCAGTACGATACCGGCCATGAGAGCTCCAGCTACCATCAACGCCACTATGATGTGCTGCAAGGTCCGGACCAGACGAAGAATGCGCGTCGGATCTAGAGGAAGGTCATGAGAAGCTGACCACCGGACCTGCGAGCGATGTAAATATGCGTCGCCGAACGAGAACGTCGCGATCTCCGAAACGAGTGCATGATCGCACGCTCGATTGACGATTTAGCGACATATTACCTGCACGAATGACATCGATGCGCTGATGCATCCATGCTTCGTCCGGAGGTTGAGTGATCGTCAGGGCGGTTCCATGTGTCGGGGTTTTGCTTGCCGCTCTCACCTCGTGGAACTGCGCTCCGTGTGTTGCGCGCGTCGCGAACAGGAATGACGTGTCGCATCCCGGTGCGTCGCAGTCCATGAGCATCTCTCGTTTCCGGCTTCTTGCCGAGAGTCAAGCACGCCTTGCCGATATCCCAGTCGACCTTGTCGATGCCGTCATCAAAGTGGAAAGCGACTATGATCCCACCCGCATCGGGTCGGTCGGTGAGATCGGCCTGATGCAGATCCGGCCAGCAACGGCCGCCATGCTTGGTTTCCATGGATCGTTGACGGAGCTGGCCGATCCCGCAACCAACATCCGCTATGGTACGACCTATCTCGCGCAAGCGTGGCGGCTGACCCACGGCGATGTGTGTCGCACTCTGATGAAGTACCGCGCCGGTCACGGTCAGGAGCAGATGAGCCAGCTGTCGGTGACCTACTGCTCGCATGCCCTGGCGCACCTCGCCGCAATCGCTTCACCGCTCGCGGCCGATGTCGCACTTCCCACAGCGCAGGTCGCGACGCCGCAAATCCACGACCACGCGATCACAACACGCACGAGCTTCGCCGTCGCGCCGCGCCACGGCGAAGCTTTCTGGCGTGCCGAGGAGGCGAGGGTCAGGACGATCACGGCGCGTCTCCACGCCAAATGGCGCCTCATGGCTCAGCGCTAATGAACCTTCAGCGCCGAAGATTTCAGGCGCGTCGGTGTGCGTCATGGATCAGGTCCGATCGCATCGACAATCACAGTCGCGGTGCCGCCGCACTTCTCTTTCGATGCCGTATCTCTCCAGCGGCGGCGGTGGAGCACCTCGAAATCTGCCCCGGTCACGGCGGGACGGTCTGGCACGTAGTCACGGTGTGAACGAGCAGGGCACCGACAGGTGCTCTCGCTTTGCCGCTGGTGAATCGCCGCATTTGAGGCAAAACTCGCGGCATGAGCATCCAGCGCCGGTCGGACCGACGATGTCCCAGGCTCCTTGCCATGGCGGTCGCCACGTCATGCGCTACGGCCGAAGTTGCGCTGGCTTCTCAACCGGACCAGCAGCACATCATGATCGTCGTCGCGACATCGGGTGCGGCATGAGCATCCAGCGCCGGTCGGACCGACGATGTCCCAGGCTCCTTGCCATGGCGGTCGCCACGTCATGCGCTACGGCCGAAGTTGCGCTGGCTTCTCAACCGGACCAGCAGCACATCATGATCGTCGTCGCGACATCGGGTCCGGCCAACGCTGGCACGGGTGTGGCCATGACGCGTCTGGTGTTCCCGTCAGAACAGGCCTGTCACAAGGCCGCGCGAATCCTTGAGGGCAGCATACCCGGCGGAGCCATTGTCGCGCGATGCATACCGACGAGGTGACGAGAGGGGCTCGTCGTAAGAATGCGAAGGCGCGGCCACGGACCGACAAGCGTGAGCTGAAACGTTAAAACAGCCCCACCGGCCGGAGTTAGCGGGGCGCGACGACGCTGAGAAATGGAAAAAACGTCAACTCCCATTTGGGTGTTGCTCGAGGCACACGTTTTGCGCTTTCTCGAATCCGTCTCTCAGCACGAGGTTGCATGGATAAGGGTCAGCGGAGCGACAGTGCCCAGATGCGGAAACCGAGCATCGGGCCCGCTGTCATCGTCGGCGCCGGGCTGCTCGGCCTGATGCTCGCCCTTTACGGTGTGATGGGCTGGGCGGCCTTCAGGGTTGCTGGGCTGGTCTGGGGGTGGTTGTGGTCGTAAGCGGCGCGCCGGTGGTCGGCCGCCTCACAGCCCCGCGTCGCCGCTCTCCATCGTCGCCGGCATCAGCTCGCGCGGCTCGGCCTTGATCTCCGGCGCCCGGGCGATCAGCACCGCGAAAGCGATAAGCGACGGTAGGATGGTCGCGATCGCGCCGAAGGCGACGCCGTCCCAGAAACCGTGCATAATGTTCCTCCAGCAGGACTCGCCCTCGTTGCGAGAACGAACCTATCATAAGCTAAGTTCCGCAGCCACCAGCTTGTCTTCCGAAGTTCGAGGGGCAGCGCTTCAGCTGCACAACAACCGCGCCGCGATCGGGTTTGCGCGAACACCACTGGACTATCGGCCTGCAGCGGCACCGTCGTGCAGCCCGGAGCTGCCATGATTGCAGGATCAGGAATTGGACCGAGGCCGGGCAGAAGGCGCATGGCGGCAAAGATGCCGGACTGCGCCCGCCCACTGGCACGTCGTCACCTTGCGCATCGGTGGTAGTGTGCCCCGTCGGCAAGGGCTTGATGCCGGAGAAGTTCATCGACATCAGCATGTCGCTTGGAACAGTTTGTCAACCGGCATGATGGTGGCGGTTGTAGTATCGGGCGGTGGCAGGCTTGCGGGCATGTCAACGGCAGTGATGGTGGCAACGTCGAAGGCGGGGACCTCTCAGTCAAGCACCAGCCGGCTGGCTCTCACCGCAAGCTCGACGCTGAGCACGGTCGCCGGTGTGCCGATCCGGTAGACGTCGAGCGAGCGCGGCCACACGGTCTTCAGCGCTGACAAGCCGGTGCCGGGATTGCGTTCATGATGGCTTCTCACCTGAACCGCTTAAGAAGTTCTAACTGGGGTGAGGAACGGTTGCCGGTAGGCTCCACGGTGAACATGTAGCTTCCCATCCAGGGACCGCCTGTCCAATAGGTCCAGCCGAGCCAGACGTCGCGGTTCGCCTTCAGGTAGGCCAGCATGGCCTCGCCTTCGCGCAACGCTTCCGGTGTCGCCGCGAAGCCGAACTCGCCGAGGTAACCGGTCACACGGTGCTGACGCGCCCAGGCGGTGAAGGCGGCGAGGCGAGTCGCACCGGCACCCGGGACGACCTGCGCCGAGGTGCCCGAACTGTTGGCGTCGAGATACTGGTGGACCTCGAAAGCGATGTGGCGTGCAGGGTCGATGACACCGATCATGACGGCGGCATTGTCGCTTCCCGTCCACGAGTGCGCGCCGTCCCAGTAGCTTCCGGGGACCAGGACGAGCTGCTTGGCGCCGGCTTGCCGGATGGCTGCGATCCCGGCGTTGGCGGCTCCGAGCCACTCCTTGGCATCCTGCGCGTTGGGCTCGTTCATCAATCCGAAGATCACGTTGGGCCGGTCGCGCAGACTGCTGGCGACCGCACGCCAGAATGCGATGAACTCCTCCGTCGCCTTCTCGCTGCGCCCGACGAGCCCGGAAGGCATCGAGCCGTACTGGTGCAGGTCGATGATGACGTCGGAGGCGCGCTGCGCCGCGTGATCGATCAGGGCTGACAAGGCGCGCCAGTCCGCGCTCTCCGTCGCGACGCGTGCGCCGGATGCGTCGAGCAGGCGCCGGCTCAGCACGGGAACGCGGAACGTCCGCAAGCCGACCGCAGCGAAAGCGTCGATCTCCGCCGCTGTTGGGTAGGTGTAGTCGAAATGAAGGCGGCTGCTGTTCGGGTTGAACTCCGCTCCGGCAAGATTGACGCCGGTCAGCTGCGGCGAGCGATCAGCCGATGCGGAGCCGGCGCTGAGGGCAGGCCAGGTCGTTAGCAGGATGGAGAAAATACCAGCAATGAATCTTCCCAATGCCCATCTCTCCATCGATCCTCTGCTTTCATCGAGACGCCCAGGCCGACCCGGATTGAGGCTGTCAGCTTCGCATAGGCGATCCCGTCTTGGAACAGCGATGAGGTGCGAATGGATCAAGGCGGTAGGCGTGAGATCGTTGCGCCGGACAATTGCGTACCGCGAAGGACGTGGGCAACGAGGCGCTGCGATTCAGCGCGACGGAACTGTCATCGGAAGCTTCATCTTTTTCTGGTGCGCAAGCCTTACTGCCAGCAGGTGTCGGTGCAAGCCCGCGGAATCGCGTGCGCATCAGCATCCTTGCCGTGGATACGACGTTTCCGACGTCGAAGTCTGAGTGAGGTTCAAGCGCGATGAAAATAGCGGCTCTTCTTTTCATCTTCGGCATGCTGTTCGTGGCTGCAACAGCGCGGGCGCAAGACGGTGCAGCGAGCGAAAAAGGAGCGGTGTCGTCGACCGATCCCGGCTACATGGTCGGCAATCCTGCTTCGCACGGTCAAGGCTACCGCGGCAGCGCGCGCCCTTACCGAACCAATCCGGCCTCCGGGCAAATCGGTGCTCCGCTGCGACCGGGTGATCTCGGCTATGGGCCCGATCCCGAGAAGGTTCGGTGAACTTGAGCCATCGGTTCGACCGCCGCAATGCGTCGGCTCCGACCGGTTTGGTAGAAGTGCGGCCGAACACCTGGCCGAGGCAGGGCTCTGTCGATACCGCACAGCCGCCCGTGGCGAATGCGGTGAGGGCGGAAGCGTTGGTGATCGCGTGAATAAGCTGCCTTCAACGCCACGGAGGTAAGCGGACAGGGTTTCCGGCAGCCATATGTGGCCTTGGTGGTCAGGCCCGCTGAACCTGATTGGATTGGTCGCTTTCGCGATCAGCGCTCGTCTTTCGACTTCCAGGTCGGGTGTCCCTGCACAGGCGGAGGTCGATCAATGATGCGGGCTTGTGCTCCAGGGGAATGCGCGTCCTGAAATCACTCGTTGACCATAATCGATGAGGAGCCAAAGGTATTCCACCAAGCCCCGCGTCCCGACAACATTTCAGCAAGGCGGCCGAGAGTTCATTCCACGGCAGCATAAGCTCGCGAGCGTGGGAAGCGGTTGATGCAACAGTTCTGGAGCGGCATGACGTTCGGCATCATCGGCACTCTGTTGCCGTCGCTCGTCGCCTTCGCCGCCCTTCTCTCTCGCGCGCCCGAATTGGACGAAGCACATATGCCCGATATAGAATCAGGCTGGCATTGAGGCAGGCGGCTACTCAACGATTGTCACTGTTTGGAGTGACGGAACCGCGACCCAAACGTCGGATCACACAATGCAGTGACGCCCGGCTTCATAGGGCGATCCCGCGTCAGTCGTTAGTGCCGCCCGTATGTGACATGTTCGGTGCCGGTTGCACGTAGATCGACCGCCCCTCCGATGGCGCCGTAGGAGGCGCTACCCCGCTGCGACGCGGCCCGTAGACGGCGTCGCCATGGGGCGGGACCGTTCCGTAGAGATAAGGGGCCGGGACCACCACGATGCGCGGCCGCGCTTGCGCCGCCGCCGGCAACAGTTCCAACAGCGAAATGATCACGGCACGTAGATGTAGCGACGCTCTCACGGTCACTGCCCCTTTGAGTTCGGGCTATAACCGAGATCGTTCTGCTTCAACGGCGCTCCGATCTGCCCGGGTTTCGGATTGATGTTGTTCGTCGACGTCGATTGCGCGCTCGCCGCGTTGCCTGCGGACGAACTCGCACCTTGTGACGACGGTTGGGCCATCGTCCCTCCGGAAGGTGCACCGACGCTACCCGCTGCGCCTCCTCCTGTCGCCGTCGTACCTGCCGAAGAACTTGTTCCGGCTCCGGAAGCGGCTGATCCCCCGCCTCCTTGTGCGAGGGAACTGGTCGCGAGGCAGACAGCTGATGCTGCCGTGACGATGATGAACAGGATGCGCATGATGCCCTCCGACGTGCCATCCTCGATGGCATGCGCTGCCTTTAAGT
>CAXTMA010000040.1:0-21458 GCA_964245015.1 uncultured Beijerinckiaceae bacterium | reverse complement strand
GCCGGGCAGGGCGGAGATCCCGCGGCCGGCGCCTCGGGTCCCGTCGCGCAACGCAGCCGGCCAGCCCGCAGGAGCGCGTCTAGGGAGCGCGATGCCACCGTCCGCCCGACGCGTGCAGGTTGCCGCCATCGCGGAACCTGTCCACAGGAGCGGCGGCGGTTTACGCTTGACCCGATCGAGGGAGGATTGATTGGTAGCCGCAGCGGCTGTCTGCCGATCGTTGGTTGAAGGATGAGCCAAGTGAGAGTGCCGCCCGGTGCCTTGCCGCCTGCCTTGCCGCCCGCTTCCCTGCCCATCCAGCGGCGGGCGCGGGCTCTCCTCGCCGGCTTGGCGACGGCGGCCCTGGCAGGGTCGCCGGCGGCCGCGCAAAGCCTGCAGACCGGCGTCGCCCACGCCATCCTGATCGATGCCGCCACGCGCACCGTGCTGTTCGAGCGCGGTGCCGATGACCTCGTGACGCCGGCCTCGACCACCAAGCTGATGACCGCCGAGATCGTGTTCAGCAAGCTCAAAAACGGCGAACTCCGGCACGATCAGCTGATGAGCGTCAGCGAACTGGCGTGGCGGCAGGGCGGGGCGCTGTCGCGCGGCTCGACCATGTTCGCCAAGGTGCACAGCCTGATTTCCGTGGACGACCTGCTCCATGGCCTGATCATCGATTCCGGCAACGACGCGGCGATCACCCTGGCCGAAGGCGTCGCCGGCTCCCAGGGCGCCTTCGCCACGCTGATGACGCGGCGCGCCCGCGAACTCGGCCTGCCCAACCTCACCTTCACCGACGCCTGGGGCGGCGCCAGCTCCGATCAGAAGGTGACCGCGCGCGAGATGGCGCTGCTGGCCGACCACATCGTGCAGGCCTATCCCGACGCCTACAAGCTGTTCGGCGAGCGCGAGTTCACCTGGAACAACATCAAGCAGCCCAACCGCAACCCACTGCTCACGATGGATATCGGCGCCGACGGGCTGAAGACCGGCAACATCGATGCGGCCAGCGGCTACGCCATCGTCGGCTCGGCCGTGCAGAACAACGACCGGCTGATCGTCGCCATCTACGGCGCCCGCAGCGCCAACGAGCGCGCCGAAGAAGCGCGCAAGCTGCTGCAATGGGGATTCCGCGCCTTTGAAACCAAGCACCTCTTCGCCGCCGGCGACACCGTGGGCACCGCGCAGGTGTACGGCGGCGAGCGCCGCGACGTCGCCCTTGTCACCGACAAGGAGATCAGCGTTCTCGTGCCGCGCGAGGGCGGCGAGATGCTGAGCGCCCGCATCAGTTATCGTGGACCTCTGCTGGCGCCGGTCGGCGCGGCCACGCCGCTTGCCGAGCTGAAGCTCCTTCGCGGCGACAAGGTGGTGATGAGCGTCCCCCTGCGCACGGCCGGCGCGGTGGCTGTCGGTTCGCTGCCCAAGCGGGCGCTCGATGCCGGCCTCGAATACGTCGGCAGCCTGTTCCGGAAGCTCGTGTCGCACTCCTGATGGGGAGCGCCCTGCGATCCGGCGCCTTTATCACGATGGAAGGCGGGGAGGGCGGGGGCAAGTCGACCCAGGCGCGGGCCCTCGTCGCCCGGCTGCGCGAGTGCGGCGTCGCGGCTTTGGCAACCCGCGAGCCCGGCGGGTCGGACGTGGCCGAGCGGATCCGCACCGCGCTGCTGGGCGGGCGGTTCGAGCGCTTCGGCATCCGCGCCGAAGCGCTGCTGTTCGCCGCCGCCCGGATCGATCACCTCGACCGGACCATCGCACCGGCCCTGCGGCGCGGCGATTGGGTTGTGTGCGACCGCTTCCACGATTCGACGCGCGCCTACCAGGGCGTGCACGGCGGCATCGGCGCCCGCTTCCTGGACGAGCTGGAGCGCGTGTCGCTCGCCGGTCTGTGCCCGAACCTGACCCTGATCCTCGACGTCCCCGCCGAGGTCGGCCTCGCCCGCGCCGATCGGCGCCGGCGGGCGGCGGAGGGCGGCGCGGCCGATCGCTTCGAGCGGCAGTCGCTCGCGTTCCACCAGAGCCTGCGCGACGTGTTCCTGGCGATCGCCGCCCGCGAGCCGCAGCGCTGCGTGGTGGTGGACGCCACCCAGCCGCCGGCGGACGTGGAACAGGCGATCTGGGACGCCGTCAGCCACCGCCTGCCGCTGCCGGCCGACATCCCGCCGCGGAGCCAAGCCTAGGCAGGTTCGCGTTGGCAGACCAACGCTTCACCCGCTGCGCCTTTTGCCTTGCCGCAGGTTTCGATCGCGAAACCGCGGGGCACTTTTGCGGAACCTGCTCAGGGCATCCGACCGGAAGGTGCGCATCGCGGACCCGACGCATCCGGTGCGGAGCCGTCGAACGGACTGAACCGGATCCGATGTTCGGTTCGACGCTCCACGCAGGCCCGCACGGCCCTCGGCACGGCTTCGGAATGGCTTCGAGCTCGCTTTGTCACCTGAGATCCGGGCCGTGTTGCCGTGGATCGATCCGCGGAGGGTCCGCCGCTTTCCTCCCACACGGTTCCCGCAGGCGGACGCTCCCACCGGCTTCGCACGGCTTGCGTTCCCGTGATCGGGGAGGCGAGCCTGGGTAAGGAGAACGCGCGGTTGGTCCCGGCGGCGGCGCGGCCCCCGTTGGAACAGATGCGGATCAGGCGATCCGAGGGCGGGGTGACCGGCGCTCGCGAGCGGATCCGACGAGCATGTAAATAAGTTTACAGCGGAGGTGACCTTATCATGAGTCCCGATGGTGACGAGGCCGACAGGCTCGACGGCGCACCACATCCCCGCAGAGCACAAGTGCTTATCGGACATGCCGATCACGAGCGCGATTTGCTCCGAACCTATCGAGAAGATCGCTTGCCGCACGCCATCCTGCTTGGAGGCAGCGCGGGGATCGGTAAGGCTACCTTGGCTTGGCGCCTCGCCCGCTTCCTCGTCGCCAATCCGTCGGGGCGCGTGCCGGCCGGCGCCGTCGATCTCGCCGTTGATCCCGCCGGCAAGGCCGCGGCCGAGGTCGCCTCGCTGTCCCATCCCGACATCGCCCTGCTTCGGCGCGAGGTGAACGAGCGCACGGGACGCTTCTTCGCCGAAATCCGGGCCGACGACGTGCGCCGCACCATCGGCCTGTTCCAGCGCCAGCCGGGGGCAGGGGGCTATCGCATCTGCATCGTGGACAGCGCCGAGGACCTCAACCGATCGAGCGCCAACGCCTTGCTCAAGCTCATCGAGGAGCCGCCGCCCCGCTCGCTGTTCCTGATCGTCGCCCACCGCCCCGGCCTCGTTCTGCCCACGATCCGTTCGCGGGCCCGACTGCTGCGCCTTGCCGACCTCACGCCCGACGAGATCGGGCGCGTGGTGCGCGCGCTGGGCCCGCCCTCGGCCGGACTGCCCGACGAGGTGGTGGCCGCCGCCGCCGGACGCGCCCGCGGTTCGGTGCGCGAAGCCCTGCGTCGCCTGGGCGAGGGCGGCGGCGACCTCGACCGCAGGCTCGCCGCCCTGCTCGACAGGCTTCCCGCCCTCGATTGGCGCGAACTGCACGCGCTGGCCGACGGGCTCGGCGGCCGCAACGGCGACGCCGTTCTCGGTGCCATCCTCGACGCCGTCCGCGACTGGCTCGCCGGGCAGGTCCGCCCCGACTCCGCGACGGGCGCCGCGTCCCCTGGCCGCCTCGCCGCCCTTGCTGGAGCGTGGGAGCGCATCGGGGTGCTGGCCCGGGAAGCGCAGGCCCTCAACCTCGACAGGCGATCGCTCGTGTTCGCGATCTTCACCGATCTTGCCGGAGCGGCGCGCATATCCGCCTGAGCAGGTTTCACAAGAGCGCCCGGCGGTTTTGCGATCAAACCTGCGGCATAGCAAAAGGCTCGGCGGGTGAAGCGTTGGCCTGCCAACGCGAACCTGCTGAGCGCATGTCTGGCCGGCGCATCATCCCAGGGGGCAGCCTCCGTCGGTGCACGCGCGTTTGCGGCCTGCCGGCAGGATCGGCGCGCGCCTTGCCGGGCACGATCAGGTATGAGAAGCAGGGGTCGCGGCAGGCGCCGCCCGGCCCCGCTCCCGCCACTCCGCCCCCAACATATGTCCGACCGGCCGACCTTTTCCGTTTCCACCGCCGCGCCCTATGCGAACGGATCGCCGCACATCGGCCACGCCTACGAGCTGATCGCCGCCGACGCGATCGGCCGCTTCAAGGCGATCGACGGCTGCGACATCCACCTCGTCTCCTCCATGGACGAGCACGGCCAGAAGATGCAGCAGACCGCCGCCCGCCTCGGCCTGTCGCCCCAGGCGCTGGCCGATCGCACCGCCGGTGAGTTCGCGGGAATGGCCGAGCTGCTCGGCGTGCACGTCGATGACCGCGTGCGCACCACCGAACCGCGCCACCATAAAACCTGTCAGGCGATCTGGGAACGGATGCGCGCGCGCGGCGACATCTACCTGTCGTCCTATCCCGGCTGGTATTCGGTGCGCGACGAAGCCTTCTTCGACGAGGCCGAGCTGGTGTCCGGGCCCGACGGCCTGAAACGCACGCCCGGCGGCGCGCCGGTGGAGTGGGTCGAGGAGGAAAGCTACTATTTCAGGCTCTCCGCCTATGCCGAGCCGCTGCTCGCGCACTACCGTGCCAACCCCGGCTTCGTCACCCCCGACGTGTACCGCAACGAGGTCGTGGCCTTCGTCGAGCGCGGCCTGCGCGACCTGTCGATCAGCCGCTCGACTTTCGATTGGGGCATCCCCGTGCCGGGCGATCCCCGCCACGTCATGTACGTGTGGGTCGACGCCCTCGCCAACTACCTCACCGGCACCGGCTGGCCGGACGATCCCGAACCCCGGTTCTGGCCAGCCGATGCCCATCTGGTCGGCAAGGACATCACCCGCTTCCACGCCATCTACTGGCCGGCCTTTCTTCTTTCGGCCGGGCTGCCGCTGCCGAAGCGGATCGTGGTCCACGGCTTTCTCTTCAACAAGGGGGAGAAGATGGCCAAGTCGGTCGGCAACGTGATCGGTCCGGGCGCGCTCGCCGCGACCTACGGCGTCGATCCCCTGCGCTACTTCCTGCTGCGCGAGATCCCCTTCGGGCAGGACGGCAGCTATTCGCACGAGGCGATCGTCGCCCGCATCAACGCCGACCTCGCCAACGGTCTCGGCAACCTGGCCCAGCGCTCGCTCAGCATGATCGCCAGGAACTGCGAGGGCAGGGTGCCCGCGGCTGGCGGATCCTCCCCGGCCGATCGCGAGCTGCTGGACAGCGCCAACGCCCTGCCCGCCCTGGCGCGGGCGGCGATGGACGGTTTCGCCCCGCACACGGCGCTGGCCCGGATCTGGAAGGTCGTCGGCGATGCCGACCGTTACTTCGCCGCCGAGGAGCCGTGGGCGAAGAAGAAAAGCGATCCCGCGCGCATGGGCACCGTGCTGCGGGTCACGGCCGAGGTGGTGCGCATCCTCGCCGTGCTGTGCCAGCCTTTCATGCCGGCCGCGGCCGGACGCCTGCTCGACGCCCTCGCGGTGGCAACGGAGGACCGCACGCTGGCCTCGATCGACGGGACACTCCGCCTCGTCGAGGGCTCGCCCCTTCCCGCGCCGGCGGCGGTGTTCCCGCGCTTCGTCGAGGCCGCGCGGTGATCGTCGACAGCCACTGCCACCTCGACTTTCCCGATTTCGCCGGCGAGCGCGACGCGGTGGTCGAGCGCGCCCGCGCCGCCGGCGTCGGACGCATGATCACCATCTCGACCCGGGTCGACCGCTTCGAGCAGGTGAGGGCCGTCGCCGAAGCCTACCCCGACGTCGTCTTCACCGTCGGCACCCATCCCCACGAGGCGCATCTCGATCCCGAAGTCTCGGCGGAGCGCCTGGTGGAATTGGCCCGGCATCCCAAATGCGTCGGCCTGGGCGAAGCCGGCCTCGACTACCACTACGACCGCGCGCCGCGCGATGTCGCCGCCCGGGTGTTCCGCACCCACATCGCCGCCGCCCGCCGATCCGGCCTGCCGCTGGTGATCCACAGCCGCGACGCCGATGCCGACACCGCCGCCATTTTGCGCGAGGAGATGGAGCAGGGCGCCTTCGCGGCCGTGCTGCACTGCTTCACCGGCGGCGCCGATCTCGCCCGCACGGCTCTGGCGCTCGGGCTCAGCCTGTCGTTCTCCGGCGTCGTCACCTTCAAGGCTTCGGAGGCGCTGCGGGCGATCGCGGCGAAGGTGCCCGACGATCGGCTTCTCGTGGAAACCGACGCGCCCTTCCTGGCGCCGGTGCCGCGACGTGGCAAGCGCAACGAGCCCGCCTTCGTTGTGCACACGGCCGAGGTGCTCGCCAGGTGCCGGGAGACGACCCGGCCGGCGCTGGCAGCATTGACCACGGCCAATGCGTGCCGCCTGTTCGGCAAGATGCCGCCGATCCGGGCGGAGGAAGAAGCAGGCTCGGCGGCATGGGCCTGACGCTCACCATCCTCGGCTGCGGCTCGTCGGGCGGCGTGCCTCGGATAGGGCAGGGCTGGGGGGCGTGCGACCCTCGCGAGCCTCGCAACCGCCGACGCCGCTGCTCGGTGCTGGTGTCGCATCGCGACGGCGAAGCCTGCCCGCAAGCCTGCGCCGCAGCCTGCACCCACGTCCTCGTCGACACGTCGCCCGATCTGCGCCAGCAGCTTCTCGACGTCGACCTCGACCACCTCGACGCCATCTTGATGACGCACGCCCACGCCGATCACAGCCACGGCATCGACGATGTGCGGCCGCTGGTGCTGAAGGGCAGGCGGCGCATCGGCATGTACATGGACCCGGCGACCGCGGCGCGGGTCCGCCGCACCTTCGCCTACATCTTCGCGACGCCCCCCGGCAGCCTCTACCCGCCCCTGCTCGACGAACGCCGAGCCGAGACCGGCGCGCTTCTCAGCCTCGAGGGTCCCGGCGGCATCTTGAACGCTGTGCCGTTCCAGGTGCACCACGGCGAGATCGACGCGCTGGGCTACCGCTTCGGGGCGATCGCCTACACCCCGGACCTCAACGGCATCCCCGAGCACAGCCTGACGCACCTGCGCGGACTCGACGTGTGGATCGTGGATGCGCTGCGCTACACGCCCCATCCCAGTCACTTCAGCCTGGAGGAAACGCTGGCCTGGGTCGACGTGCTGCGACCGGTGCGAACGGTGCTGACCAATCTGCACACCGACATGGATTTCGCGACGCTGGCCCGCAGCCTGCCGCCGGGTGTCGAGCCGGCCTTCGACGGCATGACGATCTCCGCCGCCTGACACTCGCGCGTCGCAGACCGCCGAGGGTTCCATAATGATGATTATGCGAATGAGCGATCAAACTGACGTGTCGCGACCGCCCTGTCCGGTCGCTGCCATCCGCGCAGGGATGACCGTCCGACGTCGGACCCATTGCGGCCCGACCGATGCTGTCGATTTCGCTGGCCAACTCTCAGAGGCGCTGCTACTTCTGTGGTACGCGGGGCTTCTTCTATTTTGAACGGGTATGATCACGGTCAGAAGCGCGAGCGGCGTCGCTGCTGCCTGGTTATGGGCTACATTGGATCGGTCGACTGGGTCCGGGTTGGGTTCGCTCCGACATCAAGGCGCTGCGGGAAGAAGGCGGAGACGAGCAGGTAGACCATGAGCAAAGGTAGAGATTTCCGGGGACCCAAGAAGCGCGGCTTCGACGATGATGGTCCCTCCCCTTTCGACGCGCCCCGTCTTCCGCGCAACCCGCGTCCAGCCTTCGGCGGCAGCACCTTCGGGACCCCACCAACCGATTTCGGCGCGGCGCAGACGATCGACGCCGTCGTCAAGTGGTTCAAGAGCGACAAAGGTTTCGGCTTCGTTGAGCTGTCGAACGGCACCGGCGACGCCTTTCTGCACATCGGTGCCCTGCAATCGGCCGGCTACGAAACCGTGCCGCCAGGGGCTAAGCTCAAGGTTTCGGTCGGCAACGGCATGAAGGGCGTGCAGGTCACCCGCGTGTTCGAGGTTGACGTTTCGACCGCGTCGGAGCGGCCTCCGCAGCGCTCGTTCGGCGACGCGCCCCGCCCTCCCAGGCGTGTCATGCCCGATCCCGCTTCGGCCGTCTCGGTCGCAGGCAGCGTCAAGTGGTTCGACGAGAACAAGGGCTTCGGTTTCGTCCAGTCCAACGATGGGGGCAAGGACGTCTTTGTTCATATCTCCGTCCTTGGATCTTCAGGTGTCCAGCACCTTGCCGAAGGGCAGGCGGTGAATATGCGCGTCGTTGACACGCCTAAGGGCCGCGAGGCTTTATCCATTTCACTCGCGTAGGAATCGGCTCACAAGGTTTGAGGGTCGCTGGCGTCTCCCGGAGCTTGGGAGCGTGCTCGTCCTTCGACGCCGGCAATCTCCAACACATCGCGCCGCTTGGCGTTGATTTCGGACACTGTGCCACCGGGGCTTCGGACCGAAAGGTTTGTAGCTTCGGGCAAATCCGGCGCAGACCAAGGCGTTGGGAATCAGACCGGACGCGGGTTCGACGCTCTAGCAGAAGCGTCGCCATGCTTTCGTGAAGGGCACGCGCACGACTGGTGCGCTGTGCCGCGAGGCCGGCCCTTTATTGGTCGCGCCGGCCATCGATCGTTCGGAGCCTCCCGTGCCGTCCCTTCGCGACATCGATCGGCTCATCGATATCCTCGCGATCCTGCGCACGCCGGGAACGGGTTGCCCTTGGGATCTGAAACAAACCCACGTCAGCTTGGCACCCTACGCGTTGGAGGAGGCTTACGAGGTCGTCGACGCCATCGAGCGGCAGAACCCCGGCGATCTCCGGGATGAACTCGGCGACTATCTCCTCCAGGTCGTCTTTCACGCCCGCGTGGCCGAGGAAAGCGGATCGTTCGATTTCGGCGACGTCGTCGAGGCGATCACGACCAAGATGCTGCGGCGCCATCCTCACGTCTTTCCACCCCATGTCCTCCCGCCTGATGTCGTCCCGCCCGGTGTCGTCCCACCGGATGGGCAACCGGCTCCGCATCCTGCCGTCGGCGGTCGCACCGATGCCGGAGGGCACGAACGGGCAATCCTCGCGCGGCAGCCGGCGGCGCCGGATTGGGAAGTGATCAAGGCGCAGGAGCGCGCGCGTCGCGCCGGATCGACCTCCGGACTCCTCGCCGATGTCCCGATCGCCCTGCCGGCGCTGACCCGGGCGGTGAAGCTGCAGGCCAAGGCGTCCACCGTCGGCTTCGACTGGAACGACGCCCGCCTCGTGCTTGCCAAGATCCGCGAGGAGGTCGATGAGGTCGAGCAGGAGCTGGTGGCGGCCTCCGGCGGCGAGGCTCTCCAGGAGGAGATCGGCGACCTTCTTTTCGCGGTCGGCAACTTCGCCCGCCACGTCGGCCTCGATCCCGAGGCGGCCGCGCGGTCGGCGAACCACAAGTTCGAACGGCGCTTCGCCTTCATCGAACGCGAGCTGGAGCGGCGGGGCTCGTCACCGCGCGAGGCGACGCTGGCGGAGATGGAAGCGCTCTGGATCGAAGCCAAGCGGTGTCCGATGGAGCGGACGCCGGATGCGGCTGGACGACAGCCTTGACGACCGGCCTCGATCCCGACGCGCGGCACGTATCCCGACCGAAGGCGGTCCGCGTCAGGTCGCGCTCCTGAGGCGGACCTGCTCGACCGCGAAGCGGTTGCGAACCTGGGCGGCCCGCTCCGCCGCGGCGCGGACGAGCAGGCGCACCCCGCCCGTTTCCAGCTCGTCGCGGTTGAGCACTTCCGTGTGCTCGTACAACCAGTTCAATCCCTGCCCGTCGGTTGGTGGCAGATCGATCTCGAACACCGGACGGCCCGCGGCGAGGCGCGCTTCCAACTCGTCGATCAGTTGATCCTCGCCCTGCCCCGTCCAGGCCGACAGCAGGATCGGGCGCGCATCGGCACCGCGCCGCGCGGCGCTGTTGCCGGCCGCCTCGGCGCGATCGTGATCGAGCAGGTCGACCTTGTTCCAGACTTCGATCAGCCGGTCGCGGTCGGCGAGGTCGATGCCGAGCTCGGTGAGGATCGCCTCGACATCCGTCGTTTGCGCCTCGCTGTCTTCGTGAGATATGTCGCGCACGTGTAGCACGAGGTCAGCCTCGATCACCTCCTCCAGGGTCGCGCGGAACGCCGAAACCAGCATCGGCGGCAGATCGGAGATGAAGCCGACCGTGTCGGACAGGATCAGGCGCGCCCCATGCGGCAGTTTGACTGCGCGCAGCGTCGGGTCGAGCGTGGCGAAGAGCATGTCCTCGGCGAGCACGGTGGCGCGGGTCAGGCGGTTGAACAGGGTCGACTTGCCGGCGTTGGTGTAGCCGACCAGGGCGACGACGGGGTAGGGCACGTCGCGCCGCGGCTTGCGATGCAGGGCGCGCGTGCGCTTCACCCTGTCGAGGTCGGCCTCGATGCGCACCATGCGCTCGGAAATCAGGCGGCGGTCGGTCTCGATCTGGGTCTCGCCGGGGCCGCCGAGGAAGCCGAAGCCGCCGCGCTGCCGTTCCAAGTGCGTCCAGGAGCGCACGAGACGCGACTTCTGATAGGTGAGGTGCGCGAGCTCGACCTGAAGCGAGCCTTCCCGGGTGCGGGCGCGTCGGCCGAAGATTTCCAGGATCAGGCCGGTGCGGTCGATGACCTTGCTGCCGATCGCCTTCTCCAAATTGCGCTGCTGCACCGGCGAAAGCGCGCAATCCATGTAGACGAGGCCGATCTCGTCGGCCTCGACGGAAGCGGCGAGTTCGGCGACCCTGCCATTGCCCAGAAATGTCGCCGGGCGCACCTGGCCCAGGTTGACGATCGTTTCCCCGATCACGTCGAGGTCGATGGCGCGGGCGAGCCCGCCGGCCTCGCCGATGCGGGCCTCGTTGGAGCGTTCGCTTTGCCGCGCTCCGACTATCCCCGCTCCCCTCAGCCCTGCCCCGCCCGGCCCGCCTCTTGCCGGTGCGCTCGCAGCCGACCCGACCACAGCGCGACGCTCGCGCCGGTCGAGGTAGGGCCCAAGGACGAGCGTCCGGGTCCGCGCCGCCGCTTCCGCCTCGCGCCGTCCAATCGTGGTGTCGTTGTTCAACGAGTCATCCGCGCGGCGGGCGAGGGAGCAGGCGACATCAACCGGCGACCGCCGTCTCCTCGCCAGGCTCGAACATTTGAATGGGGTGCCCGGGCATGATTGTCGAGATGGCGTGCTTGTAGACGAGCTGCGAATGAGCGTCGCGGCGCAGCAGCACGCAGAAATTATCGAACCAGGTCACCACACCCTGCAGCTTGACGCCGTTGACCAAAAAGATCGTCAGCGGCACCTTGTTCTTGCGCAAGTAGTTCAGGAAAGTGTCTTGCAGGTTTTGCGAACGCTCGCTCGTCATGGCTCGTCCAGATCTTTTATTGGCACCGCGTCGGGCGCGACAGCAGAGTGCGTCATGAGGCCGTCGAGGGAAAGCTTTTTCTAGTGCCTTTGCCGGCCCGGCCGCAAGGCTATCGGCCGATCAGCGGATCGGCGAACGCAGGGCGGTCTGGTGGAAGCGGGCGCGCAGTGCGGTCGCGATCGGGCCGGGCCGTCCATCTCCGATCGGGTGATCGTCGATCGCGACCACCGGCAGGACGAGGCTGGTCGCCCCCGTCACGAAGGCTTCGCGAGCCTCGTAGGCTTCTGCGACCGAGAAGGGCCGTTCATCAAGATCGAGGCCGCTGTCGCGAAGAACCGCGAGTAGGGTGGTGCGGGTGATGCCCTTCAGGATCGCCGTGCCGTCGCTGGGATGCGTGACGACGCGGCGCTCGCCAACGATGATCCAGGCGTTCGAGGCGGCTCCCTCGCTGACCCAGCCTTCGGGGGTGACGAGCCAAGCCTCCCCTGCCCCGCGTGCCTTGGCGGCCGCCTTGGCGAGGACGTTGGGCAGCAGCGAGATCGACTTGATGTCGGGGCGCTTCCAGCGCAGGTCCGGCATGGTTACGACGCGAATGCCGGCCGCCGCCTTGGCATCGGCCTTGGCGGGATCGGCCGCGCGGGCGGTGACGACCAGCGCCGGGCGTACGGCGGGCGCGGGAAAGACGTGATCGCGGGGCGCGACGCCGCGGGTGATCTGCAGGTAGACCAGGCCATCGCGCACCCTGTTGCGCTTGACCACCTCGCGCAGGATCAGGCGCAGGGCCGGCTCGCCGGTTGGCCAGGCGATGAACAGCTCCGCGACGGATCGCCGCAAACGCTGGAGATGCGCCTCCTCGTCCACCAGCGCTTCGCCGGCCACCTCGATCACCTCGTAGACGCCGTCGGCGAACTGGTAGCCGCGATCGTCGATCGCGACGCTCGCCAGCCTATGCGGGATGTAGCGGCCGTTGACGTAGGCGATGCGGCTCAAGCTCGCGCGTCCTTCAGAATGCCAGGGCCAGTCGGTGCAGCGTCACGGCGACGCCGGCCGCGCCGGCAAGGCTCCACAGCGGCGACAGCCGTGTCGCCAAGGCGAGGAAACCCACGGTCGCGGTGATGGCAAGGCTCGCCGGACCCTGAAAAGCGACGCGCGCCATCACGACGCTGCTGGCCAGCATCAGGCCGAGGGCAACCGGAGCCAGCGATCGGCGCAGCGGGGCGATGCGCATGCCGATGCCGTCGCGCGCGAGGAGGCGGCCGGCCCCGACGGCGAGCAGGCACGAGGGCACCATCATCGCAAGCGTCGCCGCCAGGAGACCGGCGAGGCCGGCCAACGACCAGCCGATCAGGCTGACGATCAGCAGGTTGGGACCCGGCGCGATCTGCGCCACGGCGACCAACGCGGCGAAGGTGCCGTCGTCCATCCAATGGTGGAGATCGACGACCTGCCGATGGATCTCCGGCACCATCGCGTTGACGCCGCCGATCGAGAGCAGCGACAGGATGGCGAAGGTGGCGACGAGACCGACGAGTACGCTCATATCGAGCTCAAGGTGGAGTCATGCCCGTCGGCGCCGGGTGCGGACCGTCTGAAGGGCGATCGACGCCGGGATCGCCGCCGCCAGGATGAGCGGAAGCGGCAGGCGCAGCACGGCGGCGGCGAGGCAGACGGCGGCGGCCGGCACGATGACCGCGACATCGGAACCGAGGCTCGCCAGCAGGCGCAAGGCCGTTCCCCCAACGAGACCGGCCGCCGCCGCCGCGGCGCCGGCGAGGCCGGCGCGAACGTCGGGCTGTTCGCCGAAGCGCTGCAACAGGGACGCGAAGGCGAGCAGGATGAGCAGCGGCGCCCCCATCAGGCCGCCCACCGCCACCGCCGCGCCGCGCCCGCCGGCGTACCTGTCGCCGAGAAGGGTCGCGAGATTGACGGTGTTGGCGCCCGGCAACGTGCTCGCAAAGCCGAACAGCTCGGCATAGGCTTGCTCTTCCAGCAGGCGCCGCTCGACGACGAGGACATGGCGGGCGAGCGGGGCGACGCCGCCGAAGCCCAGGGCGCCGATCTTGAGGAAAGCGGTGAACAGGACGGCGAGGCCCGGCGGCCGCCCGGCCGCGTCGCCGACCGGAGGGGACGCCGGCATTTCAGGCGACAGATCGCTCAATCGATGCCGAGCGACTTGAGCTTGCGGTGCAGGGCCGACCGCTCCATTCCGATGAACTCGGCCGTGCGCGAGATGTTGCCGCCGAAGCGGCTGACCTGCGCCATCAGGTATTCGCGCTCGAACACTTCGCGCGCCTCGCGCAGCGGCAGGCTCATCAGCTTCTCGCCCCCTGCCCCGGTCGGCGTCGCCGGCACCAGCGCCCCGACCTCGGAGGGCAGCATGTCGGCCGTGACCTCGGCGTCGGCGTCGCCCGAGGCCAAAATCATCAGGCGCTCGACGTTGTTGCGCAGCTGGCGGATGTTGCCCGGCCAGTCGTGGGATTGCAGGATCGCCATCGCATCGTCGGCGATGCGCCGCTTGGGCAGGCCGGCGTTGGCGGTGAACTGGTCCATGAAGAAGGTGATCAGTTCGGGAATGTCATCGCGCCGCTCGGCCAGCGGCGGCACGCGGATCGGCACCACGGACAGCCTGTGGAACAGGTCTTCGCGGAAGGTGCCCTCCGAGATCGCCCCCACGAGGTCGCGCGCGCTCGACGAGATGATGCGGACGTCGACGTGCACCTTCGTGTTGCCGCCGACGCGCAGGAACGTCTGCTCCACGAGCACGCGCAGGATCTTGCCCTGGGTTTCGCGAGGCATGTCGGCGATCTCGTCGATGTAAAGGGTGCCGCCGTGCGCTTCCTCCAATCGGCCCACGTATCGCCCCTCGCCGGCGACGCCCTCGGCGCCGAACAGCTCGTGCTCCATGGTTTCGGGCGTGATGGTAGCGGCGTTGATCGCCACGAACGGCCCATCGGCGCGCGCCGAGGCGGCGTGGATCATGCGGGCGGTGAGTTCCTTGCCGGCGCCGGACTGGCCGGTGATCATGATGCGCGAGTTCGCCGGCGCGACGCGGTCGATCACCTGCCGGAGCTGGTTCACCGACGTCGACTTGCCGACCATCCTGCTGACGGTGCCGCTGCGCACCTTGAGGTCGGACACTTCGCGTTTCAGCCGCGAGTTCTCCAGGGCGCGCTCGGCGATCAGCACCAGCCTGTCGGCCTTGAACGGCTTCTCGATGAAGTCGTAGGCACCGAGCTTGATCGCCGACACGGCCGTTTCGATGTTGCCGTGGCCGGATATCATCACCACGGGGAGCTGCGGGTTCTGCTGCTTGACCAGTTCCAGCACCTGCAGTCCGTCGAGCTTGGACCCCTGCAGCCAGATGTCGAGGAAGATCAGGCTGGGACGGCGCGCCTGGATGGCCTGGAGCGCCTCGTCGGAGTTCTTGGCGGTTCGTGTCCCGTGGCCCTCGTCGGAGAGGATGCCCGACACGATCTCCCGGATGTCCATTTCGTCGTCAACGATGAGGATGTCGCTTGCCATGGGTCGCTCAAGCCGTTTCGTTGACCGCCAGAACGGCGGCGGTGGGGTCGCTGGGAGCCGTATCGAGGGTGGCGTCGCGGCCGGGGAAGTGCAGACGGACGCGGGCGCCCTGCCCGTCGGGCGCGTCGAGCAGATCGAGGCCGCCGCCGTGGTCTTCGAGGATCTTGGCGACGATGGGCAGACCGAGCCCGGTGCCCTCGGCGCGGGTCGTCATGTAGGGTTCGAGCAGGCGCTGGCGGCCTTCGGCGGGAAAGCCCTTGCCGTTGTCGGTGACGGTGATGGCGATCCCTGCCCCGCCGGTCAGCTCAACGCGGATTCGCCCCTTCACGCCCGCCTCTCCGGCGGCGATGCCCTCGGTCGCGTTCTTGATGATGTTGGTCAGCGCCTGGCTCAGCAAACGGCGGTCGAAGCGCACGCGCAGCGGTGCCTCGGGCAGGCTTTCCTCGAAGGCGATCTCGGGATGGGCGACGCGCATCAGGAAGCCGACCCGGCGCACGCATTCCGACAGATCGTCGCGCTCCAGCGTCGCCTTGGGCATGCGGGCGAAGGACGAGAACTCGTCGACCATGCGCTTGATGTCGTCGACCTGACGCACGATCGTTTCCGTGCACTGGTCGAAGATCTCGCGGTCGACCGTGATCAGCTTTCCGTATTTGCGCTTGATGCGCTCGGCCGAGAGCTGAATTGGGGTGAGCGGGTTCTTGATCTCGTGGGCGATGCGGCGGGCGACGTCGCCCCAGGCGGCCGATCGCTGGGCATCGAGGACATCGGTGATGTCGTCCAGCGTCACCACCACGCTCTTGTCGGCCTTGGTCGCGGACTCGCCGGCGCCGTCGGCGGTCACCTCGCTCGTGACGCGCACGTTGAACAGGCGGTCGCGGCCGTTGCGGGCGAGCTGGATCTGCCCCTGCACCAGCCGGTGCGAGCTGGAGCGCGCCTCGGCGAGCGTCTTGGCGATCTCGGGAATCACGCTGTCGACCGCCTCGCCCAGCACGGAATGGGCGCCGTCGGGCACGATCAGGTGCTCGGCCGAAGGATTGAGCGTGGTGATGCGGCCGTCGGGGCCGACGCCGATCACCGCCACCGGCACACCCGAGAGCACGGCCTCGGTGAACAGGCGGCGCTCGTCGATGAGGTTGGAAGCGGCCACCAGCCGGTTCTGCTGCAGGCGCAACTCGGATGTCATCTTGTTGAAGGTTTCGCCGAGATGGGCGAGGTCGCCTTCGGAGCGGTCGATGCGAACCTGGGTGAACAGGTTGCCCGAGGCGACCTGATCGGTGGCGCTGATGAGGCGGCGGATGGGGTCCACCAGCCGGTTGGCGAAGGACAGGCCGAGCCACGTCGCCGACAGCAGCATGATCAGGGCGATCGACACGTACATCGTGGCGAAGGCGATGGAAATGGAGGTGCGATGCTGGTCGAAGGCGTCGTAGCGGACCACGATCTGCTTGGCCTGCTTGGGGAATTCCACGCTGAAGCTGTCGACCGGCCGCGCCGTGTAGAGGAAGGCGTCGGGGAACAGGGCGACCGGGTGCAGGGCGACGAAGGTCTGCTCGCCGTCGAGCAGGGTGCATTCCGGCTCGTTCTTCTTGGCGGCGGCGAACTCGCGGGCCGATGGCATCACGATCGCCGTCCCCAGCGAACCGAAGGCGCCGCCGACATTGGCCCGCTCGATCATGGTACCGTCGGGCTTGAGCAGAGCGGCGGCGCTGAAGCCGAGGAACTTGGCCCGGGACGCGAAGTAGTCGCGCAGGATGGCCCGGTCGGCGGTCAGGAAGGCGCGGGCGGAGTCGAGATCCCCGGCGGTGAGGCGGTTCTCCTGCAGCAGCGAGATGCACTGCGCTTCGCGGTAGCGGGTCGCCGCCTCGATGGTGTTCTGCACGAAGCCGCGGACGTCCTTGAGGAAGGCCGGGTTGAGGCTGCGGTCGAGCGCGATGGAGCCGACCAGCGCCATCAGGATCACCGGCACGGCAGCGATGATCGAGAACAGGGCGACGAGACGCAGGTGCAGGCGGGCGCCGGCGACTCCGGCCCGCCAGGCGGCGAGCAGCGACCATCCCTCGACCACCACGAGAGCGAGAAGGGTCAGGATGGTGAGGGTGTTGGCGATGAACAGCCCGAGCACCACCGAGGGCGTGGTGCGCACCGGGGTGAAGCCGGCGAACATCAGGAAGCTGGTCGTCGCAACCACGAGCGCCAGAGCCACGGCGACGGGGCCGAGGCGCGTCAGGTGACGGCGCGGTCCGTTCGCGGCTTCGGGTCTCGCTGCTGTCATGCCTGCCGTGTCATCAAGGCTCCATCGCCGCGGCACGCCGGCTCGCGGGGGGAGCGGGGTTGCGAGCCGATGCGCGCCTCCGACGAGGCCCTTCTACCTGTTGCAGAATTACGACAATTCGTGGGCGTCCGCCGGAGTTTGCGACGGCGTTTCAGCGAGGCGAGCGCATCAGGCGGATGTCGAGGTCGCGGATCTTCTTGCGCAGGGTGTTGCGGTTGAGCCCGAGCAGCTCGGCCGCCTTGATCTGATTGCCGCGCGTCGCCCCCAGAGCCGCCGAGATCAACGGCTGTTCCAGTTCGCGCAGGATGCGATGATACAGCCCCGGCGGCGGCAGTCCTTCCCCGTGGGCGCCGAACAGCTTGGTGAGGTGGCGTTCCACGGCGGTGGACAAGGGGACCGCCTCGCCGTTGACTGGCGCCGGTGCCGCGGCCGGCGCCTTGGGCGAGGCCATCGACGGGCTGAAGGCCGAATCGGCCGACAGTTCCATGTCGACGAGCTGCTCGCTGATCAGCTCCTGCGGGTACAAAGCGGCGAGCCGCCGCACGAGGTTCTCCAGCTCGCGGATGTTGCCCGGCCAGCGGTACCGCTTCATTCGATCCAGCGCGCCGGCTTCGAGGTGCTTGGAGGGCAGCCCCTCGTTGGCTGCCTGCGAGAAGAAATGCTGGGCGAGGTCGCCGACATCCTCCAGGCGCTCGCGCAAGGGGGGCAGGCGCAACGGCACCACGTTGAGGCGGAAGAACAGGTCCTCGCGGAACAGCCCCTGCCCGATCAGGATGCGCAGGTCCTTGTTGGTGGCGGCGATGATGCGCACGTTGGTCTTGATCGGCATGCGCCCGCCGACGGTGGTGTACTCGCCCTGTTGCAGCACGCGCAGCAGCCGCGTCTGCGCCTCCATCGGCATGTCGCCGATCTCGTCGAGGAACAGCGTGCCGCCCTCCGCCTGCTCGAAGCGCCCGGCCGAGCGCTGGTTGGCGCCGGTGAAGGCGCCCTTCTCGTGGCCGAACAGCTCGGACTCGATGAGGTCGCGCGGGATCGCCGCCATGTTGATGGCGACGAAGGGACCCTTCTTGCGCTTGCCGTAATCGTGCAGGGCGCGGGCGACCAGCTCCTTGCCGGTGCCGGACTCGCCGGTGATCATCACGGTGAGGTCGGTCTGCATCAGCCGGGCGAGCGAGCGGTAGATTTCCTGCATCGCCGGCGAGCGCCCGACGAGCGGCATGCTTTCGAGGTCTTCCGACAGCGCGGCCCTGGCGCGGTTCTTGGGCTCGTTCATCGCCCGGCCGACGATGGACACGAGTTCGCGCAGATCGAAGGGCTTGGGCAGGTATTCGTAGGCGCCGCGCTCGGACGCCTTGATCGCGGTCATGAAGGTGTTCTGCGCCGACATCACGATGATGGGCAGCTCGGGCCGCAGCTTCTTGATGCGCGGCAGCAGCTCGAAGGCGTTCTCGTCGGGCATCACCACGTCGGTGATGACGAGGTCGCCATCGCCGGCCTTGACCCAGCTCCAAAGGGTCGCGGCGGTCGCGGTGGTACGCACGTCGTAGCCGGCCCGCGACAGCGCCTGGCTGAGCACCGTGCGGATCGCCGCATCGTCGTCGGCGACAATGATGTGTCCAGGGTTCATCGCCACATTGCGCCGGCCCGCGGCGGCACTCCTTGCGCGCGATGCCGAGAAGTTGCGGACTTCTCAGATAACATCATGCTTCCAATTCAGGTCTGCGGCGGGACAACGGCTCGACGAGCCGTCACACCGCCCTAGTCGGTCGGCCTCGGCGATCTGCCGTCGCGAAGGGCATGCATGGGCATGAGCACCTTGAAGGTCGTGCGGCTGCCGTGGGATTCGCACTCCACGATTCCGCCGTGGTCGCCGATGATCTTCGCCGACAGAGCAAGTCCAAGGCCAGTTCCCGTCTGCTTGGTCGTCACGAAGGGATCGAAGAGGTGCGGCAGCACGGCCGCGGCGATGCCCGGCCCGTTGTCGAGGACGCAGAATTCGAGCGGCAGGCTGACCGGCGCCTCCGATCCGTTGATCTTCAGGCGGACGCCCGGCCGGAAGGCGGTGCGCAGTTCGATCTCGCCGTCGCTTCGCTCCGTCCCGATCGCTTCGGCGGCGTTCTTGGCGAGGTTCAGGAACACCTGGATGAGTTGGTCGCGGCTGCCCAGCACGGGGGGCAACGAGGGGTCGTAGCTTTCCTTGATGCGGATGTGGCGGGCGAAGCCGGCCTTGGAGACCTTCTTCACGTGATCCAGCACGGCGTGGATGTTGACCGTCTCGAAATCGTCGTCGGGCACGGCCGAGAACGGCTTCATGCGGTCGACGAGATGCACGATGCGGTCGGTTTCGTCGCAGATCAGCCGGGTCAGGACGCGGTCGTCCTCGTTGGCTTCGGCTTCCAGCAGCTGCGCCGCGCCGCGGATGCCCGACAGCGGGTTCTTGATCTCGTGGGCGAGCATGGAGGCCATCGCCGACATCGAGCGTGCGGCGCCGCGCCGGGCATGCTGGCGGTCGAGCTTCTCGGCGATCGAGCGCTCGCGCAGCATCACCACGAGCGAGGTGCTCAGGGGGGCGATCGGGGTGACGAAGATGTCGACCAGCTTTTCCACGCCGAGGCGCGGCAGGCCGAGATCGACCCGATGCTCGTTGATGGTTCCGCCGCCGCGACGGACATGGCGGACGAGTGCCAGCAGCGAGGAGTCGCCGGGCAGAAGAGCCGTCAGGGCGTGCTGGCGCGGCGCCGACAGGCTGGTCCCGAAGAAGGCGTCGGCGGCTGGATTGCTGCTCGTGATGTAATCGTCGTCGCCGAGGGTGAACACCGGCGTGGGCAGGGCTTCGAGGATGTGGCCGGCGCCGGGCACGGCGGCCGAGCCGTTCCCATCGGCTGCCGGCTCCGGCGAGCCGGTCAGGCGGGGCAAGGGAGTCATGCCGCCACCGCCCGATCCGCCGGCATCTCGTACAAGCCGTCCAGCATCGCGAAGACCGCGTCGGGGTCGGTTTGCGTCACCAGCGACAGGTGGCGGGCCGTTCCCGGCGGAAAGCCGGCATCGCTGGCGTAGCCGGCCAGATGCTTGCGCGCATGGCGCACGCCCGCCGCCTCGCCGTGGATGGACAGGAGCGTCGCGTAATGCTGCCGGGCGCAGTCCCGGCGGCGCTCGCGGGTCGGCGCCGCCCGCTCGCGGCCCGTTCGCAGAGCATGGGCGATGTCGCCGACGAGCCAGGGCCGCCCGAGCGCCGCCCGGCCGATCATCACCGCGGCGGCGCCCGATGCGGCGATCATCGCCCGGGCATCGGCGACGTCGCAACAGTCGCCGTTCGCCACGACGGGGATGGCCACCGCCGCGACGACCTCGGCGATCGCCGCCCAGTCGGCGCGACCGTTGTAGAACTGGCAGCGGGTGCGCCCGTGCACCGTGACGAGCGCCGCGCCTTCCGCCTCCGCGCGCCGTGCCAGCTCGGGCGCGTTGCGCGAACCCTCGTCCCAGCCGAGCCGCATCTTGACGCTCACCGGCACGCCGACGGCCGCCCGCACGGCCCGGATCAGCGCGGTGGCGTTGTCGCGCATCAGCGCCGAGCCGGCCGCGCCGCCGACGACCTTGCGCGCCGGACAGCCCATGTTGATGTCGGTGGCCTGCGCACCCAGGCCGGCGGCGAGCCGGGCCGCCTCCGCCAGGGCCGACGGCGTGCATCCGGCGATCTGCACGACATGGCCGGCGCCGCCCCGCGCCCGGGCGAGGCTGCCGCGATCACCGGCCGCGAGGAATCGACTGTCGACCATCTCGCTGACGACGAAGGTCGCGCCGAAATCTTGGGCAATGCTGCGCATGCCGACATCGCTGATGCCGGCCATCGGCGCCAGGATCGCGCCGCCGCCGCCCTCGCGCAGACTGCCTAAGATGTCGGCAAAGAAATTCATGCCTACAGCTTAGTCAGTTTGTTACGCTCGGCAAGGGCCTTGATCCGCCGGCCTTGCCGGCCCGCGTTCCGGGGATCTTGCGGCGTTTGACCTCGCCGCCGTGATTCATCATGAGTCGGGCAGCAGGGAACTCAAGAATGGCCGCTTCAACCGCAACGGCGATCCTGGTTGTTGCGGCCGGCCGCGGTTCGCGCGTCGGCACCGCCCGCCCCAAGCAGTACCTCGACCTCGCCGGCACGCCGCTGCTCGCGCGCACGCTCGCCACCCTGGCTCGCGGCGGCTTTCCCGTTCTCGTCGTCATCCATCCCGACGACCGCGCGCACTACGAGCGCAGTCTCGCGATGCTGCCGGCCGCGGCGGTGCGCCTCCTGCTGCCGCCTGCGGACGGCGCCGCCACGCGGCAGGGCAGCGTCCGCCTCGGCCTGGAAGCGCTGGCCGCCCAGCCCCGCCCCCCCCGCCACCTGGGGGTCC